>NZ_JAQMHU010000012.1:0-98419 GCF_028307415.1 Curtobacterium uvaldense | reverse complement strand
GGCCCGCCGGCCCGCCGGCCCGCCGGCCCGCCGGCCCGCCGGCCCGCCGGCCCGCCGGTCAGCCTCCGTAGTCGGCGTACCGCGTCGTCTCGACGACGTTCCCGAGCACGAACGGGTGCGTCCGACCGTGCTCGACGGCCCACTGCACCCACGCCGTCTGCACGGGCATGAGCAGCCACACCGCCACGGTGACGCCGAGCACGCCGGCGAGGGTGAGTCCCATCACGGTGTGCTCGTCGAACCGGCTCGCGCCTCGGCGGGCGACCGCGACGGCGAACCCGACGAGGGCGATGCCGATGGTCAGGAGCGTCGTCCCGAAGGCCGGCGACGACCGGAAGTCGAACTCCTGCCCGGCGTGGACGAAGGTCGCGCTCCAGCTCGAGCCGGGCTGCTGGAACAGGATGCAGAGCACCACGATGAGGACCAGCCAGCGGGCGTCCTTCGTGAGCTGCGACGGCTCGGGCCGCGGGCGCAGCACCGGTTCGGTCAGCTGTCGTTCGTCCCCCATGGCGTGACCGTAGCACCGCGGGAGGCGCGTGGCGGGGGTGATCCGCGCCTCCCGTCCGAAGCCGCACACCGAGACTCGGCCGAGCGGACAGTTTCGTCCTGCACAGGGGACGGAAGTGTCCGCCTGGCCGAGTCTCGGGCGACCGGGCTCGCGCTACCGCAGGTGGCGCTCGGCCGCCTCGACGACGTTCTTCATGAGCATCGCGCGGGTCATCGGCCCGACCCCGCCGGGCGTGGGCGACAGGAACCCGGCGACGGACGCCACGGCGGGGTCGACGTCGCCGCGCAGCTTCGCCTTGCCCGTCTCCGGGGAGACGACGCGGCTGATGCCGACGTCGATGACCGCAGCACCCGGCTTGACCCAGTCCGGCTGCACGAGCCCGGCGACCCCGGCCGCGGCGACGATGATGTCGGCGCGACGGCACTCGGCGGCGACGTCCTCGGTCAGCGAGTGCGTGAGGGTGGCGGTCGCCTCGAGCCGGGTGAGCAGCAGGCCGAGCGGACGACCGACCGTCAGGCCCTGGCCGATGATCGTCACGTGCTGCCCGCGGATCGGGACGTCGTAGGCCTCGAGCATCGCGACGATGCCCCGCGGGGTGCACGGCAGCGGGGCGTCGATCGTGCCGGCCCCACCGGGCACGGCGAGCACGAGCTCACCGAGGTTCGTCGGGTGCAGGCCGTCGGCGTCCTTCGCCGGGTTCATCAGCTCGAGCATCGGGATCGGGTCGATGCCCTGCGGCAGCGGGAGCTGCACGATGAACGCGGTGACCCGGGGGTCGTCGTTCATCTGCAGGATCGCGGCGCGGATGTCGGCGGCCGAAGCGGTCTCCGGGAGGTCGATGCGGACCGAGTCGAGCCCGATCTGTGCCGAGTCCTTGTGCTTGCCGGCGACGTACGACACCGACCCCGGGTTCGCGCCGACCATGATCGTGCCGAGCCCGGGCCGGAACCCGTGGTCGTGCAGGCGGTCGATGCGGACCTTCAGGTCGTCGAGCGTGCGCGCGGCGAGGGCGGTGCCGTCGATGCGGACGGCACTGCCCTCCCCCGCCCAGCGCTCACGTGGGAGCGCGGCGCTCACGCGTACAGGGGGAACGCGTCGGTCAGGGCCTTCACCCGTGCCGAGAGCGCTGCGATGTCCGGGTTCGGCATGAGCGTCAGCGCGATGATGTCGGCCACCTCGGTGAACTCGGCGTCGCCGAAGCCGCGGGTCGCCAGCGCCGGGGTGCCGATGCGGACACCGGAGGTGACCATCGGCGGGCGCGGGTCGAAGGGGACGGAGTTGCGGTTCACGGTGATGCCGACCTCGTGCAGAAGGTCCTCGGCCTGCTTGCCGTCGACCTCGGACTCACGGAGGTCGACGAGCACCAGGTGCACGTCGGTGCCACCGGTGAGGACGTCGATGCCGGCGGCCTTCGCGTCGGGCTGCGTGAGCCGGTCCGCCAGCAGGCGGGCACCGCGCAGCGTGCGCTCCTGGCGGTCCTTGAACTCCGGCTGGCCGGCGAGCAGGAACGCGGTGGCCTTCGCCGCGATCACGTGCATGAGCGGACCGCCCTGCTGGCCCGGGAACACCGCGGAGTTCAGCTTCTTGAAGAGCGACTCCTCGTTGGACAGGATGATGCCCGAGCGGGGACCGGCGAGCGTCTTGTGCACCGTCGACGACACGACGTGGGCGTGCGGCAGGGGCGACGGGTGCAGGCCCGCGGCGACGAGCCCGGCGAAGTGCGCCATGTCCACCCAGAGCGTCGCGCCGACCTCGTCCGCGATCTCGCGGAACTTCGCGAAGTCGAGCTGGCGGGGGTACGCCGACCAGCCGGCGATGAGGACCTTCGGCTGGTGCTCGATGGCCTTCGCACGGATGTCGTCGTAGTCGACCTCGAACGTCTCCGGGTCGACGCCGTAGGACACCGCGTCGTAGATGCGGCCGGAGAAGTTGAGCTTCATGCCGTGCGTCAGGTGACCGCCGTGGGCGAGCTCGAGGCCGAGGATCGTGTCCCCGGCGGAGGCGATGGCGTGCAGCACCGCGGCGTTCGCGCTCGCGCCGGAGTGCGGCTGCACGTTCGCGTAGGCGGCACCGAACAGGGCCTTCGCCCGGTCGATGGCGAGCTGCTCGGCGACGTCGACGAACTCGCAGCCGCCGTAGTAGCGCTTGCCCGGGTAGCCCTCGGCGTACTTGTTCGTCAGGACGGAGCCCTGCGACTCGAGGACGGCGCGCGGGACGAAGTTCTCGGACGCGATCATCTCGAGGGTGTCGCGCTGGCGGCCGAGCTCGTTCTGCAGCACGGCGGCGATCTCGGGGTCGACCTCGGCGAGCGGGGCGTTGAACGTGGACTGCGCGGTGGCGGGCGTCAGATCGGTGATGGACACGGGACTCCTCGTTGTCTGAGTCGCCGCGCGGACGCGACGAGGTGGACGGGTGGGCGCGGCCCAGGCGTACGGCCGCGCTCCGTGTCAGGTGTCGCTCCCCGATGGTGACCCATCCAACGCCAGTCGCGACCCGTCGATCGTACCGAGCGCGCACGTTCGTGTCACCCTTGGGGACATGCACCCGAGCATCCCCGTCGACGCATGACGCTGATCAGCCCCGACGTCGAGGAGCGCACCGACCTCGCCGCGCGCCTCGACGTGCCGTGGGTCACCGTGGTCTGGGACGACCCGGTGAACCTGATGTCCTACGTCACCTACGTCTTCCAGAGCTACTTCGGCTTCTCGCACGCCCGGGCCGAGCGACTCATGCGCCAGGTGCACGACGACGGCCGGGCGATCGTCGCGACCGGCGCCCGCGAGGCCATGGAGCGCCACGTCGAGGCCATGCACGGCTACGGCCTGCAGGCCACCGTCGACCGCGCGGCGGGACCGGACGCGTGATCCCCTTCAGCCGGCGCCAGGACGGTGTGCACCTCGCCATGTCCGAGGGCGAGCGCGCCGTCCTCACGTCGCTCACCGAACAGCTGCAGCAGGTGCTCGGCGGTGACCTCGCGTCCGACCCCGTCGCCGCGCGGATGTTCCCGGACGCCTACCCGTCGGACACCGAGGCGAGCGACGAGTTCCGCCGTTGGACGCAGGCGGACCTGCTCACCCAGAAGACCGCGAACGCCGACGTCGTGCACGACTGGCTGACCGGTGCGCGGGACGGCGCGATGACCCCGCCGGACGAGCAGGCCTGGCTGCGGTGCCTCACCGACCTGCGGCTGACGATCGCGGAGCGGCTCGGCATCACCGACGCCGCGTCGGAGGAGGCCTCGTCCTCCGGGGACGCCGGCCTCGGTCTGCGCGACGTCTACGACTGGATCGGGTACGTGCAGGAACACCTCGTCACGACCCTCACCACCCGCTGACGGGACGGCCGGGAGGCGCGGCGCACGTTCCGCCTCGTCCGCCCCGGCCCGTCAACTGGTCGCGGTGGTCGCGGTGGCCGCGGTGGTCGCGGTGGTCGCGCATCCGGGCGAGCAACGAGGGGTCGGCACCATCTGATCAGAAGGCAACCTTGCAAGGTGCCCTGTTCAGTCGTACTGTTCCACCGTGGAACCGATCGACACGCTCGCGGACGACCTGCTGACCCTGCACGGTCGCATCCGCCGCACGCTGCTCGCCGGGAAGGCCGACGAGGTCACCGCGTCCCAGACCGCCGCGCTCGGTCGGCTCCTGCGCCACGGCGAGAGCACCGTCGCCGACCTCGCGCGCGCCGAGGGAGTCCGCCCGCAGTCGATGGGCGCGACCGTGCAGGCCCTCGTCGACCTCGGGCTCGCCGAGCGTCGCCCCGACCCGACGGACGGCCGCCGCACGCTCGTCCGGGCCACGGAGACGGGCTCCCGAGCCCGCGCCGACGCGTGGACCACCCGGACCCGGGTGCTCGCGGACCGTCTCGCCGCGCTGCCCGACGAGGACCGGGTGACGGTCGCGCGCGCCCTCGCGATCCTCACGCCGCTCACCGACGACTGACCCCAGGAAGAAGCCCGCCACGTCCACGTCGACCTCCCCCGTCCCGACCGTCCCCGACGCCGGCACCACCGGCGGCAGCGGCTTCGGCCCGAAGCTGCTCGTCCCCGTCCTGGTCGGTCCGCTGCTCAACCCGATCAACACGACGATGGTGTCCGTCGCCCTCGCGCCGATCTCCCGCGACCTCGGCATCGGTGCCTCGCAGGCGATCTGGCTCGTCGCCGCGCTCTACCTGGCGAGCGCGGTCGCGCAGCCGACGATGGGCAAGCTCGCCGACCGGTTCGGCCCGAAGAAGGTCTTCCTCACCGGACTCGTGATCGTCGGCGTCGCCGGTGTCGTGCCCGAGGTGCTGACCGGGTTCGGCGGGGCGGTCGCCGCACGGGTGCTGATCGGGATCGGGACGTCGTCGGCGTACCCGGCCGCCCTCACCACCCTGCGGCAGCACTCCGCCAGGATCGGGAAGCCGACACCGCCGCTCGTGCTCGGGGCGCTCTCGATCACCTCGCTGGTCTCCGCTGCGGCCGGGCCGCCCCTCGGCGGCGCACTGATCGCGGCGTTCGGCTGGCACGCGATCTTCCTGGTGAACGTCCCGCTCGCCGTGTTCGGCCTCGTCGTCGCCGCGATGTGGCTGCCGTCCGACCGGCTCCGACCCCGTGACGCCGAGCAGCTGCCGGTCCGGACCGCGCTCGACCCGCTCGGCATGGTGCTCATGACCGGCACGGTGTCGGCGCTCCTGGTGTTCCTGCTCGACCTCGGCGCCGGACTCTGGTGGCTGCTCGCGGTCGCCGTCGTGCTGCTCGTGGCGCTCGTGCTCTGGGAACTGCGCGCGACGAAGCCCTTCGTCGACGTCCGCCTGCTCGTCCGGAACGGCGCGCTGTCCCGCACCTACGCGCGACTGTTCCTGACCTACCTGCTCGCCTACACGATGACGTACGGGTTCTCGCAGTGGGTGCAGGACGTCGCGGGCTACCCGAGCGACGTCGCCGGGTACCTGCAGCTCCCGGCAGCCGTCGTCGCCGGGGTGGTGTCGTTCATGGTCGCCCGACGCACCGCCGTCCGCCGGCCGCTCGTCGTCGCGGCGCTCGTCCCCCTGGTCGGCGCCGGGCTCCTGCTCCTGCTGCACGCCGGGTCGCCGCTCGTGCTGCTGCTCGTCGTGCCGGCGCTGTTCGGGGTGCCGCAGGCGCTGGCGTCGGTGTCGAACCAGGCGGCGCTGTACACGGTGGTGCCCTCGGAGTACATCGGTACCGCCGCCGGACTGTCGCGCACGAGCATCTACATCGGCGCGATCGCGGCGTCCTCGCTGATCGGCGGGGTGTTCGGCCAGGCCCCGACCACGCCGGACCTGCACGTGCTCGCGTGGGTGATGCTCGGCGTCGGCGTGCTGCTCAGCGTGCTGACGCTCGCGGACCGGGCGCTGGCGCGGGCGGACCGGCGCTGACGTGGCGCGTCAGTGCTCGGCGCCGAACGCCGCTTCGATCTGGTCGGCCCAGTCGGTCAGCCTCCGCTCGACACCCGCCAACTCGGCGGGGGTCACGCCGTACTCACGCACACGCCGCGAACCGATCCTCCGCACCTGTCGGAGCGCCTCGGCGAAGAGCTGTCGATCGAAGCCGTCGTCGTGTTCGGCTGCGCCGTCGAGGAGCTCGGCGTCCGAGAACCTCCCGCTCCGGCGGATCGCGTCGACGTCGAGGTAGTCTCGCGCTTCCGCACGCGAGAACAAGGCTGCAACCTTGTTCGACACCGCGTCGTACTCGTCGAGCACCGGGCCGAGGGCGAGCACGACGGGTTGCCGAGCGCGCCAGTCGACGCCCAGGTCGACCTCGACCACCTCACCATCGAGCGTGACCCGCAGCCTGGCGAAGAGCTCGAAGCGTCTGGCGACGGTGACGACGAAGCCCTCGGAGGCGAGCTGCGCGATGACATCGCCGAGAGCGCGCTCGAACCCACCTGCGTCCCGTCGGTCCGTGAAGAGGTCCACGTCAGCAGTAGGACGGCACGTGAACCCGTGCTCACGGATGGCGCCGGAACCAGCGAGCGCGAACCCGGAGTCGTTCGTCGCGGCGAGCGCGATCGACGCCACGCGTCGCTGCATCGCCTCGCTCGCGATCACGAGACGAGTTCGGGGAACCGGCTCTCCCACGCACATCGGATCCGGACGGGCAGGAAGAGCCGCGACCACCATCGCCGGAGGACCGCCGGACTGACCAGGGCCTGGACGTCAGCGAGCGTGCCCTCACGCAGGGTTGCTTCGTACGCCTTCGCGACATCGTCCCAGTAGGCCAGGTCGACGACCGGGTCGGGCCCCCAGTACACCGTGTCGGGGAGCCGGAGCGAGCCCTCGGCCGGGCCCGTGAGATCGTCCAAGCTGGCGGGCACGGCGAAGCCGCGCGTGGCCTGGGTGCGGACCCGCACCGCTGAGTCGATCGTCATCGCACCCTCCCCTCTCCAGGGTACCGATGCCCCCCACGACAGGACCAGCCCCTGTGGACGCGGCGCCCGAGGGGTCAGCCCCGGCCTGTCGGCGACGTGGGCCGCACGTCGGACGCGCCACGGGCCTCCCGGCCGAACCGCAGGAACGCCGGAGCGCCCCGGTACCCTGATCTCCGTGACCGCCCCGAACCCCACGCACTGGACCCTCACGCTCGTCTGCGACGACCAGCCCGGGATCGTGCACGCCGTCTCCGGAGCCGTGGTCGCGGCCAACGGCAACATCACCGAGTCGCAACAGTTCTCGAGCGCCGACACGAACTCGTTCTTCATGCGCCTGCAGGTCATGGCGCCGGTCGACCGCGAGACGTTCGAGCAGGCCCTCGCACCCGTCGTCGAGCGCTACGGCATGCGGGTCCAGCTCGACGTGGTCGGGCGTCCGATGCGCACCCTGGTGCTCGTGTCGAAGGCCGGGCACTGCCTGAACGACCTGCTCTACCGGCAGCGCGGCGGCCAGCTGCCGATCGAGGTACCCCTCGTGCTGTCGAACCACGCCGACCTGTCCGGGCTGGCGGCGTTCTACTCCGTGCCGTTCGAGCACCGGCCGGTCACCGACGCGGACGCGAAGCGGGCGATGGAGCAGCGGATCCTCGAGGCCGTCGAGGAGCACGACATCGAACTCGTCGTCCTCGCCCGCTACATGCAGATCCTGTCGCCGGAGCTCTGCGCCGCGCTCGAGGGCCGCGCCGTCAACATCCACCACTCGTTCCTGCCCGGCTTCAAGGGCGCCAACCCGTACCGGCAGGCGCACGCGCGCGGCGTCAAGCTCATCGGTGCGACGGCGCACTTCGTGACGAGCGACCTCGACGAGGGCCCGATCATCGAGCAGAACGTCGTCCGGGTCGACCACACGAAGGAGCCCGCCGAGCTGGTCTCGATCGGCCAGGACGAGGAGTCCCGGACGCTGACGCAGGCGGTGCGCTGGATCGCGGAGGACCGCGTCCTCCTCGACGGCGCCCGCACGATCATCTTCAGGTAGGCACCGCATGACGAACGCACCGCAGAGTCCCGTCGACCGGGGCGACGTCCCGCCGCCCACCGATCCGGCACCCGCACGCCGCCGGGCCTCCGTCTCCGGCTGGACGGTGCTGCGCGTGCTGGTGTGCGCGTTCGGGCTGCTGTCACTGGCGTACTGGGGCTACCTCGCGTGGCCGTTCCCGTTCCCCGGCGCGCTGTTCATGGTCGGGGCACCGCTGTTCGCCGCGGTCGTCTGGTTCCTCTTCCGCTCGCCGCGCTCGCCGATCGACACCGACGTGGTGGGCAAGGTGGTCGTCGAGACCGCGCTGGTCATCGCGGCCGGCGGCGCCTGGGTGTCGCTCGGGCACCCGGTGGTCGGGTTGGTCTTCGTGCTGGTCGCGGCGCTCTCCGGCGTGGTCGCGTTCCGGCGGGAGACGGCGTGAGCTCCGGGCCTGCGTCGGTGTCCGGCCTCGGCTCCGGGTCCGGGTTCGGCTCCGGGTCAGGGTCCGGGTCCGGCTCCGGGTCCGGCTCCGGCTCCGGGTCCGGTCTGGAGGCGCGGCGCACGCTGGTCCGAGCCGGTCGCCTGGTCGACGAGGCCGGCTCCACGGCCGACGGGTGGGTCCTGCTCGCCGGCGACGTGATCGAAGCGGTGGGGTCCGGCGCCGACGCGCCCAGCGCCCCGGACGTGGTCGACCTCGGCGACGCCGTCCTGACGCCCGGGTTCATCGACCTGCACGGGCACGGTGGTGGTGGCGCGGCCTACGAGGACGACACCTTCGACGCGGCGCTCGCCGTGCACCGGGCGCACGGGACGACCCGCTCGGTCCTGTCCCTCGTCGCGAACCCCTCGGCAGCGCTCGCGACGTCGCTCGAGCGCATCCGCACCGTCGCCGCGACGGACCCGCTCGTGCTCGGCGCGCACCTGGAGGGGCCGTTCCTCTCCCCCGACAACCGGGGCGCCCACAACGCCGCCCACCTGGTCGATCCGTCGCCGGCGGCCGTGGACGCCCTGCTCGACGCGGGTGCCGGGGTCCTGCGGCAGGTCACGATCGCGCCCGAGCTGCCGGGAGCGCTGGACGCCGTCCGCCGCTTCGTCGACGCCGGGGTCGCCGTCGCCGTCGGACACACCGTCTGCTCGTACGACCAGGCCCGGGCGGCCTTCGACGCCGGTGCCACCGTGCTCACCCACGCGTGCAACGCAATGCCGGGGTTGCACCACCGGGCGCCGGGTCCGATCGCCGCGGCGACCGAGGACGACCGCGTGACGCTCGAGCTCATCCTCGACGGTGTGCACGTGCACCCCGCCGTCGCCCGCGTGCTGCTCCGTGCGGCGCCGGGGCGCGTCGCACTGATCACCGACGCGATGGCCGCGGCCGGGTCGCCCGACGGCTCCTACGCGCTCGGGTCGCTGACGGTGGACGTGGTGGACGGCGTCGCGCGCGTCGCCGGGACGGACACGATCGCGGGCTCGACGCTGACGCAGGACGCGGCGCTGCGGCTCGCCGTGTCGGCCGCCGGAGCGTCGCTGCCCGAGGCGGTCGCGGCGCTGACGAGCGTGCCGGCATCGGCGCTCGGGCTCGGGGACCGGCTGGGCCGGGTCGCGCCCGGGTACGCAGCGGACCTCGTGGCGCTCTCCCCCGCGCTCGAGGTGCACCGGGTGTGGGGCGCCGGCCGGGAGCTGGTGCCCGCAAGGTCTTGACCCGGGCGGCGCGCGGCGGGACCATCTCCGCATGGCGCTCTACGTCTCCTGCCCGGTCGAGAGCGTCGAGCGCGCCACCGCGTTCTACACGGCCCTCGGGTGGACCATCGACCCGCGGATGTCCCGGGACGACGTCGCGTGCGTCGTGTTCGGGACCGACCAGTACCTGATGCTCAGCAGCCGCGAGGCCTACGCGAGCGTCGGCGGCACGGAGGACATGGTGGGTGGACCGGACACCCCGTCGAAGGTCACGCTCTCGTTCGACCTCGACAGCCGACAGGCCGTCGACGAGCTGGTCGAGCGGGCCCGCGCTGCCGGCGGGCGGACCGGGGACACCGACGAGTACCCGTTCATGTACCAGCGGCAGTTCGACGACCCGGACGGGTACCACTGGTCGCCGTTCTGGATGCACGCCGACACCGCCGGCGCGTGACCTCGTCCACGCGCTCCCGCCGGACGGTCACTGGTGCAGGTGGTCCTGGCGGGGCTGCTCCGTCTCCGGCGCGAAGCGGATCCGCAGCACGGGTCCGCTGTCCTCGGTCGTGGAGCCGCTGACCTCCACCTCGAGGGCGTCCGGGGTCCGGTCCCACCGCGTGACGGTCCCGGAGCCGAGCACCGCGACGTCGCTGATCGTGCGGGTGAGCAGCGCCGACGCCGACCCGAGCGACCGCAGTCGTACGACGCCGTCGTCGGGCTGGGCGAGCAGGACCGCGTAGAGGGAGTCGCCCGTGACGTCGTGCCGCACGGTGTAGCGGACGTCCTCCGCCGTGTACGCCGGAGCGGCAGCGTCGACGAACGACCCGGCGGTCACCGCGGTCGGTCCCTCGGACGGTACGGTCCAGGGCCGGGTGCCGTAGATCGCCTCGCCGTGCAGGCCGAGCCAGTGCCCGATGCCCTCGAGCAGGCGCTGCTCCTCGACCGGGATCGTGCCGTCCGGCTTCGGGCCGACGTTGAGCAGCAGGACCCCGCGCTTCGCGACGACGTCGACGAGCTCGGCGACGAGTTCGCGCACGCTCTTGTACTCGTGCCCCTCGACCCAGCACCAGGAGGTCCGTGACACCGACGTGTCGTTCTGCCACACGGTCGGCTCGGTGCCCGCCACGGCTCCGCGCTCGATGTCGTACACCGCGGTGCCGGGCGCGAAGGCTCCCCACTTGTAGTTGATGACGACCTCGCGTCCCCACTCGGCCGCCCGGTTGTAGTAGTACGCGGCGAGGGTCTGCAGCACCGGGGCGAACGCCGGTTGCTCGATCCACCAGTCGAACCAGAGCACCTGCGGCCGGTACTTCTCGATGACCTCGACGGTGCGCAGGAGCCAGTCCTCGAGGAACCGCTCGTTCGGAGCCGTCTCCTCACGCTGCGCGGGACCGTAGAAGTCCGACCACCGCGGGTCGAGCACGTCGGAGTCGAACCGGGCACCGCCGTTCATGAAGAACCAGTGCTCGGCACGGTGCGACGAGGCGCCGCGGACCATCCACGCCTCGTCGACCGCTCGGGAGAGGTCGCCGAAGACGTCGCGCCGTGGCCCCATCCGTGCGGCGCTCCAGCGGGACCGGTCCGTGTCGTACATCGCGAACCCGTCGTGGTGCTCGGCGACGGGCACGACGAACTGCGCACCCGCACGACGGAACAGCGCTGCCCACGCGGCCGGGTCGAAGTGCTCCATCGTGAACGACGGGATGAAGTCCTTGTACCCGAAGTCGCGGTGCTCGCCGTGGGTCGCGACGTGGTGGTCGAAGGCCTCGGTGCCCTGCCGGTACATCTCGCGGGAGTACCACTCGTTGCCGAACGCCGGGACGGAGTACACGCCCCAGTGCAGGAAGACCCCGAACTTGGCGTCCTCGTACCAGCGTGGAGGCTCGTAGGCGGCGAGGGACTCCCACGTCGCGTCGAAGGGTCCGGCGGCGACGACCTCGTGCACGGCACGCAGCGCCTCGGTGTTGTCGCTGACGTCGACCGGCTCCGGGAGCGACTCCGGGTCGAGCGGTGCGTGGCGGTCCGGCATGGGGCACTCCTTCGTGCGTCGGATGCGGTCCCCCACTTCTACCGGTCGAGGTCGGGAGTCGGGTGGGTCACGGATGCCGGCGGTCAGGGCAGCCGGACGACGACCTCGGCGGTCGAGGGCCCACCGCACTGCTCGGACCCGCCGTGCCGTACCCACGTGAAGTGGACGCCACGCTCGACGAGCACCCGGCCGTCCGCGCCGAGGACCGCCACGTGCCCGCGTCCCGCGGTGTCCGACGAGGTCGGCACGGACCACACGTCCCCGTCGTGTTCGACCATGGGGAGCACTGCCGTCGGCGCCGTGCCGTCCGGCAGTGTCCCGACCGCTGGCGCGCCCGGTGTGGCTTCCCCAGGGGCGGTCGGCACGGCTGGTTCGGGCGGCACCCCGGGCGTGCAGTCCGGGCCCTGGCAGACGACGATGCCCGCGACGCCGGACGCCGGGTCCGCGGAACCCGGGACCTCGACGGCGACGGTGTCGGTCCGACCGATCGCCGTGCACGCCGTCGGCCCGATGCCGGCGCAGCCGGTCGTCACGAGCACCAGCACGGCCGATGCCGTGGCGAGTCCCCTCGTCCCCCGACGCATGCGTCCATCGTCACCGATCGATCGCGGACGGGTGGTCACGATCCGGCGACGGTGTCAGGCCGCGACGACGGACAGCAGCCGGAGTCGGTCGTGGCTCTCGGTCCCGGGGACGGCGGTGTAGACGAGCAGCACGTGCGCCTGCTCCGGGTCGAGGAGCACCTGGCAGTGCAGCTCGAGTCGGCCGACCTCCGGGTGGTCGTAGCGCTTGACGGTCCCCGGGACGAGGCCGACCTCCTGCCGGTCCCACAGCGTCCGGAACTCGTCGGAGCGTTGCAGGAGCTCGTCCGCGAGCCGCGCTGCCCGGGACCCGGGACCGCGCCGGGTCGCGACCTCACGCAGTGACGACACGTACAGCCGCGCGGTGGTGTCGCGGTCCTCCGGCGGGAAGAGGTCCCGCGCACCCGGTTCGGTGAACCAGCGCCAGCCGATCGAGCGCGACGGCCCCTGCCGCTGACTCGCGTCCCCGAACAGTGCGGCGGCGAGCGGCGTCTGCAGGAGCGTCTCGCCGAGTTCCGTGACGACCTCGGCCGGCGTGTCCACCAGGCGGTCGAAGATGCGCATCATGCCCGGGCCCACGTGGTCCGAGCCCGCGCCGGACTCCGGCGGTCGGTGCCCGGCGAGGCGGAAGACGTGGTCGCGTTCCGCCCGGCTCAGGTGGAGCCCCTGCGCGATCGCGGCGACCATCTGCTCGGAGGGCTGCGGACCGGTGCCCCGTTCGAGCCGGGCGTAGTAGTCCGGGGACATGTGGCAGACCGCCGCGACCTCCTCGCGGCGCAGCCCGGAGGTCCGGCGCCGCTGTCCCGGCGGGAGGCCGACGTCGGACGGTTGCAGGGCCTCCCGGCGTCCGCGGAGGAAGGCGCCGAGCGCCGGTCGATCGATCACGGGCCCATCCTCGCCGGTCCGCGTCCTCCGCAGCCACGGTCCGTCAGGTCCTGGTTGCGGTCCGGCCGCCGACGCAGGCTGGCACCAGCCCGACGACGGGCGACGATCCCGAGGAGACCACCGTGCCGACACGACCCATCGACATCACCCTGCCGCGACTGGACGGCACCCGCGCCGTCGTCACCGGTGCGAGCGACGGCATCGGCCTGGGCATCGCGACGGCACTCGCGGGCGCCGGCGCCACGGTCGTGCTCCCCGTGCGCAACCCGAGCAAGGGCGAGGCCGCACGCATCCGGGTGCTCCGCGAACACCCGGACGCCGACGTGCAGCTCGGCGCGATGGACCTGTCGTCCCTCGCCTCGGTGGACGCGTTCGCGGAGTCGATGCGGTCGGCCGGTCAGCCGGTCGGCCTGCTCGTGGGCAACGCCGGGGTCATGACCCCACCCGAGCGGCAGACCACGGCCGACGGCTTCGAGCTGCAGCTCGGCACGAACCACCTCGGACACGTCGCACTCGTCCGCGGACTCCTGCCGCTGCTCCGTGCGGCGCGCGGCCACGTCACGTCGCAGATCAGCATCGTCGCGCGCAGCGGCGCCGTGCACTGGGAGGACCCGAACTGGGAGCGGAGCTACGACGGGATGCGCGCGTACCGGCAGTCGAAGATCGCGTTCGGCCTGTTCGGGCTCGAGCTCGCCCGACGGAGCGCCGACCGCGGATGGGGCATCACGAGCAACCTCGCGCACCCGGGCGTCGCGCCGACGAGCCTGCTCGCCGCGCGCCCGGAGCTCGGCCGGAGCGGGGACACCCCGCAGGTCCGGGTGATCCGCTGGTTGTCCGCTCGGGGCCTGCTCGTCGGGACCCCGAGGACCGCCGGGTTGCCGGCGCTCGTCGCAGCCACCGACCCGGCCGTGCGGGACGGCGGGTTCGTGGGTCCGACGGGTGCCGGCGGTGTCGGCGGAGCGCCCGGACGGACGCCGCTGTGGAAGCCGCTCCGCAGTGCCGAGGACGCCCGACGCGTGTGGGAACTGTCCGAGGAACTGCTCGGCACGTCGGTCGCGTGACGTCCGCGGCCGGCGCTGTCAGGATGGCCGCATGAGCGTCATGATCTCGGTGTTCGATGCGCAGCGCACCCGCACGAGCGAGAAGTACACCGCCTACCCGCCCGAGGTCCTGCCGATGTTCGTCGCCGAGATGGACTCGGTCCCCGCCGAGCCGGTGCGCGAGGCCCTCGAGCGCGCTGTCCGCAACGGGGACACCGGGTACGTCGGGCACACCCGGGTGCTGCCCGAGGTCTTCGCCGACTTCGCCGACCGCCGGTGGGGATGGGACGTCGACCCCGACCTCGTCCGGACCACCACCGACGTGTCGGTGGCGGCGGTCGAGATGCTCCGACGGGTCGTCGACCCCGGCGACCAGGTCGTCGTCATGCCGCCCGTCTACCCGCCGTTCTGGGAGTACGTCCGCGAGGCCGGCGGCACCGTGACCGAGGTGCCGCTGCTCGCCCCGGACGGCGAACCCGACCCGTTCGACACCACGGCCGGATGGCGGATGGACCTCGCCGGGGTCGAGCGCGCCTTCGCCGGCGGCGCCCGGACGGTCCTGCTCTGCAACCCGCACAACCCCCTCGGGCTCGTGCACGCCCGCGACGACCTGGTGGCACTCGCCCGGCTCGCCGCGGAGTGGGACGCCGTCGTCGTCTCCGACGAGATCCACGCCCCGCTCGTGCACGCGGACGCGGTGTTCACCCCGTTCCTCACCTGCGGACCCGAGGCGATCGAGCACGGCGTCGCCCTGACGAGCGCGAGCAAGGCGTGGAACCTGGCCGGGACGAAGTGTGCGCTCATGGTCGGGGCGTCTCAGCGGGCGCGCGGCTGGTTCGACGGGCTGCCCGTCGAGGTCGTCGAGCGCACCGGGATCCTCGGGTACACCGCGAGCGTCGCCGCCTTCCGTGACGGGGAGCCGTGGCTCGCGTCGCTGCTCGCCGAGCTGGCCGGCAACCGCCGTGTGCTCGCCGAGGAGCTCGGCTCGGCCCTGCCCGGTGCTGGGTACCGGCAGCCGCAGGCGTCCTACCTGGCCTGGCTCGACCTGCGGGCCCTGCCGTGGGGCGACGACCCCGCCCTGCGGCTGGTCGACCGGGCGAAGGTCGCGCTGACGAACGGTCGCGACTTCGGGCAGCCGGGCATCGGCCACGCCCGGCTCAACTTCGGCTGCTCCGAGGAGACCTTGCGCGAGGGGATGGCGCGCCTGGCGTCCGCCCGCTGATCCCGCTCGGCAGGCGTCACTCGAAGCGTTGCCACTCCGGCTTGTTGGCGTACGTGTACCGGTAGTAGTCCGCCAGACGGAGCCCGGCTGCGGCCTCCTCGTCCACCACGACGGTCGCGTGCTCGTGCAGCTGCAACGCCGACCCGGGCACGAACGACGACAGCGGCCCCTCGACCGCGGCGGCCACGGCGTCGGCCTTCGCCGAGCCCTGCGCGACGAGGACGAGCTCACGCGCCTCGAGGATCGTGCCGAGCCCCTGCGTCATGCAGTGCGTCGGCACCTGATCGAGCGAGTCGAAGAAGCGGGCATTGGCCTCACGCGTGGACGGTGCGAGGGTCTTGATGCGGGTGCGGGACGCGAACGACGACGTCGGCTCGTTGAACCCGATGTGCCCGTTCGCCCCGATCCCGAGGATCTGCACGTCGACCCCGCCGGCGGCCCGGATCGCAGCGTCGTACTCCTTCGCCGCGAACGCCAGGTCCGTCGCGCGGCCGTCCGGCACCCGCACCCGCGAGGGGTCGAACCCGAGCGGCTCCACGACGTCGCGCTGGATCACCGACGCGTACGACTCCGGGTGCTCGAGCGGGATCCCGACGTACTCGTCGAGGGCGAACCCGCGGGCCGCGGCGAAGGACACCTCGCCCGCCTCGACCCGACGACGCAGGTCGGCGTAGATGCCCTGCGGGCTCGACCCGGTGGCGAGACCCACGACGGCGGACGGCTTCTCGGCCACGACCGAGGCGATCTTGGCGGCAGCGACACGACCGACCTCGGCCGGCGTCGACAGGATGATGATCTCCACGCCCTCACCCTACTGGTCATGACCAGTCGCCGACAGGGGTGGTCGGTAGCGTGGGGGCATGCCCACCCCTGACTTCGTCCTGTCCCTGCGCGAGAAGGTCGGCAACGATCCGCTGTGGATGACGGGCATCACCGCCGTCGTCACGCGCGGCGAGGGCCCCGACCGCGAACTGCTCGTCGTCCGGCGCGCGGACAACGGCGCGCTGACGCCGGTGACGGGGATCGTCGACCCGGGTGAGGAACCCGCGGTCGCCGCAGAGCGCGAGGTCCTCGAGGAGGCCGACGTCGTCGCGGTCGCCGAGCGCCTGACCTGGGTGCACGTCCTGCCCGAGATGACCTACCCGAACGGTGACCGGGCGCAGTACCTCGACCTGGTCTTCGCGTGCCGGTACGTGTCCGGCACGCCCGCCCCCGCGGACGGCGAGAACACCGAGGCGTTCTGGGCGCGGCTCGACGCCCTGCCGGAGATGTCCGCGGACATGCTGGAACGGGTCCGGGCGGGCCTGTCCGACGAGCCGGCCGCGCGCTTCGAGCGCTGACCCTCCGCCGACCAGGGCGCGTTCACCTAGCGACCGCGACCCCGAGGCCGGGGCCCGTGCCGCTCCCGTGACACTCCGCGAGACCGCAGCCGGACGAGCCCGCATCCGACGAGCACCGACACGATCCCGATGCTGACCCGGATCGCGACGACGAGCCACGGCACGTCCGTGGCCGTCTGTGCCGCTGTCAGGATCACGACCGCCGCGGACCCGACCAGGACGAGGGTGACGACACGAGCTCGACGAGGGCTCACACGCAACCCGTACGCGCAGCGTGGTTGTTCGAGAAGTAGACCTTCAGCTGCTTGTTGTTCTTGCACGTCCCCTTGATCGTCGCGAGGTAGGCGGCGCCGACTGCGATGATCGCCTGCACGGCGAGGCAAGCGAGCTGGCCGACTGCGGGGATCGCGCAGATCGCGGCACCGAGCACGAAGCCAGCTCCGTTGTACAGCAGGTTCTGGTCGTACTGGTTGAACGTCACGTACTGCCCTCCAGCGTCGTAGCCTCCGCCCAGGCGAGCATCGCCCTTCGGCCGCACGACGTCGAGCTCGAGTCCGTCGCCGAGCGTGACCACCGCGTGGTGCCCGTCCGGGTCGTCCCGTTCGGACTCGACGAGGTCTGCAGCCCGCAGCTGTCGCAGCACCGAGTCGAAGTCCGTCGTCTGCAACAGCTGCTTCGCCTCACGCACGGAGTTCGGCTCCGCGTGCGCCTGTGCAACAGGCACCACTGCCCCTGCGACCACGACGACGCTCGCGATCAACAGCCCGATCTTGCAACCCATCAGTACCTCCTCGGTTCAGTGAGGAGAGACTCTCGTACCGATGTTCCACATCCATGACCAGGAGATGTCCGGGGAGTCAATCACAGTCGTGAGGACTCGCGGGCCGGGGGGGGGGGGGGGGGGGGGGGGGGGGGGGGGGGGCGCGGGGGCGGGGGGGGGGGGGGGGGGGGGGGGGGGGGGGCGGGGGCCCCCCCCCCCCCCCCCCCCCCCCCCGACCGGCACCTGGTCGCCCCGGCCGGGGTCGGGTCTCGCGTCCAGCGACGGATCCCGGGCGGCGCGGCCCGCGATCCGTCGCTCAGCCCGGGTCTCGGCGGGACGGTCCGAGCACGGGGTCGCTACGCGAGCGGAGCGACCGCGGCCGGGGCGCCGAGCAGTCGCAGGGCCACGGCGTCGCCAGCGGCGCGGCGGTCGCCGACCTCGTGCTGCACCGTCACGACCGTGTCGTCGTCCAGCCGGACCGTCGTGCGCCGGATCGACCCGAGGAAGCTCGACGTGACGACGGTGCCGGTGACGCCCTCGGCGGCGAAGGCGACGTCCTCGGGGCGGACGTAGGCGAGCACCGGACCGTCCGCGGTGTCCGCTGCGAGCGCCGGGACGCGGAAGCCGTAGACGAACACGTCGCCGCTGCGCAGGTCGCCACGCAGGCGGTTCGACTGCCCGACGAAGTCCGCGGTGAACGCCGAGACGGGGTGTCGGTAGAGCTCCTCGGGCGTCCCGACCTGCTCGATGCCGCCGGCGTTCATCACCGCGATGCGGTCGGAGACGGCGAGTGCCTCCTCCTGGTCGTGGGTGACGAAGACGGTCGTGATGCCGAGGTCGCTCTGGATGCGGCGGATCTCGTCACGCAGGGACACCCGCACCTTCGCGTCGAGCGCGGACAGCGGCTCGTCGAGCAGGAGCACGCGCGGGCGGGTGACGAGGGCACGGGCGAGGGCGACCCGCTGCTGCTGCCCGCCGGAGAGCTGGTGCGGGAACCGGTCGGCGAGGCCGGCGAGGTGCACCATGTCGAGCGCCTCGATGACGCGCTCGCGACGTGCTGGGGCGGCGACCTTCCGCATCTCGAGGCCGAACGACACGTTCTGCCGCACCGTCATGTGCGGGAAGAGCGAGTACTGCTGGAACACCATGCCGATGTCGCGTCGTTCGACCGGCACCGCGGCGACGTCCGCTCCGTCGATGCGGATCGCGCCGGCGTCGATCGCCTCGAGACCGGCGAGCGCACGCAGCGCGGTGGTCTTGCCGCAGCCGGACGGCCCGAGCAGCGAGACGAACTCGCCGGGCTCGATGCGGAGCGACAGGCCGGCGAGCGCACGGTGGGAGCCGTAGTGCTTCTCGACCGCCTCGAGCTCGACGGTCGCCCCCTCGGTGGACAGCGACGCCGGGGCGGCGGGAGCGGTGACGGTCATGTGGACTCCTTCGGGGTGCGCCGGCGGCCCGCGCCGACCCGGCCGATGACGACGAGCAGCACGAAACCGAACAGCAGTGCGGCGAGCGAGAAGATCGCGGCCACGTACGGGTCGGTCTGCTGCACGAGCACGAGCGCGGTCTGGAACGTGGTGCGGGACAGGAACGAGGCGAGGGTGTACTCGCCGAGGACGACCGTGACGGTCAGGAAGCACGCGGCGGTGATGCCGCGGCGGAGGTTCGGCAGCAGGATCCGCCACGTCACGGTCCACCACGAGGCGCCGAGCGAGCGAGCGGCCTCGGACAGCACCGTGACGTCGACCGAGGTCAGCGCCGCGGCGATCGGGCGGAACGCGAACGGCAGCGACACGATGCCGATCGCGAAGGCCAGGGTCCACGCGCCGGAGCCGAACACCTGCGCGACGACCTGGTACACGGGGATGAAGCCGACGACGAGCACGACGACGGGCACCGTGATCGGCACCAGGCAGACGAACTCGAGCACGCGGCGCAGGCGGGGGTAGCGGAGCGCGGTGACGATCTGGGCGGGCAGGAGCACGAGCAGCACGATCGCGACGGTGATCACCGCGATGAGCAGGGACGACGCGAGGCCGTCGAACACCGGCTGGTAGGTGGACGCGTTCGCCGGGTCGACGATCGCGGCGTAGTGATCGAGCGTGAGCGCCCCGTCGGTGCCCTGGCGGAACGTGAACTGCACCAGGGCGACCAGCGGCACGGCGACGACGAGTCCGACCAGGGCGAGCACGGCGACGGCGGCGCCCCGGGACGGAGCGACGCCGAAGCGGCCGACGCGGGTGGGGCCTCCAGGCCGGGATGCGGCGGCCACGGGGCGGACCGACGAGACGGCGGTCACCGCTGCCACCGCGCAGCGCGACGCTGGAGCAGCGAGTAGGCGCCCATCACGACCGCCATGACCACGACCATGCCGAGGGCGAGCACACCCGCGACGTTCTGCAGACCGATGATCGTCTCGCTGGTGAGCTGCGCGCGGATCGTCAGCGGCACGATGCCGCCCTGCGAGATGAGTGCCGCCGCGGTGGCGAACGACGAGAACGCGTTCGCGAAGAGCAGGAGCAGCGACCCCCAGAACGCCGGCGCGAGCACGGGCAGGGCGATGCGCCGCCATGAGGTCGCACGCGAGGCGCCGAGGGTGGCGGCGGCCTCGCCCCACTGGGGCTTGACGCCCTCGAGGGCGGGCATGAACGTGAGGACCATGAGCGGCACCTGGAAGTAGACGTACGGGATCACGAGACCGGGGACGGTGTACAGGAGGGTCCCGTTCGCGTTGAGGTCGAGACCGAAGGCCGACACCAGCCAGGTGGTGACCAGTCCCTGCGCGCCGATCGTGGCGATGAACGCGAACGCGAGCATCACGCCGCCGAACTGTGCGAGGACGCTGGCGGCGGAGTCGATCATCGAGCGGACGAGCCCGTCGGGCCGGAGCGCGGCGAGCGCCCAGCAGACCAGGGCACCGACGACGGCGCCGATCACGGCCGAGACCGCGGACAGGCCGAACGAACCGGCGAACGCGCGGAGGACGGACGGGTCACGGAGCGCTGCGAGGTTCGCGAGCGTGAACCGCCCGTCGCCGGTGGAGAACCCGCTGCCGACCGCGATCACGGCGGGGACGGCCAGGAAGAGCAGGACGTACGCGGCGAACGGGGTGAGGCCGAGCCAGGCGAGGCCGGGGCGGCGGCGGGCCCGGGCCCCGGTGCGACGGGCGGCGGTGGCCGCATCCGCATCGGCGCCGGACGACGCGACGGGGGCCGCTGCCGCGCTGGTGGCGGCGGGGACCGGGACTGCCGTGCCCGCGCCCGTACCCGTGCCCGTGCCCGTGACCGTGCCTGTGCCCGTGCCCGTGCCCGTGCCCGTGCTCGCGCCCTTGCTCGCGCCCGGGGCGAACGCGCTGCCGCCCGGCGCCGATGCGGTCGTCATGCTGCTCAGGACCCCATCGTGGCGGACCACTTCGCGGCGAGGACCTTCGCTGCATCCGTGACCTGCGCGTCGGTCAGCTCGACGTAGTCCTTCGGCATCCCGCCTGCGGCCCGCAGGGCGTCCTCGTCGACCTTGCCCGACTGCTCCATCGCCGCGAGGGTCGACGGGAAGGCGCCGGCCTGCAGGTACAGGTTCTGGGCGTCGGGGCTCGCGATGTACTCCTGCCACAGGCGTGCCGCCGCGGGGTGCGGTGCGTCCTTGTTGATCGCCTGCGAGTAGTACGAGCCGAGCGCCTGCCCCTCGGGGACGACCGTCTTCCAGTCCTGGTTGCCGCTCGACCCGGCCGCCGGGCCCCAGGCCAGGTTGTTGTACGACCACTGGATCACGACGGGCGTCTCCCCCGAGGCGACCGTCGCCTGCGTGGGCAGCACGTTCTGGAAGTTGCCGGCCTGCTGCAGCTTGCCGAAGTAGTCGACGCCCTTCGTGATGTCGTCCGCCGACCCGCCGTTCTCGAGCGCGGCGAGGTACACCGCGGACGCCGCCTGGTTCGCCTGCGTCGGGTCGCCCGCGATCGAGACCTTGCCCCGGTACTCGCTGCCGAGCAGGTCGTCCAGGTCCTTCGGGGCGTCCGTGATCTTCGACGAGTCGTACCCGATCGACATGAGGCCCGTGTAGTCGCGGGTCCACTTGCCGTCCGCGTCCTTGAGCGTGTCCGGGATGTCCGACCAGTTCGCCACCTTGTAGTCGGTGAGCAGGTCGAGGTTCTGCTGCATCACGGCGTTGCCGAGGTCGAGCACGTCGGGGGCCGTCGACTGGCCCTGCTGCGACTTGACGGCGGCGACCTCGTCGGCGCTGGAGCCGTTCGGGTTGGCCGAGTTGATCTTGATGTCGTACTTCTGCTCGAAGCCGTCGATGATCTTGCCGTAGTTCGCCCACGTCGGCGGGAGGGCGATGACGTTGAGCTGCCCCTCGGCCTTCGCGGCCTTCACGAGGGCGTCCATTCCGCCGGCCGACTCGGCGCTCGTGGCGGTCTTCCAGTCGGTGTCGCTCGACGTCGACGCGCTGCTCGTCGCCGAGCAACCGGCCAGGGTGACGACTGCTGCTGCGGCCAGGGCGATGCCGGCCATGGTGCGGGTGTGCTGCACGGGGTGTGCCTTCCGGGTGCTGTGGGGATTCGGGTGTCCGGGGGTCCGGGTTCGGCACGATCGTGGACGCGCCCGGTTTCGGGGTCGTGCTGCGGCGGTGAACGGTGGCGGAACAGCGGGTACGGCTGTACGGTTTCGCTGCCGGGGACGGTCCCCGGCGAGGGTCGATCGCGGCGGGCTCGACGTCCGGTCGCGCGTCCTGCGCTCGACCGGTACGACGCACGGTCGCGTCGGCCGCGCGGGTGCGGTCACGACCGCGGACAGCCGGGAGGCACGGGTGCAGTTCACGACGACGGTCCTGCAGGCGAGGAAGACGGCCACCGGCCTGCCCGTCCCCGAGGAGGTCATCGACGCCCTCGGCTCCGGGAAGCGCCCCGCCGTGGTGGTCACGATCGACGGCGGCTACACCTACCGGTCCACGGTCGGGGTGATGGGCGGGCAGTTCCTCGTGCCGCTGTCGGAGGCGCACCGCACCGCAGCGGGGATCGGCGCCGGGGACACCGTCGAGGTCACACTCGAGCTCGACACCCTGCCGCGCACCGTCGAGTTGCCCTCCGACCTGGCGGCGGCGTTCGACGCGGCCGGGGTCCGTGCGGCGTACGAGACCCTGTCGGCGTCACGGCAGCGGGCACTCGTGGACCCGGTGCTCGCGGCGAAGGCCCCGGAGACGCGGCAGCGCCGGATCGACAAGGCCGTGGAGGCGTTGCGCGGATAGGCGGGTGAGCGCGGTCGGCCTGGCCCTGGCCGTGGCCGTGGCGCTAGGTCTGGCCCTGGCCGTGGCTGTGGCCGTGGCTTCGCCGGGTGCGATCGGGCGTACGTGGTAGATCCGGGCGTACCTGGTCGTTCGGTTCCACCAGGGACACCCGTTCCGACCAGGTATCGCAGTCGTTCTGGGAAGGAACGAGCGCCGTCGTCAGCCGCCGAGCTCGACCAGGACCCGCGGGATCTCGGTCAACAGTTCGCTGGCGAGGTAGCCCAGTGGCCCGACCTGCACGGCGAGGCGGTCACCCGCGGCGGCGTGCACGTACGACGCCCAGGCGACGGCCTGTGCCGGCTCGGCACCGCGGGCGAGCAATCCGACCACCACACCCGACAACACGTCGCCGCTGCCGCTCGTCCCGAGCCCTCCGGAGCCGGTGCCCTTCACCCAGGCACGGCCGTCCGGCGCCGCGATGACGTCGGACAGCGCGACCACGGCGCCGTACCGCTCGGCGATCTCCCGGGCGTCGGCGACGTCGTCGTCCCCGCAGTCCCGACCCAGCAGCCGCTCGGCCTCACCGCTGTTCGGCGTGAGGACGAGACGACCGCGCAACGGCCTGAGCCGGTCCTCGACGTCCGCCGCGACGCCGAGCGCGAAGGCGTCCAGCACGACGAAGGTGTCCGGACCGACCACGTCCGCGATGCCCGCGACGAGGTCCCGAGCACCGTCCGGCTCGTCCAGCCCGGGACCGACCAGCACCGCGTCGGCAGCACCGGCCGTGTCGAGCACGGCGTCGATCGCGCCGACGGCGACGTGTCCGCCGTCGTCCTCGGCGAGCGGGACCACGCCCGACTCGGGCACGGCGACCGCGACCTGGTTCGCCACGCTCGACCCGACCGCCAGGGACAGTCGGCCTGCTCCGACCCGCAGTGCGGCGAGCGCCGACAGCATGGCGGCACCCGGGGTGTGGGCGGCGCCGCCGACGACGAGGACCTGTCCCCGGCCGTACTTGCCGGCGCCGGCGTCGGGCAGCGCCCACTCGCGGAGGACGTTCGGCGTGATGTGCCGCGGTGCTGCAGGCTCCTGGTCAGTCGACACGGGCGTCGTCCTTCCGGCCGCTGTGCTCGGTGACCTCGTCGTCGTCGAGGTGCCCCACCGCGGAGAACTCCTCGAGCGTCCAGGGGGCACCGGGCCCGTCGCGGTGCAGTCGTGTCAGGGAGGCGTTCGCGACCGTGTGGTCCTCGGCGAACGCCATGAGGGCGTGTTCGTCGAGGTCGAGGCAGACCGCGACGGCGAGCATCACCACGGCGTCGTGCGCGGCGACGAGCAGTCGTTCGGTGCCCTCGAGCCGGTCGACGTCCGTCAGCACGGTGCGGAGGCGGAGCATCACGTCCGCCCAGGACTCCCCGCCGGCGGGACGGTGGTAGTACTTGCCGAGCCACTGTCGTCGGCGTTCCTCGTCCGGGTACCGGTTCCGCACGCCGTCACGGGTGAGCAGGTCGAGGACGCCGAGCTCCCGGTCGCGCAGCCGCTCGTCGACGCGCTTCGGCGGTTCGGTCAGCCCGCCGGCATCGAGCGCGATGCCGATCGTCTGCTGCGCCCGGCGGTACGGCGAGACCCAGAGGGCGACCGGGACGTCGTCGACGCCGCGGTCGGCGAGCTCCTGCCCGAGCGCTCGGGACTGTTCCTCCCCCAACGGACTGAGCGGGACGTCGGCGTCGCGGTGGTCGACCTCGATGACGTCCGCGCCCTCGGCTTCGGCTCTGGCGGCGGCGACGTTCGCGGTCGACTCCCCGTGCCGGACGAGCCAGATCTCGGTGACAGCCATGGGCGCGACGCTAACCGCGGGCCCCTGGGTCGGCTCCCGGCCACGTCGTCGTCGGGCTGCGGCGCGCTCGGGCCGCTGCGCGCGTGCCTGCAGATCAAGCCGCTCCGGGCCGTGCGCTCCTCGATGCGCGTGCCTGCCGGGTCAGGCCGCCCCGGGCCGTGCGCTCCTCGACGGTCGGACCGGGCACGGCAGTCCCGCGGCTCGGAAGCGTCGGACCAGCCCGTCGGGGTCGAACAGGTCGCGCCACTCGAGCCGGACGATCGTCCGCACGCCGGGCACGGTCAGCAACTGCTCGTGCCGCCGCTTCTCGTCGAGGAACACCTCGGTGGGGCTCCGACCCGCAAGGTACCGCTCCTGCGTGTACTTCGCTCGACCGTCGATCTCGACGACCACACCCTGGTCCGGGAACCAGAAGTCCACCGTGAACCGTCTCCCGCCGGCCACGAACTCCTGCTGCAGGACCGGCCCTGGCAGCCCGAGCTCGAGGAACACCACCCGCGCGAAGGACTCGGCGACCGATCCGGCGCGCCCGTCTGCGAGGCCGAGCACGTGCTCCGCTCGACGGTGCCCGCGTGCTCGGGGGTCGACGGCCGCCAGGAGCTCCGCCGCTCCGGTCCCGGCTCGCACCGCAGCGTCCGCCACGACCACCGCGGTGCGCAGGTCGTCCTGCATCGCGATGTCGACGACGGTGCGGGGCACGGTCGTCACCCGGATCCCGTCTGCCGCCAGTCGCTCGTCGCCACGAACGGGACGCGTGTGCAGGACGAGGTCCCGCGTCCGCCCGCGGTACATCGTCTCGGGCACGGTCGCGTGCACGGGGACCTGCCAGCCGCCCAGGGCCGGGAGCCCGAGGACCGCAGCCGCCGACACGTGCGAGGCGACCGCCGCGGTACCGATCCGCCCGAGCCGTGCGTGGACACGGGTCACGTAGCGCTGCCGAGGCCCCGCAGCGTCCCAGCGGGCGCCCTCGACGAAGGCGTTCGGGCCGACGCGGATCAACCGGTCAGCGCCGCTCGATCGTGCGCGGCGGCGCAGGGTCGTCGGGTCACACGCGATCTCGCGTGCCGGTCCCGCACGGAGGATGGGGAGTGGACGTTCCATGCCGCGATCGTGCCCGGTCTCCACGCGCCGACGGGTGCCGATCGCGGCAACTGTGGACGAGCCTCCAGTCCGGTCGCCCTGTGCAGGACGCTCGTTCCTTCCCAGAACAGGTGCGGTACCCAGTGTTTCCGGGCGTACCTGGTCGGAACGGAAGACCAGGTACGCCCGGATCGACCAGGTATGCCCGATTCCGCGGGGCGGGGGCGGGGCGGGGGCGGGGGCGGAGCGAGGGCGGGGGCGGAGCGGGGCGTAGCGCCCCGGGCCAGCGCGGCACAGCACAGCCCGGCGCGCGCGACGCGGCGCCGGGGGAACGCACCCGTGCTCCCCCGGCGCCGCTGTCTCTCCGCCGGACCCGCTGCCTCGGGATCCGGCCCCGCTGCCTCGGGCCCGACGCCGCCGCCCCGCTGCCTCGGGCCCAGCGCCGCCGCCCCGCTGCCACGGGGTCGGCGTGGCCTCAGGCCCGCCGCACCCGCAGCGTGACGATCTCGAACGGGCGCAGGGTGAGCACGACGGGTTCCCCGGCCGCCCACGTCCCCGAGCCGAGCGGCCGCTCGAGCAGGTCCACGGCCTCCACCGAAGCGACGTCGAACCCGAACGACACCCCGACGTCCGACGCCCGACCGCCCGAGGCCTCGTAGAGCCGCACGACGACGTCGCCGGAGCGGTCCTCGGCGAGCTTCACGGCCTCGACGAGCACCTGGGGCGAGGACACGACGACCAGCGGCGACACGTCGGCCGACCCCGACCCCGGCACGGACCGCACCGGCAGGTTGAGCCGGTACCCGGAGTCCGCCGCGTCGAGCACGGACTCCCCGACTCGCAGCACCGTCCGGAAGACGTGGTGCCCCTGGTCGGCGTGCGGGTCCGGGAACGTCGGCGCGCGCAGCAGGGACTCCCGCACCAGCGTCGTCGTCCCGCCGTCGGCCCGGGTCGAGCGGGTGATGTCGTGCCCGTACGTGGAGTCGTTCGCCACCGCGACCCCGAAGCCGGGCTCTGCGACGTGCACCCATCGGTGCGCGGCGGTCTCGAAGCGCGCCATGTCCCACGAGGTGTTCTGGTGCGTCGGCCGGTCGATGTGCCCGAACTGGATCTCGCTCGACGCGACGGACGCCCGGACGTCGAGCGGGAACGCGAGCTTGAGGAGCTTCTGCTGCTCGTGCCACTCGACCTCGGTCTCGACGTGCAGCTCCGGCTGCCCGGCGACGGCCGAGTACCGGGTGGTCACCGACGACGAGCCGAAGGGGCGCGTCACGACGAGCGCATCGCCGACCACCTCGACGGAGGCCGCCGCCAGCACGGTCCCGCTGCGCTGGTAGGCGCGGTCGATGTCCCACGCCTCCCACTGGTTCGGGGTGTCGCGGAACACCGTGTACTGCGCGGCTGCAGCGCCGGGCGCGATCGCGTCGCGTCCGGTCGCGTGGTCGACGAACGACACGACGTGGCCCTCCGCGTCGACGGTCGCGGTGACGACACCGGTGTCGAGGACGAAGCGGTCACCGCTCCGGACGGGAGGCACGGCCTCCGTCGCCGACGCGGCGGAACCCCCCAGGGCGGTCACCCCGCCCGCTGCGACCGGCGAGGCGTTGAAGCGCACGACCGTCCCGCCCTCGGCGCTGCCCCCGGTCCCGGCGGCACCCGGACCACGCGGAGCGTCGAGCGGCGCCCCACCGTCCCCGGCGAAGGCGGTCGCCGACGCCCCGACCCCGGCGAGCGCCGGCGCACCACCGCTCGCGAGCGCGGTCGTCGAGGCACCGATGAGGTCCTCGAGCACCTCCGCCACCCGCGCGTACTCGGCCTCGGCGTTCTCGTACACCCAGGCGATCGACGACCCCGGCAGGATGTCGTGGAACTGCTGCAGGAGCACGGTGTGCCAGACGGACTCGAGCTCGTCGTACGGGTACTCGGCACCGAGTCGCACGGCCGCGGTGGCCGCCCAGAGCTCGGCCTCGCGGAGCAGGTGCTCGGAGCGCCGGTTGCCCTGCTTCGTGCGGATCTGCGACGTGTAGGTGCCGCGGTGGAACTCGAGGTACATCTCCCCCGACCACACGGCGGGCTCCGGCAGGACGCGCTCGAGCTCCTCGAAGACCTGGGCGGGGGTGCCGAGGTCGACCCGCGGCGAGCCGTCGAGGTCGTGCTGGCGCCGTGCTGCCGCGACCATCTCGCGGGTGGGTCCGCCACCGCCGTCGCCGAACCCGTAGAGCAGCATCGACGTGTTCGCGACGCCGCGCTCCTTGTTCCCGCGCTCGCCGCGGTGCAGGTCGGCCGCCGAGACGTCCGAGTTGTAGGTGTCCGCCGGGGGCAGGTGCGTCAGGACGCGCGAGCCGTCGATGCCCTCCCAGTGGAAGGACGTGTGCGGGATGACGTTCGTCTCGTTCCACGAGGGCTTCTGCGTGACGAACCACTTCGACCCGGCGGCGCGGACGATCTGCGGCAGGGCTCCGGTGTAGCCGAACGAGTCGGGCAGCCAGGCCTCGGGGGTGTCGATGCCGAACTCCTCGAGGAAGAGCCGCTTGCCCGCGACGAACTGGCGGGCCAGGGCCTCACCGCCGGGCAGGTTCGTGTCCGACTCGACCCACATGCCCCCGACCGGGATCCACCGCCCCTCGGCGACGCGCTGCTTGATGCGCGCCCAGATCGACGGGTAGCCGTCACGGACCCAGGCGTACTGCTGCGCCGACGAGCAGGCGAAGGTGAAGTCGGGGTCCTGGTCCATCAGGTCGAGCACGTTCGAGAACGTGCGCGCGCACTTGCGGATCGTCTCGCGGACGGGCCAGAGCCAGGCGGAGTCGATGTGGGCGTGCCCGACGGCGACGGCGCGCCCGGCGGACCCGGCCGCCCCCACGGCGAGCAGCGGCGCGAGCACCTCGCGGGTCGCGGCAGCGCTGCCGGCGACGTCGTCGGGGTCGAGGGCGTCCGCCGCACGTTCGAGCCCGCGCAGGATGTCCGCGCCCCGGGTGCCGTCGGTCGGCAGCTCGGCCATGAGTCCGCGGAGCACCCAGACGTCCTGCTGCAGCTCCCACACGGTGTCGTCCCGCTCGACGAGCTCCAGCGCGCGCAGGCGGTAGATCGGCTCGGTGCCGGCGGTGGTCTTCGAACCGAGCGGGGTCGCCCCCTGGAAGTCGTCGCCGCCGATGTCCGGGTTCGCGGCGGCCTCGACGTAGACCTCGAACGTGCCGCCGGGGCCGACCTCGACGGGCACGGTGTCGTTCCGCGGTTCGATGCCCTTGATCGTGGAGCCGTCGGCGCGCCAGGCGAGCCCCTCGGCCTGGAACCCGGGCTGCCGCTTCGAGAAGCCGAGGTCCACCCGGAGCTCGACGGTGGTGCCGGGGTCGACGCCGAAGTCCTCCGGCACGGTGCCGCGGACGCGGAACCAGGTGGTCCCCCACGGCCGCGCTCCCCAGGCGTCACCGACGCGGAACGGCGTGTACTCGGCTGCGACGGCCTCGGCGAACGGCACCGGTTCGTCCGGCACCTGCCAGGCGTCGACGGTGACCGGCGCCGAGCGACGGTGCACGGCGGGGTCGATGCGGTCCCGGACGAGACGGGCGATCCGAGCTTCGACGAGGGGTTCGTCGTGGTGCATGGAGGTGGTTCCTTTCCAGCAGGGACGGTCGGGCGTGGTGCCCGGCGAGCGTGGGGCGCGGTCAGCCCTTGATGCCGCCGGCGAGGGCGTTGCCCCCACCGAGGCCGCGGGACACGAGCACGTAGAGGGCGATGACCGGCACGGAGTACACGATCGAGAACGCGGCGAGCTGCCCGTAGGCGACGGCCCCGTTCTGCCCGAAGAAGTTGAAGATGCTCACCGCGGCGGGCACCTTGTCGGGCGAGAGCAGCAGGACGAAGGGGACGAAGAAGTTCCCCCACGCCTGGATGAACACGAAGATGAACACGACGGCGATCCCCGGACGCATGAGCGGCACGACGATGCGCGTCAGCGTGGTGAACATCGAGGCGCCGTCCGTCCACGCCGCTTCCTCCAGCGAGATCGGCACCGAGTCCATGAAGTTCTTCGCCATCCAGATCGCCATCGGCAGGCTCGTGGCGGCGAGGAAGAAGATGCAGCCGTAGATGTTGTCGATGAGGTTGAGCGACACGAACAGCGCGTAGACGGGCACCATCATCGCGGTGATGGGCAGGCCGGTGCCGAACAGGATGCTGTACAGGAACGGCTTGTTGACCCGCATCTTGTACCGGGACAGCGGGTACGCGGCGAGGAGCGCCGCGACGACCGTCACCACCGCGGTGCCGCCGGAGAGCAGCAGGCTGTTCGCGAGCGGGATGAACGACAGCTCCGGGGTGAGCACCTGGGTGAAGTTGTCGAGCGTGAACTGCGACGGGATCTTCACGGACAGCGAGGCCTGGGCGTCGACGGAGGCGAGCACGAGCCAGAGCAGCGGCACCGCGAAGCACACGGCGATGACGAGCAGGACGATGTTCGACACCCAGCGGAGGGTGCGCCCCCGCGGAGAGGTCATGTGCAGGGCGCCCGGCGCGGTGACGGACCGGGTGACGTTGGACACGGGACGGTCAGCGGTGAGGGCCATGGTCAGTCCACCTCCGGCTTCAGTGCCTTGATGTAGATGATCGAGAAGACCGCCCCCACCACGAGCAGGATGGTCGCGATCGCGGTCCCGAAGCCGAGCTGCGAGAACTGGAACGCCTCCTGGTACGCCAGGATCGGCAGGGTCGACGAGTTGGTGCCGGGTCCGCCGCCCGTCATCACGAAGATGAGGGTGAAGACCGACAGCGTCTGCAGTGTCGTGAGCATGAGGTTCGTCGAGATGGACCGACGGATCACCGGCAGCGTGATGTAGACGAGGCGCTGCCAGCCGGTGGCGCCGTCGACCTCGGCGGACTCGGTGATCTCCTCGGGGACCTCCTGCACGGCCGCCGAGTAGACGAGCATCGAGAACGCGGTACCGCGCCAGACGTTCGCCAGGACGACCGCGATCATCGGGTACGTGTAGAGCCAGTTCGGCCCGCTGATCCCGATGGAGGCGAGGAACGAGTTGAGCGTGCCCTCGTCGTGGAAGAAGGCGTACGCGGCGAACGAGGCGACGATCTCCGGCAGGACCCACGCCGCGACGACGAACGTGCCGACGACCGCGCGGACGACCTTGTTCGCGCTGCGCATGAGGAGCGCGAGACCGAGACCGAGCACGTTCTGCCCGACGACGGCGGACGCGAGCAGGAACACGATCGTCAGGACGACGGACTTCGGGAAGTCCGGGTCCTGGAACAGCTCGACGTAGTTCTGGAACCCGACGAACTGCTGGTTCGCGGCGTCGACGCCGGTCAGGGCCGCGTTGGTGAACGACCCGTAGAACGACGAGATGACCGGCCCGAGCAGGAAGATGACGAGGAGGACCACGGCGGGCAGGAGCGGGACGACCCGCGTCGCGTTCCGGAGGGGCCGCCGCTTGCGCGGCACGGGTGGTTCGGTGCGCTTCGGCGCGCCGGGCGCCGACAGCGTCGGCGCGAGAGGGGTGCTGGACACGTGGATGCCTTCCGGGTGCGGAGGGGTTCCGAAGGTGGGGTGAGTCGGACGGGAGGCGCGGTGCACGGGGTGATCCGCGCCTCCCGTCCGTCAGACGGTCACGTCACTGACCGGCAGCGACGGTGCCGTCCTTGCCGACGACGCCCTCGACGGCCTTGTCGTAGACGGCTGCGGCCTCGGACGGCGACTGCTGGCCGGTCATGACGGACTCCATCGCGACCTGGATGGCGTTCGACACCTGCGCGTACTCGCTCGTCGCCGGGCGGAAGTTGGTGTGCTCCACCAAGCCGGAGAAGAACTCGAACGTGGGGTTGGCGCCGGTGTACTCGGGGTCCTCGGCGACGTCCTTGCGGACGGCGATCTGGCTGTTCTCGGCGTCGTACTTGATGGAGCCGTCCTTGTCGAGGAACATCGTGATGAAGTCGAACGCGGCCTGCGGGTCCTTCGACTTCGCACCGACCGAGAGCGTCCACCCGCCGGACATCGAGTTGTACCCGGGCTCCTGGCCGTTCTGGGTCGGGAAGGGCGCCTGCCCCATCACGTCGTTCCACTCCTTCCACGGAGCGGTGCCCGTCTCGAGCCACGTGCCCGACTGCCACGAGCCGTCGAGGTCGATGGCGAGCTTGCCCTCGGGCAGCCACGTCTGCGTGATCGTGGTGCCGATGTTCGTGTCGAGCGCCTGCTGCGGGGTGGGGCCGAGGTCGCCCTGGTAGACGTCCTCGATGAACTGCAGCGAGTCCTCGAACTGCTTCGACCCGACGACCCACTTGCCGTCCTGGTAGAGCGTGTTGCCGTCACCGTCCGCGCCGTAGAGCAGCATCTCGAAGCCCTGCATGGTCGAGGCTTCGCCCTGTGCCTTGCCGGAGTAGATGTTGAACGGGATGACGTCCGGGTCCTGCTCCTTGATGGTCTTCGCCGCGGCGAGCACGTCGTCCCAGGTCTTCGGCTCCCACGGGACCGGCAGGCCGACCTTCTCGAAGATGTCCTTGTTGTACCAGAGCGCGCGGGTGTCGGTGCCCATCGGGACGCCGTAGATCTTGCCGTCCTCGCCCTCGCCGGCCTGCTTGGCGTTGTCGTAGAACTGGTCCCACTCGTCCCACTTCTCCGTGTACTGGTCGATCGGCAGCAGGTACCCGGCGTCGGCGTCCGCCTTGATGCGGAAGGTGTCCTCGTAGATGACGTCCGGAGCGGTCGCGGGGGCGCGGTTCATGAGGGCGAGCTTCGTGGCGTAGTCGTCCTCCTGCGCCTGGATCGGGACGAGCTCGACCTTCTTGCCGGGGTTGGCCTTCTCGTACTCCTGCTTGACGACCTTCATCTGGGCGTCGAGCTGCTGGAAGGCACCGAACTTCTGGTAGGCGATCTTGATCGTGTCGCTCGAGGCAGAGCCCGAGCTGGAACAACCCGCCAGCCCGACCGCGGCGACTGCCACGGCTGCGAGTCCGGCGATGATTCGGGTGCGGCGTTTCATCGGTGCTCCTTTGCACGGGATGTCCGCGGGCTCCGTCACCCGCGCGCAGGATTAGTACAACGGATGGACTTATTCGTGTCAAGCACTTTCCGTCACGGGTCGGCAACGGCCCCGCGGGCGCGGGGTGGTCCCGTGCGCGCCGGGGCCCGCGGCGTCCGCGCGGGCTCGAAGCTGTCGCGCGTGCCCGGTCGGAGCGGGCGTACCTGGTCGGAACGGGCGTACCTGGTCTGCCGGAACGACCAGGTACGCCCGGAAGCGTCAGGCATCGCGGGCGTCAGGGGAAGGAACGGGCGCCCGAGCATCGCGGGCGTCAGGGGGAGGAACGGGCGCCCGGCGTCGCGCGCAGGCGGTGCCGCCGGGTCAGGCGATGGGGGTGGCGCCGCCGGTCACCGTGATGCCGCCGGACTCGGGCACGTCGACGAGCAGCACGCTCGGACGCCCGACGTGTCGACCCTGCCGGATCACCACGCGTGCCCCGGGCGACACCGCGCCGACCGCGCGCAAGTACGCACCGGTCGAGGCCGCCGCCGAGCCCGTCGCCGGGTCCTCGGTGATCCGGCCGGCGGGGAAGAGGTTGCGCGCCTCGAACTCGAGCGGACCCGTCCGGTGCAGGACGGTGACGGTGCCCTCCCACCCGTACTCCCGCTTGAGTGCGGCGAGCGCGGCGGGGTCGAAGCGGAACTGGTGGAAGAGCTCCACGTCGGCGAGCACGACCACGGGGTGCCGGTTGCCGGCGGAGGACTCGAGCACGGGGAACCCCTCGGCGACGTCACCGTCGACGAGCCCGAGCACGGCGGCGAGCCGCTCCCACCGTGCGGGATCGATCGGACGGGTCGACGGCTCGACGCTCGTCATCGCGACCTGGACACTGCCGTCGGGTGCGGTCGTGGCGTCGACCGCGATGTCCCCCGCGGCCGTCGAGAACACCCGGGCCCCGGTCCCCTCGCGCTCGGCGAGCACGACGGCGGTGGCGACGGTGGCGTGTCCGCAGAAGGGGACCTCGGCGGCCGGCGAGAAGTAGCGCACCCGGGCGCCGTCCGGCGTCCGCGCGACCACGAAGGCGGTCTCCGGGTACGCCACCTCCTGCGCGACCGCGAGCATCTCGTCGTCGGTCATCCCCTCGGCGTCGAGCACGATCCCCGCGGGGTTGCCGCCCCCGGGCTCGGCGGCGAAGGCGGTGTAGCGGAGGACCTCGGAGCGCATCCCCCGACGCTACCGCGGAGGCACCGACGCCATCGCGGCGCTGGGACGCCATCGCGGAGGCACCGACGCCCCCGCGCGGGACACCGACGCCCCCGCTGTCCGGTGGGACGACGGGAGCGTCGGTCGGGTCGTGCAGCGTCAGGCCGGCGAGCCGACCGTCCGACGACGGCGTGCCACGAGGACACCCGCACCGGCTGCCAGGAGCAGGAGCGCCGCGGCGATAACACCGCCCAGCTCGGCACCGGTGAACGCGAGCGACCCCGTCGCGGGGTCGATCGTGATCCCGGTCCACCCGAGCACCGTGCCGTCGAACGCGGCCACCGCGATGCGGTGCTGCCCTGCCGGGACGTCGGCGGGGACGGCCACCGTCACCGTGCCGTCCGCGGCGACGACCGGCGCCCCGAGGAGTCGTGGCTCGGAGACCAGCCAGACCGCGACGCGCTGCCCGGCGTACCGCGTTCCGACGTCGATCGTCAGCGAGCTGCCCGCACGGACGTTCGACGGCGCGGAGACCGAGCCACGGTTCCCGTCGACGAGCGCCGAGACGTCCGGCGCGACCGGAGCCGCGGGCGCCGCCGGCCCCGGAGCCGTCGGGCCAGGAGTCGTCGGGCCAGGAGTCGTCGGGCCAGGAGTCGTCGGGACCGGGGCCGGGCTGCTGCCACCCGTGCCCGGAGCCGGGGTGCTGCCGCCGCCGTCACCCGGCGGGGGCGTCTCCCCGCCACCGGGCGCAGGCGTCTCCCCGTCACCCGGAGCAGGCGTGTCCCCGTCACCCGGCGCAGGCGCCCCGCCGTCGCCGTCGCCGTCACCCGGCTCCTCCACCGCGTCGCACGGGTACGTCCCGGTGCGCAGCGAAGCCCCGTTCGTGTCGTTGTCGTCCGCGTAGAACGTCGCCCGAGCACCGTCCACGCAGCGTCCCGAGATCGCGAAGCCCTCGTTGGCGAGCGCCCGGTCGGCGTTCGCCGGCGCCTCGTACAGCGACGCGAGCGTGAAGGCGCCGTCCTGCACGTCGAACAGCGCGGTGCGGCCGGAGCACGCCTCGTCGCACACGACCCAGAGCGCGTCGAGCGTCGGGTCGAACTGCACCTCGGCGACGAGTGAGAACGGCGTCGCGATCGTGGCCACGCGCTGGGACGAGCCGTCGTCCATCAGCGCGTAGGCGTACGCGCTCGCCGTGCCCTCGACGCCGACGAGGAAGAGCCCCTCGCCGTGCCCCGGGTACGCGGCGGGCGCGTAGGTCGCACCGGTGTGCTGGTCGACGAACCCGCGGGACGTCAGCCACGCGTCGGGTACCCAGGTCACGCCCTCGAGCCCGGCGTTCGCGCCCAGGCCCGGGAAGTCCGCGGCGAGGTCCCACTCGTCCGTGGCGCGCAGGACCGACTCGGAGCCGTCCGTGGTCGCGAAGCGCAGCACGGCGGGGCGGCTCACCTTCGACACGTCGTTGTCGCGCTCGGTCGACACGTACACCGCGCCGGGGTCGTCGGCCGTGACGGTGACGCCCTCGGCGTCGGGCGTCCCGGTGCCGTCGGCGTACCGCAGGTCGACGCCCGCGGTGTTCGTCGGAGCCCAGCCACCCCGGCCGTCCGGGACGAGGTGGTACAGCAGCCCGTCCCCGTTCTGCACGGCCCAGAGCTGCCCGTCCTGCGAGGAGGCGGAGGACGTCCAGTCGAGGCCGCTCAGGTCACCGGTGAAGGTGTCCTCGGCGTCCAGGACGGTCTCGTCCGGGCCGCCGGGCCACGCCTCGGCGGTGACGACGCCGGCGAAGCGGTTCGTCGAGCCCTTCGTCGGCTCGGCCGTCTCGGCGAACGCGCCGGTGCCGTCGGGGTTCCGGCCGTACGTGGTCGCGGCGTGCGCGGTCCACGAGTACCCGTCGACCAGGACGCCGCGGGCATCCGAGAGCCGCACACCGTCGGCCTTCCCGAGCCCGAAGCCGAACCCGGCCCCGGCCCCGGTCCCGGTCCCGGCCCCAGGAGCGGTATCGGCGTCCGCACCGGCCTGCGCCTCGTCGAGCACGGTGAACCCGCCCGGCGCGACGGTGGTGCCGGCGGGGACCGTCCAGGCGTGGTCGTCCTCGCTGTCCCGCAGCACGTACCCGCCGAGGTCGACCGTGGTCGTCCCGACGTTCGTCAGCTCCACCCAGTCACCCGGGATGCCGCCCTGCGACTCGACCTCGTTGATGCGGACGGGCGACGAGCAGTCGTTCGGTCCGCCCTTCGTCGACGCGGTCGTGTCCACGAGCGTGCCGGAGCCGTCCGGGCAGCTGCCGTACGTCACGGCGGCGTGCGTCGTCCACGCGTACCGCAGCGTCAGCGTGCCGGAGGCGTCGTACAGCCGCACCGAGTCGGCACCGCCGAGCCCGAAGTCGAAGCCCGACCGGGTGGTGGTCTCCTGGTCGACGACGAGGTACCCGCCGGCGGCGATCGTCGAGCCCTGCGGCAGCGTGTACGCCGTGTGCGACGAGTCGGAGTCGAGGAAGCGCCAGCCGCTCAGGTCGATCGCGGCGGACGAGGTGTTCACCAGCTCGACCCAGTCGGTGTCGTCGGCGTTCGACTCCACCTCGTTGATCGCGAGCCCGGCGGCGGGGCCGGTGGTGACGCGGGCGCCGACGGTCGGGTCGTCGTCACCGACCGCGGCGACGGCGGGGGTCGCGGTCAGCACGCCGGCGGCGAGGGCGATGCCCGTCGCGAGGCCGGCACCGAGCCGCAGGGCGGGGGTGTGCATGCAGGGTCCTTCTCGGGGAGGTCAGGGGGACCTGCACGACTGTTCAGCATCCCGGCGTCCGGCCGGTGGCTGCCGGGTGAACGACCGGTGCCGCGTCCTCCCAGCAGGCGTCAGGAGGATGGGAGCGACCACGCGAGCGCGTTCGGTCGGAGAGGGAACCGTGACGGACGACACCAGCAACACCGCACTGCAGTCGATGATCGAGCGTGCCGGGCAGATCACCGCCGAGGAGGCCGAGGCGCTCGACGTCGTCTGGAAGGCCGACGAGCAGATCGTGGTGCCGGAGGCGAGCGCCTCGCTCGCGATCCAGGGCGGCGCCGACGGCCGGATGGTGACGAACGCCGACCTGCTGGCCGCGTGGAAGCACGCACTCGACGCCGCCGGCGAGGCCGGTCGCGTCGACGAGATCGAGGCGGCGCAGGAGGCCGGCAAGGCCGTCAAGCACGGCGGTGCACACCTCCGCGACCGCGCCGGGGCCGAGGAAGCGGTCCGCTCGGCGGTCCTCGCCACCGGCGTCCGCGACCTCCTGACGGACGAGGAGTACGACACGCTGACGGCGGCGTGGCGGAGGGTGCTCGGCGCGGCCTGACGGGACGTCGTCGGACGGGAGGCGCGGGGCGGACCGTCACCGCGCCTCCCGGTCGACGGACGACCGGACGGGAGGCGCGGGGCGGGCACGCCCAGGGCCTCCCGTCCGGCACGCGGTCACCGGCGGGTCGTCGGCCAGCCGCTCCTGTCGACCCGCGTCGACGGGTCAGCGGCGGATGAGCAGCGCGCTCGCGCGCGGTGACAGCGCCGCGTCGAGCACGAGGCACGCGGCGCCGACGGCCGCCACGTCCGCACCCCGCCCGCTGTCCACGACCGCGATCGGGTGCTTCGGGACGAGCAGCGGCGACCCCGTGATCGCGGCCCGCGCCGCCGGGAGGGCGACCGGGGCGATGCGGGACCAGAACGGTCCGCCGAAGACCACGCGGTCGACGTCGAGCAGGTTGACGATGACCACGACGGCCCGGCCCATGACGGTCCCGGCGTCGGCCGCGAGTCCCGAGGCGACCTCGTCGCCGGACGCGATCGCCTCGCCGAGGGAGTCCCAGGCCCGCTGCACGGCGGTGACGTCGTCCGCCCGAGCAGCGCCGGGCAGCCGGAGCCCGCGGTCCCGCGCGACCTCGACCAGCCGTGCCGGGGCGACCGCGGCCCCGACCTCACCCCGCGGACCGGAGCCGTCGGGGGTCCCCGCGAGCGCCCCCTGGTCGACCATGATGTGCCCGGCGTCGCCCGCGTTCGAGCCGGTACCGCGGACGGGTTCGTGGTCGACGACGAGCCCGACGCCGAAGCCCGTCCCGAAGTAGACGAAGGCGAAGTTCCGCGCCGAGGACTCCCCCGCCAGGAACATCTCGCCGACGACCGCCGCGGTGACGTCCTTCTCGAGCAGCACCGGGAAGCCGGTCGCCTCGGCGAGCGCGTCGCGCAGCGGCACGTCCCGCCAGCGGGGCAGGAACGGCGGGTCGAGCACGACGCCGGCGTCGACGTCGATCGGCCCGGGGCTCGCGATGCCGACGCCGAGCACGCTCTCCGCCGCGACACCGGCGTCCGCGACGAGGCCGTCGACGGCGGTCGCGATGGTCCGGACGACCTCGGCGGGGTCGTCCGCGGAGGGCGTCGACGTGGTGGTCTCGGCGACCACGCTGCCGGCGAGGTCGAGGAGCACGTACGTCACGACCGCGGGGTCGACGTGCACACCGACCGCGTACCGGCTCGTCGCCTCGAGCCGCAGGATCGTCCGGGGCTTCCCACGGCCGGCGACCACGGTGCCGGACTCGACGATCATGCCGGCCTCGATCAGGAAGCGCGTGACGTTCGACACCGTCTGGGCGCTCAGGCCCGTGCTCGCGGCGAGCTCCACACGGCTCAGCCCGTCGGGCGAGCGGCGGACGGCATCGAGCACGACGGTGCGGTTGAAGCCGCCGATCGACGGCAGGTTCGCCCCGCGCCGATGCTCCGCCATGCCGCGACCCTACCGCCGCCCGTGCGCACGCAACGGTGCTGCAACGCTTCGCACGTCGTCCTGGCACCCGGACGGGGTGCACCGCTACCCTGAGCGGCATGACGGACCTCCGCCTCGAAGCCCTCTCCGCGTCGACCGCCGCCGCGGCCAACTCGCTGACGCTCAAGCCCGGGCAGGAGCAGTTCGTCCAGCCGACGACGTACGGCGTCGCCGAGTCCGACGTGAAGCCGAGCTCGGCGTGGACCCGCGTGGTGCTCGACGGGGACCGCGTGGTCGGGATGATCATCGGCACCTTCGACGAGGACAACAACGAGGAAGAGCTCCGCAGCGCGATCTGGCGCGTCAACGTCGCCGCCGACGCGCAGGGCCGCGGTGTCGGCCGCTTCGCGGTGCACGGTCTCGCGGACGAGGCCCGGAGCCGCGGGTTCGAGCGGCTCACGGTCGTGTACGAGCCGGGCGGCCACGGCGGCCCCGAGGCGTTCTTCCGCGCCCTCGGGTTCGAGGTCGTGCGTGAGACGCAGTACGGCGACCACTACGCCGTCCTCGCGCTCTGACCGGGCGTGGACGGAGCCGAGTCCGGACCCGAGCCGGACTCCGGGGCCGAGCCGGACTTCGGGGCCGCGGTCGCCGAGGTGGTCCGGCTGATCCCGGCTGGGCACGTCATGACGTACGGCGACGTCGCCGCCGTCCTCGGGTCGCGGGCCGCTCGCGCCGTCGGCACGGTGATGGCCCGCGAGGGTGCCGATCTGCCGTGGTGGCGCGTGGTGCGCGCCGGCGGACTGCCGCCCGTCCGGCACGAGGCGCGGGCCCTCGAGCACTACCGTGCCGAGGGCACGCCGCTCGTTGAGCGGTCGTCGGCTGCGTCGGGCTCGTCGGCCTGGAGGATCGACGTGCGTCGTGCGCGCTGGTCACCCGCCACGGACGCCGACGACCCGTTCTGAGCGCTCAGTCGAAGCGCGAGCCCTTCGGGTTCGGCGGCAGCAGGAACATCACCAGCAGCACGAGCGAGCCGATGCCGACGACCACGTGCAGGAACTGCCAGAAGCCGGACAGGTTCGCGTCGTGCAGCCGACGGGCACCGAGGGCGAGCGACCCGATCAGTGTGGCCAGGCCCCAGAGCACGAACAGGTACGAGCCGACCGGGTTCTCGAGCACCGGGGTCCCGGGCGTGAACACCTGCGGGACGAGCTGGAGCACGAGCCCGATCACGAACGACGTCAGCCACCACCACCAGGCCTCGGAGCGGGAGGCCCGTCCGGTGAACACGGTGTACTTCCGCCAGAACCGTCGGACCGCCTCGGCGAAGGGTGCCCCGTAGAAGGGGTCGCGCAGGGCGACGCCGCCGGGCTGCACGCTGTCGTTGCTCATGGAGTCAGCAAACCACGTGCAGCCCGGTCCGTCAGACGAGCGAGTCCCGCCAGGCGGCGTGCAGCTGGGCGAACCGCCCGGTCCCCGCGATCAGGTCGTCCGGCGTGCCGTCCTCGACGATCCGCCCGTACTCCATCACGAGCACCCGGTGGGCGATCGCGACGGTCGACAGGCGGTGCGCGATGATCACGGCGGTGCGGTCCGCGAGCAGGGTCTCGAGGCCCTCCTGCACGAGCCGCTCGGACGGGATGTCCAGCGACGCCGTGGCCTCGTCGAGGATGAGCACCTTCGGGTCGGCGATGAACGCCCGGGCGAACGACAGGAGCTGCCGCTGCCCGGCCGACACCCGGCCACCGCGCTTGTTCACGTCGGTGTCGTACCCGTCGGGCAGGGCCTCGATGAACGCGTCCGCCCCGACCGCCTTCGCCGCGCGCACGATCTCGTCCCGCGTCGCCCCGGGCTTGCCGAGCGCGATGTTGTCCGCGACGGAGCCGGAGAACAGGTACGCCTCCTGCGTGACCATGACGATCGCGCGGCGCATGTCCTTCGGGTCGATGTCCCGCAGGTCCACGCCGTCGAGCCGCACGGAACCCTTCGACGGGTCGTAGAACCGCGCCATGAGCTTCGCGAGCGTCGACTTCCCGGCACCGGTCGACCCGACGAGCGCGATGGTCTGCCCCGCCGGGATGTGCAGGTCGAACTCGGGGAGCACGACCTTCTCCGCGTTGTACGCGAACTCGACGTCGTCGAAGTCCATCGCGCCGGTGGCGTCCGGCAGCCGCACGGGCTTCGCGGGGTCGGGCACCGACGGGCGTTCCTCGAGGACGCCGGAGATCTTCTCCATCGCCGCCGAGGCCGACTGGTACCCGTTGTAGAACATCGCGAGTTCCTGGGCCGGGTCGAAGAACCGCTTGGCGTACAGCGCGACCGCGAGCAGCGCGCCGACCTCGAGCGAGCCCCCCACGATCCGGAAGCCGCCGACGATGACGACGGCCGCGAGCGTGGCGTTGCCGATGAGGACGAGCACGGGGTCGAACGTGCCGAACAGGTTGAAGACCTTCGTGTTCGCCACCCGGTAGTCCTCGACGTAGCCGCCGTACTCGTCGCGGTTGCGGGACTCCTTCCGGAACGCCTGCACCGCCCGGATGCCGGTCATGGTCTCGACGAAGTGCACGATGACGCGCGCCGAGGTCACACGGGTGGCCCGGAACAGGGTCTGCGAGTTCGTCTGGAACCAGCGGATCAGGAACCACAGCGGCACGAGCGACACCGCGAGCACGAGCCCGGAGGTCGGGTCGAGCAGCACGAGCGCGATGCCCGTGAACACCATGTAGAGCACGCCCTGGATGAGCTGGTTCAGGCCGGAGTCGAGCAGCTCGCGGATCGAGTCCAGGTCGCTCGTCTGGCGGGAGATGATCCGGCCGGACGTGTACGTCTCGTGGAACTCGAGCGACAGCCGCTGGGTGTGCAGGAACACGCGCTTCCGCAGGTCGAACAGGATCGCCTGGCTGATCCGCGCCGCGAGCACGGTGTACCAGGCGGTGAGGACCGCGCCGAGCACCGCGACGACGATGTACGTCGCCACGACGCCGAACGCCGGTACCCAGTCGTTCTCGTCCATCACCCGGGGCAGGGCGTTGTCGATGCCCCACGCGATGAGCGCGGGACCCGCGACGGTCCCCGCGGTGGAGACCACCACGACGACGCCGAGCAGCACGAGGCGTGCCTTCAGCGGAGCCGCGAGCGACCCGAGCAGGGCGAGGGAGCGACGCCGCAGGCGCTTGCTCTCCGCCTTGCTGAAGTCCTCGCGCTCCTCGCCGCGCACGCCGAGCGTGGTGACCGCGGCGGTGACGGGGCCGGCCGCCTTCGTGTCCGCGACGTCGTCGAGGACGGGATCGGGGCCTCCCGGCCCGGCTGCCGTGTCCACGGGCGGTACCTGGTCCTGCTGGCTCATGCCATCGCCTCCTCTCGGGCGGGTGCGTCGTCCTCGTCGAGCGAGGAGATGACGTAGCGGTAGTGCTCGTTGGTGGCCATCAGCTCCGAGTGGGTGCCGACGGCGGTGATGCGTCCGCCCTCCATGAGCGCCACCCGGTCGGCGAGCGTCACGGTCGAGGGGCGGTGGGCGACGATGAGCGACGTGGTGTCGGCCAGCACGCGGCGGAGCCCGGCCTCGACCCGCGCCTCGGTGTCGACGTCGAGCGCCGACAGCGGGTCGTCGAGCACCAGGACCGACGGCCGCGCGGCGATCGCGCGGGCGAGCGCCAGACGCTGCCGCTGGCCGCCGGAGAGCGACAGCCCTTCCTCGCCGACGCGGGTGTCGACGCCCTCGGGCAGGTCGTCGACGAAGGACGCCTGCGCGATGTCGAGCGCCTCGCGCATGATGCGCTCGGCCTCGTCGCCGGACAGGTCCGGGCGACCGAGCAGCACGTTGTCGCGGACGCTCGTCGAGAACAGCGTGGCGTCCTCGAAGGCGACACCGACGTGCCGACGGAGGTCCGCGCGGGTGAGGTCGCGGACGTCGACGCCGTCGATCGTGATCGAGCCGCCGGTCACGTCGTACAGCCGCGGCACCAGGGACAGCAGGGTCGTCTTGCCGCTGCCGGTCAGGCCGACGAGCGCCATGGTCTCGCCCGGGTGCAGCTGCAGCTCGACGCCGTCCACCAGGTCCGGGTACTCGTCCGTCGCGTCCTGGTACCGGAAGTGCACGGCGTTGAACGACAGCGCACCGTGCGGCTCGTCGATGGTCCTCGGTGACGCCGGGTCCTGGATCGTGTTCTCGGAGTCCATGACCTCGAAGAACCGGTCGACCGCGGTCCGGGTGTCGAACGTCATCGACAGGAAGAACCCGATCGACTCGATCGGGAACCGCAGCACGGTCGCCGTCGCGAAGAACGCGAACAGCTGTCCGACCGTCAGCTCGCCCTGCGACGCCAGCCAGATGCCGGCGAGCAGGCACAGCGCGAACGCGACGTCCGGCACGAGCAGCAGCCACAGCCAGATGCTCGCGATGGCCTTCGCCTTCTCGATCTCGGTGCCGCGGAGCGCCTCGGCCTGCTCACTGAACTCGTCGAGCTTGAAGCGACCGCGGCCGAACGCCTTGAGCACGCGGATGCCGTGCACCGACTGCTCGACGCTCGTGGCGAGGTCGCCGACCTGGTCCTGGCTGCGCCGCGCGACGACGGAGTACTTCCGCTCGAACAGCAGGCCGTTGATCCACAGCGGGATCGACGCCACGAGGAAGATCAGTCCGAGCAGCCACCCGAAGGTGAACAGCACGACGAAGCCGACGGCGATCGTGACGATGTTCACCACGAGCAGCACGACGCCGAACGCCAGCCATCGGCGGATGAGCGACAGGTCGGACACCGAACGGGACAGCAGCTGCCCGGACTCCCAGCGGTCGTGGAAGGCCACCGGCAGGTCCTGGAGCTTGGCGTAGAGCGCGTTGCGCATGCTCGTCTCGATGCGCGTCGACGGGCGCATCACGAGCCGTCGGCGGGATGCGATGAAGAAGGCCTCGAGGGCGCCGAGTGCGAGCACGCCGAGTCCGGCGGGCCAGATGAGCGCGGCGTCGCGCGAGGACAGCGGTCCGTCGACGAGCCACTGGAGCACGTACGGGATCACCAGGGCGACGAGCGAGGCGCCCATCGCCGCGGCCATGCCGCCGAACAGTCGCCAGCGGTACGGCCTGACGTAGGGCCAGATGCGCCCGATGGCGCGCAGGGTCGAGGGGCGGTCGGTGGAGGGGGTCGCCTGGTCGGGCGTTGTGGACATGCGGTTGCGTCCTCGTGCGTCGTGCGGCGTCCGCCCGGTCGGGTCGTCCGGCCCGCCGACGGGTCGCGTCGGTGGGTGGCGGTCCGGCCGGGAGGCGCGGCGTGGCAGTGCGGTGGTCGTCGGCCGGGCGCGTGGTCGCGCGCCGTCGCCGCCACTCGCGTGACGTCGACCGGGCCGGAGGGCACCGGGGACACGGGTCCCCGGGTTCTCAGCAGGTGGTCCGCGCTCGCCGACGGTGTCGTCGGGCGCGAGGCCGTGGGAGGGGCCTGGCTAGACGGCGGCCGCGCCCGGGTACCGGAGCGGCGGTGCCGTCCGGGTCCGGGGTCGCGGGGCGGGAGTGGTCCCCACGAGGGACACGAGACCCGTCCGGGCAGCCGTCGCCACTGTTCCGGTCGTCGCGTCCATCGTCACTCCAGTCGTCGTCTTCGTCACCGTTGTGTCCGCGGGCACGGCCGATCCGGTTGCGATCGTCCGGTGCGGTGCGGAGCCTTACAGACTATTCACAGTCGCACGTGTTGCGCAATGGTCTCGGCGTTGTTGGACGCCGTCGATCCGAGCGCGTGGCGGTGTCCGGTGTCCGGTGTTCGGTGTTCGGTGACTCAGTGGAAGAAGTGACGCTCGCCGGTGAAGTACATGGTCACGCCGGCTGCCTGCGCCGCCGCGATGACCTCGTCGTCACGGACGCTGCCGCCCGGCTGCGCGACGGCACGGACACCGGCGTCGAGCAGGACCTGCAGGCCGTCGGCGAACGGGAAGAACGCGTCCGACGCTGCGACGCTGCCCCGGGCACGCTCCCCGGCGCGGTCCACCGCGAGGTGGCAGGAGTCAACCCGGTTGACCTGGCCCATGCCGACGCCGACGCTCGCGCCCTGGTCGGCGAGCAGGATCGCGTTCGACTTCACGGCGCGGCTGGCCTTCCACGCGAACGCCAGGTCGGCCAGGGTCGCGTCGTCGGCCGGCTCGCCGGACACCAGGGTCCAGGTCGACTGGTCGAAGGTGGTGAAGCGGTCGGCGTCCTGCACGAGGAAGCCGCCGGAGACCTGCTTGACCTCACGGGACGCGAGCGCGAAGTCCGCCGGCAGGGTGAGGAGCCGGATGTTCTTCTTCTGCGAGAGGATCTCGAGCGCCTCGGGGTCGAAGGCCGGGGCCACGACGACCTCGGTGAAGACGTCGCGCACGGTCTCGGCCATCTGCTTCGTGACCGGGCGGTTCGCGGCGATGACCCCGCCGAAGGCCGACAGCGGGTCGCAGGCGTGGGCGGCGGCGTGTGCCGACGCGATCGGGTCGACGGCGTCCGCCGGGGCGGTCGCGATGCCGCACGGGTTGGCGTGCTTGATGATCGCGACGGCGGGGGTGTCGAAGTCGTACGCGGCCCGGACGGCGGCGTCGGCGTCGACGTAGTTGTTGTACGACATCTCCTTGCCGTGCAGCTGCGTCGCCTGGGCGATGCCCGCTCCGCCGGAGGTCGTGTAGAGCGCGGCGGCCTGGTGCGCGTTCTCGCCGTAGCGGAGCGTCGCGGTCAGTCCGGCCTCGAGCCGGAGCGTCTCGTCGAACGAGCCCGGCGTCTCGAGGTCGCCCGTCACCGTGGGCGCGGCGGCCTGGGCGGCGACGTGTGCCGCGTCCTGCCCGACGACGTCGGTCGCGAAGTACGAGGCGACGGCGGCGTCGTAGGAGGCCGTGTGGGCGAAGGCCTGGGCGGCGAGGCGCTTCCGGAGTTCGAGCGTGGTGCCGCCGGCCCGGACGGCCTCGACGACCTCGGCGTAGGACGACGGCGACACGACGATCGCGACGTTCGGGTGGTTCTTCGCCGAGGCGCGGACCATCGCCGGTCCGCCGATGTCGACGTTCTCCACCACGGTCGCGGCCTCGGCACCCGAGGCGACGGTCTCGACGAACGGGTACAGGTTCACCACGACGAGCTCGAACGCCGCGATGCCGAGCTCGGCGAGCTGCTGCTCGTGCGACTCGAGGCGCAGGTCGGCGAGGAGCCCCGCGTGCACGGCAGGGTGCAGGGTCTTGACGCGGCCGTCCAGCGACTCCGGGAACCCGGTCACGCTCGACACGTCGGTGACGGCGTACCCGGCGTCGCGGATCGTCTGCGCCGTGCTGCCCGTCGAGACGAGCTCCACACCCGCGTCGGCCAGGGCGCCGGCGAGCTCGAGCAGGCCGGACTTGTCGCTCACCGAGACGAGCGCGCGCCGCACGGGGACGACGTCGCGGTGGCGGTAGAGGCTGGGGTCGGCGGCGTGCACGCTCATGCGCTCGGGGTGCCCTTCAGGTCGGTGGTGCCGTTGGCGATGTCGAGGATGGTCTGGATGAGCAGGCGGCGCTCGACCGGCTTGATGCGGTCGTGCAGCGTCGACTCGGAGTCGTCCGGCAGCACCGGGATCCGCTCCTGCGCCAGGATCGGGCCGGTGTCCACGCCGTCGTCGACCTGGATCACGCTGGCGCCGGTCTGCTCGATGCCGGCGGCCAGGGCGTCACGGACCCCGTGTGCGCCGGGGAACTCGGGCAGGTACGCGGGGTGGGTGTTGATGATCGCGGGGGCGAACTCGGACACGACGGCGTGCGGGAGCAGGCGCATCAGGCCGGAGAGCACGAGGAGGTCCGGCGACCACGGCCGGATCTGGGCGGCGAGCTCGGCGCCCCACTCGTCGCGCGAGGCGAAGCGGGAGAACGGCACCGAGAAGGTCGGGACCCCGAACTCCTCGCCCAGCGCCAGGCCCTCGGCATCGCGGTCGGCCCCGATCGCGACCACGCGGGCGGGGTACTCGGCGTCGGTCGTCGCCTCGAGCAGGGCTCGGAGGTTCGAGCCGGTACCGGAGATCAGGACGACCAGTTCGAGCACGGGGACCAGCCTAGCGGCGGCGCGGCGAGCGCTACGCGTCGTGCTTCGGACGGCGCCACCAGGGCAGCTCGTCCTCGGCGATCTGGTCGGTCTGGTCCCACCGCGACCCGGAGCCCGTGGGGGCCGGTGCGGCGGATCCGGGTGCGGCGCGCTCCCCGCGGGAAGCCTCGGTGTCCGCTGCGTCCCGGGCACCGTCGGCGTCGTCGCGCCCGGCGACGAACTCCTCGGTGCTCCACGGGAACGCCGGCTGCTGTTCGGTGCCGGGGGCGTGCGGCAGCGTCTCGTCGCGCTCCGATCGCCCGGACTGCCGGGACTGCCGGGACTGCTGGGACTGCCCCGAGGGGTCGTGTGACGGGTGATGGGCCGAGCCGCCGACCCGGTCGCGCAGCTCGCCGACACGGGCGCGGACGTCACCGGCGGCGCTGCGCAGTCGGTCGCGCAGGCTGCTGGTGCCGCTCCGTGCCGGCTGCGTGCCCGGCGTCGGTGCGGGGGCGACCCGTTCCGCGGCGACGGCGTCCGTCCGGGCCCAGTCGGGCAGGGGGACGTCGTCCGGCTCGGCCGCAGGAGCACGGCCGGCCACGGGAGCACCGCCGGCCTCGGGAGCCCGGCCGGGCTCGGGCTCGGAGACCGACGCCGGAGCACGCCGGTCGGTGGACCCGCCGGCGGGCTCGTCGGTACCACGGGCATGGTCGGTCCGTGCGGCCACCGTCGGTGTCGGCGCGGGCTCGTCGTCCTCGATCGTCTCGGTCGGCTGGTCGTCCCCGCGGTGCGACCCGGTCGCGGACGCCGGGGTCGCGTGGGTCGCGGAGTCGTGCGCCTCGTGGACCCTGAACCGGTGCGTCGCAGGCACGTGGCCCGCTCCGGCCTCGTCCAGCGCCGTGACGAGCGAGCCCGCACGGGCGTCTTCGGCAGTCGCCTCGGCAGCGGCGTCCTCGGCCTCGACCCAGCGCTCACGACCCCACGACCGCTCGGGCATGCGCACCAGATCGCTTCCGACGGCCAGTGCGACCGCGGCGGGCAGCCCGACCTCGAGCGCCGCGAAGAGTCCGACGAGCAGTCCGTTCGGCCCGGCCTCGGCGAGCCGACCGGGGCCGAGCGAGCCTGAGGTCAGTCCCGTGGCGACCCCGGTCAGCACCCCCGCCACGACACCGGTGGCGACGCCCGCGAGTGCGCGGCGGAGCGGGGTGTCCTCGTGGCCCAGGGCACGGACGAGCGCGGGGCGCATGAGACCGCCGACCACGAACCCGGCGACGACGGGCACGAGCACCCCGAGCAGTCCGAAGGTGTGCCCGGACGCCGGCAGCGCGCCGAACACCGGGACACCGGGGATCGGCCCGAGCGACGTGCCGATCGGCGAGACGCTCGACCCGGTGCCGATCGCGAAGCCCGGACCGACCAGCCACGCGACCGCCCAGCCCACGAAGTCGGGCAGGAACGCGAGCTGCCCCACGGTGAGCGCGATGCCCCCGACCACGCCGGCGTGGGAGCGCTCGTACAGCGCGATGACCTCGGCGAACGAGGTGACGAGCAGGAACGCGACGACGATGCCCGCGGCGGCGACCACCACGGCGGTCACCGCGGTGCCGGCACGGAGCGCGAAGCCGGCGACGGTGCGCCACAGCGCGGGGATCCGGTCGACCTGGTCGAGCACCCGTCGTGTGAGCGGGTCGGCCGGCAGTCCCCGACGGACCCGGCACACCTCGCTCGTCGCCAGGGCGGGGACCGCGAACCAGAGCGCGGGCAGCACGACGGCCTGCCACACCACGGGGTCCGAGGCCGCCGACGTCGACGAGAGCGCGACCGCGAGCCCGAGCAACGCGACGGCGGCGGTGCCGACCAGCAGCCCGGTCGTCCGGTGCTCGGTCTCGGCGAACCGGCGACCGGCGCGCCCGCCGAGCCAGGCGGTCACGACCGCGAAGCCGAGGGCTGCGAGCGTCACGTGGATGGGGTCCGCCGCCCCGTCGACCCCGGAGGCCCCGGCGACGTCGCTGCCGAGCCGGAAGGTCACGTCGACGCCGTGGCCGACGAGCCAGACGCTGCCCGCGGCCTTCCAGAAGACGTCCCAGTCGATCTGCAGCCCGTACTCGAAGCCCCAGAGCAGGGTCAGCGGCACGAGGGCGATCCCGACGCCCACGCCGACCGTCACGATCGCCTCGACGGCGGCCAGCAGTGCGGTTCCCAGGCGGTTCATCGTGGTCAGGGTACGTGCCGTCCCGCGGTCACCGAGCGAGCCGCGCGGCACCTGTGGAGACTGGCCGACCGTCCACAGCAGGACGGGAGGCACGGTGCCCACCGGCACCGTGCCTCCCGTCCGTCGGGTCGTGCGGACCGCTACGCCGTCGCGGCGGCGACCACCTCGCGCAGCAGCGCGGCCGTCTCGGACGGCGTCTTGCCGACCTTGACGCCGGCGGCCTCGAGCGCCTGCTTCTTCGCCTCGGCGGTCCCGGCGGAACCGGAGACGATCGCGCCGGCGTGGCCCATGGTCTTGCCCTCGGGCGCGGTGAAGCCCGCGACGTAGCCGACGACCGGCTTCGTGACGTGCGCCTTGATGTAGTCGGCCGCGCGCTCCTCGGCGTCGCCGCCGATCTCGCCGATCATGACGATCGCCGTCGTCTCCGGGTCGGCCTCGAACGCGGCGAGCGCGTCGATGTGCGTCGTGCCGATGACCGGGTCGCCGCCGATGCCGATGGCGGTCGAGAAGCCCAGGTCACGCAGCTCGTACATCATCTGGTAGGTCAGGGTGCCGGACTTCGACACGAGACCGATCGGGCCCTTGCCGGTGATCGTCGCCGGGGTGATGCCGACGAGCGACTCCCCCGGGGTGATGATGCCGGGGCAGTTCGGGCCGATGATCCGGGTCTTCCCGCCCAGCGCCTTCGCGTGCGCCCAGAACTCCGCGGAGTCCTGCACGGGGATGCCCTCGGTGATGACGACGACGAGCGGGACCTCGGCGTCGATGGCCTCCATGACCGCGTCCTTCGCGAACGCCGGCGGGACGAAGACGATCGAGACGTCGGCACCGGTGGTGTCGACGGCTTCACGCACCGAGCCGAACACGGGGAGCTCGACGTCGCCGTGCGAGACGGTGGTGCCGGCCTTGCGGGCGTTCACGCCGCCGACGACCTGCGTGCCGGCCTTGAGCATGAGCGCGGTGTGCTTCGTGCCCTCGCCGCCGGTGATGCCCTGGACGATGACCTTCGAGTCCTTGTTGAGGAAGATCGACATTGCTCTGGTGCTCCTTACGCCGCGGCCGCGGCGAGCTCGGCGGCCTGCTCGGCCGCATCGTCCATGGTCTCGGCGACGGTGACGAGCGGGTGCGCCGCCTCCGCCAGGATCCGGCGACCCTCGTCCACGTTGTTGCCGTCCAGGCGCACGACGAGCGGCTTGGTCGCCGAGTCGCCGAGGATGCCGAGTGCGGCGACGATGCCGTTCGCGACGGCGTCGCAGGCGGTGATGCCGCCGAAGACGTTCACGAACACGCTCTTCACCTGCGGGTCGCCGAGGATGACGTCGAGGCCGTTCGCCATGACCTCGGCCGAGGCGCCACCGCCGATGTCGAGGAAGTTCGCGGGCTTCACGCCGCCGTGGCGCTCACCGGCGTACGCGACGACGTCGAGCGTCGACATGACGAGCCCTGCGCCGTTGCCGATGACGCCGACCTCGCCGTCGAGCTTCACGTAGTTCAGGCCGTGCTGCTTCGCCTTGGCCTCGAGCGGGTCCTCGCTCGCGGTGTCCTCGAGCTGCGCGTGACCCTCGTGGCGGAAGTCGGCGTTGTCGTCGAGCGACACCTTGCCGTCGAGGGCGAGGATCTGCCCGTCGCCGGTGCGGACCAGCGGGTTCACCTCGACGAGGGTGGCGTCCTCGCCGGCGAACACGTCGTAGAGCTTCACGAAGACGTCCGCGACCTGGTCCTGGAGCTCGGACGGGAAGTTCGCCTGGCGCGCGATGTCGAGCGCGGCCTCCTTGTTGATGCCCGTGAGCGGGTTCACCTCGACGCGCGCGAGCGCCTCGGGCTTCTCGACCGCGAGCTGCTCGATCTCCATGCCGCCCTCGACGCTGACGAGCGACAGGTACGAGCGGTTCGCCCGGTCGAGCAGCACCGAGAAGTAGAACTCCTCGGCGATGTCGGCACCCTGGGCGACCATCACGCGCTGCACGGTGTGGCCCTTGATGTCGAGGCCGAGGATCGCCTCCGCGTGCTCGTACGCCTCGTCCGGGGTCTTCGCGACCTTGACGCCGCCGGCCTTGCCGCGACCGCCGACCTTCACCTGCGCCTTGACGACGACCACGCCGCCGATCCGCTCGGCGGCCGCCCTCGCCTCTTCCGGGGTGTCGGCGGTGATGCCCTGCAGCACAGGGACGCCGTAGGACTCGAAGAGGTCCCTGGCCTGGTACTCGAAAAGATCCACGCTGTTCTTCTTCCCGCACGGTTCGTGCGATCGGCATCGGTCATCGGGTCGCGCACTCAACGTCGAGGGTCGCTCGATGTCGAGACAACGGCCGCGACCACCCTAGCGCCGCCACATGGACGGAGAGCACGTCCGTCCGGACACCGGTCGCGCCCGCTCGGCCGCGGGATGCGTCGGCACCGCGGAACGCCGGCCGGGAGGCACGCTCCACCCCCGTCTCGTCCCTCGCGGCCCCGGGTGGCCGGGGGACGCAGTCACCGGGTGGCCGGCCAGGCGGCACGGGGCACGGTCGACGGGTGCAGAAGGAACTCCGTACCCGCGCCGCCGACGTCTTCGGCTGGGACCTCCACCCCGAGCAGGAACAGGTCGTCGACGCCGTCCTCGACGGTCGCGACGCCCTGGCGCTCATGCCCACCGGCTCGGGGAAGTCCGCGATCTACCAGGTCGCCGCGCTCGCCCTGGACGGCCCGGTCGTCGTCGTCTCGCCCCTCGTGGCCCTGCAGGAGGACCAGGTCGTCGGCATCGAGGACCACCCGGACGCGCCCCGAGCCGTCACGATCAACGCCACCAGGGGCAGCCGGCAGCTCGAGGACGCGTGGGACGCCGTGGCGTCCGGCGAGGCCCGGTACGTGTTCCTGGCCCCCGAGCAACTGGCGAAGGACGAGGTCGTCGAGCGGCTGCGGGACGCCGGCGTCGCGCTCGTCACCGTCGACGAGGCGCACTGCGTGTCGAGCTGGGGGCACGACTTCCGCCCGGACTACCTGGTGCTCGGCGAGGTCGTCGAGCGCCTCGGGCGCCCGCCGGTGCTCGCGATGACCGCGACCGGGTCGACGCCCGTCCGCGCCGAGATCGTCGAGCGGCTCGGCATGCGGGACCCGCTGGTCGTCGCCACCGGCTTCGACCGGCCGAACCTGCGCTTCGAGGTCGCCCGGCACGCCGACGACGAGTCGAAGCGCGAGGCGGTCGTGGAGCAGGTCGTCGGACTCAAGGGGGTCGGCATCGTCTACGTCGCCACCCGCGCCGAGACCCTGGTGTACGCGGACGAACTCGTGGAGAGCGGTCGCCGGGCGAAGGCGTACCACGCGGGCCTCCGCGTGCGGGACCGCGAGCGGGTCCACCACGAGTTCCTCGACGGCGAGCTCGACGTCGTCGTCGCCACCAGCGCGTTCGGCATGGGGATCGACAAGCCGGACGTGCGCTTCGTCGTGCACGCCGACGTCCCCGAGTCGGTCGACGCCTACTACCAGGAGGTGGGCCGTGCCGGCCGCGACGGCGACGTCGGCCTCGCCACGATGCACTACCGCGCCGAGGACCTCGGCCTCCGACGCTTCTTCGCGTCCGGGTCGCCGCGCCCGGCCACCCTCCGTGCCGTGTTCGACGCCGTCCCCGCCGAGGGCTCGGTGGCCCGTTCCGAGCTCGCCGAACGCTCCGGGCTCGCCGCTCGCACCGCGGGCCGCGCCGCCAACGCCCTCGTCGACGCGGGCGCGCTCGACGACGGTGAGGACGGTCTCACCCGTCGACCGGACGGCCCCCGCGACGCCGAGGCGGCAGCGGGGCTGGCGAAGGCGCAGGCGAAGGAGCGCGAGGAGATCGAGGAGTCGCGCATCGCGATGATGCGCCGGTTCGCCGAGACCTCGGGCTGCCGCCGGCAGTTCCTGCTCGGGTACTTCGGTGACGAGCTCGCCGAGCCGTGCGGCAACTGCGACACGTGCACGGCCGGGACCGCCCAGGACGCGGACGCCCACGGTGCCGACGGTGCGAACGACGACGCCTGGCCCCCGGAGTCGCCCGTCGAGCACGCGCAGTGGGGTCGAGGGACGGTGATGAGCACGGAGGACGACCGGTTGACGGTGTTCTTCGAGTCCGTCGGCTACAAGACCCTCGGGCTGGCCGACGTCGAGGAACGGCACCTGCTCGAACGCGTCTGACGCGCCGGCGTCGGAGCCGGGGTGGGGAAGGCGCGGTCGCTCGACCACCCGTCGGCGACCGCGCTCCACTCCCCCGAGCACGGCGAGTGTGACCCGCGATCATGGACCGCAGGTGACGCCGAGGTGAACGGGACGCGAAACCGGACGAGGGGTGCGCAGACCGGACGACCACAGACCGGACGACCGGTCAGGCGGACGGCGTACACAGGAAGGCCCGACGGCCCCGGCGACCCGCTCCGGAGCCCGACCCTCCCACGGAAGGACTGCACCATGAGCGACCCCGGCATCAGCCCCGTCGACGACTTCGACGCCCAGGAGCGCCGCACCGACGACCTGGACCGCGAGCACGTGGGTCCGTACGAGGTCGACGAGTCCGAGGAGTCCCTCGAGACCGTCACGAACGACGCCGTCGCCGGCGAGACCGTCGAGCCCCAGCCGGGCGACGGAACCGACGACGGCCCCACCGGTGGCGCTCCGCGCGAGGGCTCGCCCGACCTGTGGGAGCACGACGACGACACCGAGCGTCCGGACCTCGGCGGCGACCTCGGCACGAAGCCGCTCTGAGCACCACACCCGCACGACCCCCACGGAGCACGGCCCAGTACGATCGGGCCGTGCTCCGTGGCGTCCGCGACCGTGTCCGTGCGACGCCCGCGCTGGCCCGGCTCCTCTCGCTGGCGTCCCTGCTGCTCGTCGCCGCGGCGGCGCACTCGGGTGCCCGGAGCGGCGGGGTCGCCTGGCTTCCGCTGCTCGTCGCGGGTGTCGTGCTCGCCCTGGTCACCGGCGCGACGGCGCACCGGTGGCCCCTGCCGGCCATCTGGCTGGTCGTGACACTGCTGGCGGCTGCGGGCGGCACACTCGTGAGCGTCGCGTGGCTGGTCGGCGCACTGATCGGCGGCGCAGTGGCCCTGGCCGCAGCCCTGTTCCTCGACACCGCAGCGCTGCGGCGGGCACGGCGATCCGGGACACGCCCGTGACGCGACGGCCGGGAGGCTCGTCCCACCCCCGCCCCGCCGGCCACGGCGACCGAACGGCGGACGGACGCGGTGCGACGGGCGGACCACGGGCCTCCCGTCCGGCACACGGTCACGTCGCCGACCGCGACCTGCGTCGGTGGCTGGCGGACAGCACACCCGTCGCGGCCGGTGGCCGCGCCATCCTGCTGCAGATCGCGGACCCGGTCGTCGCAGCCGGGGTCCGACGGCACTCCGACTTCGCCCGCCGACCGCAGCAGCGGCTGGCCCACACCCTGATGTTCGTGTACGCCGTCGTGATCGGGACCGAGACCGACGCTGCCGTGGCGACCGCGTTCGTCGACCGGGCGCACCGACCGGTCGAGGGCGCCGACGACGTCGACCGGCAGCGGTGGGTGGCGGCGACCCTGTTCGACTCCGCACGACGGGCACACGAGCTGTTCGGCGACCCCCTGTCGCCCGACGACGCCGAGCGTGTCCTGGCGGCCTACGCCCCGATCGCGACGTCCCTGCGCGTGCCCGCCGACGGTTGGTTCGCCTCGGTGGCCTCCTTCGACGTGTACTGGGGTGCGACCCTGCCCTCCCTGCACGTCACCGACGACGCGCGCGGGATCGTGCGCGACCTCCTGCACCCCCGCTTCGCACCGCTGTGGGTCCGCACCGCGATGCCGCTCGTCCGCATCGTCACCGTCGGCATGCTGCCGGACGCCCTGCGGACCGCGTACGGCTTCGCGTGGGGGCCGCGCGAGCAGCGGCGCTTCCGGCGGACCGTCGCGCTCGTCCGGTGCGTGCGGAGCCTCGTGCCGGGGTGGGCGCTCCGACTCCCGGGGCCGCTGCTGCTGCGGGCCATGCACCGGATCGCCGCGCGGTACGCCCACTGATCCCGACAATTTCTTGTCATGTCGACAAGAACGGTGGTACGGTCGGAGCATGGCAGTCGAACTCAGCACCTGGGACGCCCAGGGCACACCGACGACACCGACGTTCTCCACGATGCGGTTCCCCGCGGGCGAGGCACACGTCAAGGTCCGGGACGACGCCGACGCGGGGGCGACCACCGAGATCGCGACCCTGCGCGGCACCGGCGGCGACGACCTGGTGATGCTCGGCATGTGGGCGGACGCGGTCCGACAGCGCGGGGCACGCTCGGTGGCGCTCGTCCCGTACCTGCCCGGAGCGCGGCAGGACCGCGGACTCCCCTTCGGCGCGAAGGTCTACGCGGACGTCCTGAACGGCTTCGCCATCGACCAGGTGATCGCCTTCGACCCCCACTCGCCCGTCATCGTCGGGCTGGTCGAGCGCCTCACCGTGGTGCCGAGCGAGCGGGTCGTGCACGACGCGGTCCTCGCCGGGTCCGACTACAGCGGCATCATCGCCCCGGACAAGGGCGCGGTCGCCCGGGCGGCGCTCGTCGCCGAGGCAGCCGGTCTCCCCCTGTTCCGCGCCGAGAAGCACCGCAACCCGGACACCGGCAAGCTCGACGGGTTCTCGTGCGAGCCGCTCCCCGAGACCGGTCGGCTGCTCGTCGTCGACGACATCTGCGACGGCGGCGGCACCTTCGCGGGCCTCGCCGGCTCGACCGGCCTGCCGGCGGAGCGCCTGGGCCTCTGGGTCTCGCACGGCGTCTTCTCCGGACGGGCCCCGCAGCTCGCCGAGCACTTCGGCGAGATCGTCACCACCGACAGCTACCCCGCACAGCAGGACGTCCCGGGCCTCCGCACCGTCCCGCTCAGCCCGTACCTCACGAAGGAGATCCGATGACGACCACGACGGGCCTCGAGCCCCGCACCACCACCGCGAGTCCGATCGCCCCGCTGCTGGCGGTCGACGGGTACAAGCACTCGCACCGGCAGGTCTACCCCGAGGGCACGACCCGGATCCTGATCAACTGGACGAACCGCTCGAACGCGCACATGCCCGAGTCGACCCACGCGGTGGTCTTCGGGCTGCAGGCGTTCGTGCAGCGGTACCTGGTCGAGGCGTGGGCGCCGTTCTTCGCCGCCGACGAGGACGAGGTCGCGCGGTTGTTCGAGCAGGCACTGCAGGGCTACTTCGGCCCGAACCACATCGGTGTCGACCACGTCCGCGCCCTGCACCGCCTCGGGTACCTCCCGCTCGAGATCCGGGCGCTCCCCGAGGGCACCCTCGCCCCGATCGGCGTCGCGACGCTGACGGTCGAGAACACCCTCGACGACTTCTTCTGGCTGCCGAACTACATCGAGACCGCCCTGTCGGCGTCGATCTGGCACCCCTCGACCGTCGCGACGAAGGCGCTCGAGTACCGGGACCTCATGGAGGAGTGGGCCGAGCGCACCGGCGCCGACCCGGCGAGCATCGACTTCGCCGCCCACGACTTCTCGTTCCGCGGGCAGACGAGCATCGAGTCCGCCGCCGCGGGCGGTGCCGGACACCTGCTGTCGTTCCTCGGCACCGACTCGATGCCGTCGCTCGACTTCATCGACCGCTACTACCCGGGCGACAACGGCTGGGTGGCGGCCAGCGTCCCCGCCACCGAGCACAGCGTGATGTGCGTCCGCGGCGCCGACGGCGAGCTCGAGACGTTCGCGCAGATCCTCGACGTGTACCCGACCGGCATCGTCTCGGCGGTGAGCGACGGCTTCGACCTGTTCAAGGTGATCACCGAGACGCTCCCGCAGCTCGAGGACCGCATCACGGCCCGCGACGGCAAGCTCGTCATCCGCCCGGACTCCGGCGACCCGGTCGACATCGTCACCGGCACCGTGCACGGCGTCGACCAGGCAGCGCTGACCGACCCGTCGCGCAGCCACGAGGAGAAGGGCGTCGTCGAGCTCCTCGACGAGCTGTTCGGGCACACCGTCAACGAGCGGGGCTTCAAGGTGCTCGACCAGCACATCGGCGTCATCTACGGCGACAGCATCACGCTCGACCGTGCCCGTCGCATCTACGAGCGCCTCGCCGCGAAGGGCTACGCGAGCGACAACGTCGTGCTCGGCATCGGGTCGTACACGTACCAGTACATGACGCGCGACAACCTCGGCAGCGCCGTGAAGGCCACGTGGGCCCTCGTCGACGGGCAGCCGGTCGACATCCAGAAGGACCCGAAGACCGGCAGCGGCAAGAAGAGCGCGAAGGGCCGCATCGCCCTGCACCGCGACGACACCGGCGAGATCCGCCAGACCGACGAGGCCACCGCCGAGGACGAGGCGACCAGCCTGCTCCAGCCCGTCTGGGTCGACGGCCGCTTCCGGGTGCACCAGTCGTTCGCCGACGTGCGCGAGACGCTCCGCACCGAACGCGCCGCCCGCGCGGCCCGCTGGGCGTCGGTGTGACCGACGCCCACACGGCGACCCGCGACCAGCCGCTCATCGCGATCGACGTCGTCCCGGTGTCGTTCACGGTGACGGAGGGTCTGCGGGTCGCCACCGCGCGCCGGGCGTACGACCCGTACGCCGGCCGGGAGGCGCTGCCCGGCGTGCTCCTGGACGCTGCGGAACGCCTCGCCGACGGTGCACGGCGCGCCCTGCGCACCAAGGCCGCCATCGGCACCGGGGCGGTGCGGCACCTCGCACAGGTCGGTGCGTTCGACGGCCCGTCCCGCGACCCGCGGGAGACCGCGATCAGCATCGCGTTCGCGGCGGTCGTGGCACCGGCGGTGGACGGCGGGCCCGTGGTGTGGAGGTCGACCGACGGGGGCGACCTGGGCCTCCCGTTCGACCACGACACGATCGTGCGGGCCGCCCTCGTCCAGGTGCGCACCCGGCTCTGGCGGGACGTCCCGATGACACGCGCCCTGCTCGGTGACGTCTTCCCGACGAGTGCGGCGGCAGTACTCCACGCGGCGCTCCACGGGACCGCCCCGGATGCCGGCAACCTCAACCGTGCACTCCGGACGAACCCCGCGCTCGTCCGGACCGATGCCTCCCCGACGTCCACCGGCCGGGGCGGTCGTCCCCCGGCGACCTGGACGTGGACCGACTGAGCACGGTTGGGTGGAGGCATGTCCAGTTCGCTCTCCGGTGACGACTCCTTGCACCTGCCCGAGTTCGACGCGCCGCCCGCGTCCCCGTTCGACGTCGCCCGAGCCTGGCTCGACGGCGCCGCGGAGCGCGAGGTGTCCGAGCCGATGTCGATGACCCTCGCGACCGCCGGCACCGACGGGCGGGTGTCCGCCCGCACCGTCGACGTGAAGCGGCTCGACGACCGCGGGCTGGTGTTCGGCACCTCGACCCTGAGCCCGAAGGGACGGCAGCTGGCGGACAACCCGCACGCGGCGCTGCAGGTGTACTGGCGCGAGAGCATGCAGCAGCTGCGCTTCGAGGGCCGGGCCGTGCAGCTGTCCGACGAGGAGTCCGACGCGCTGTTCGCCGACCGCTCGCCGAAGTCACGCGCCGCCACCGCGATCGCCGACCAGTCGGACGTGCTCGAACCGCGCACGCTGCAGGACCTGATCGACGACGCGAACGTGCTGCTCGACGAGAGCGACGACGACGTGCCGCGCCCGGAGGGCTGGGTGGCGTGGCGGCTCGAGCCCGACGTGGTGGAGTTCTGGCAGGGCAGCCGCGACCGGATGCACCGGCGGCTGCAGTACGTCCGCGCCAGCGACGGCTGGGACGTGGCGCGGCTGCAGCCGTAGCGCTGCGCGGTCGGCGCGGTGCCGCGGGGTCGCGGTGCCGCGGGGTCGCGGTGCCGCGGGGCGGCGCTGCGTTCCGCACAACCGGGAGCACCTCGCGCCACGGAACCCCACGGCGCGACGTGCTCCGCGTTGTGCAGCGGCACGTCGAACCAGGACTCCGACATCGAACCAGCCGCCGGTGCTGGTTCGACGTCGGGAACGTGGCTCGACGCCGACGGCAGGGCCAGCGGTACCGTCGTCGGATGGGGACCACGCACGCGCTCACCGTCCGACCGGCCGACGTGCGAGACGCCGACGCGATCGCCGCCGTGCACGTGCAGGCGTGGCGCGAGGCCTACGCCCACCTCCTGCCGGCGGAGTTCCTCGCGGCCCTCGACGTCGATGCCCGCGCGGCACGATGGCGCGGGATCATCGCCGAGCCCGGTGTCGACGTGCTCGTCGCCACCGTCGGCGACGCGATCGTCGGCTGGGCGTCCGCGGGGCCCGGTCGCGGCGAGGCCCCGCGGGACCGCGAGCTCGAGGGCATCTACGTCCTCGCCGCGCAGCACGGAGCGGGCGTCGGACAGGCGTTGCTCGACGCCGCGATCGGCACCGCGCCCGCGTTCCTCTGGGTCGCCGACGGCAACGCGCGCGCCGAGGCCTTCTACCGCCGGAACGGCTTCGAGCGGGACGGCACCGTCAAGCACGAACCGATCGGCCCGCACGGGCTCGATGCGGTCCGGATGGTGCGCTGACCTCCCGCCCTCGACCGCGGCGCGGCTCGATCAGCACGCGGGCTGAGCGCCGGGTGGTCATCGTCCAGAGATCACCTGCGAGTGCGAAATCTGGAACATCACATGCTGTTCCCTGGACTCAGGAGCGCCGGACCAGCCGCCGCTCCCCGATCCCAGGAGGAACCATGACCACCTCGAAGCACCTGCTCGCCACCGCCGTCGCCACCTGCGCGCTGGGCGCAGCCCTCGTCGGCGGGACGTCCGTCGCGAACGCCGCGCCCGCGACACCGACCGACCCCGCTGCGAGCACGACGAGCGCCCCGGCTGCCGCCGCACAGGACCCCGGAGCGGGCGGCATCGCGGTCTCGCGCAACGCCGACGGCACGGAGGACGTCCGACCCATGACCGACGAGGAGCGCTCGGAGATGGACGGGAAGTGGTCCCCCGTGGATCGCTGAGCTGACCGGGTGCCGGTCGACCCGCCCGGGTCGACCGGCACCACCGCGCCCGCTGCCGTCAGAGCTTCTCGATCGGCGCGATCTTGATGAGCAACTTCTTGCGACCCGCGGCGTCGAAGGCGATCTCGGCGATGCGCTTCGCGCCCTGCCCGGTCACCGCGGACACCGTGCCCTCGCCGAAGTCGACGTGCTTGATGCGGTCTCCGGCGACGAGTTCCATGTCACCGTTGTCCCGGACCTGCCCGGACACCCGGTTCGCCCACTCGGTCTTCGGACGGGTCTTCGCCGCCGCGGCCGCACGGTCGTAGGAACCGCCGCCGAAGCCGCCACCGCCGCGGTAGCCACCGCCGCCCCCGCCGGCACCGCCGAAGCCACCCGGACCGCCACCGCGACGGGCGTTCAGCGCGCGCGGTTCGGTCCCCCCACGGCTGTTCGCCATGCCGGGCGACTGCTTCCACTCGATCAGTCCCTCGGGGATCTCCTGCAGGAAGCGGGACGGCATCGCCACGTTGACGTCGCCGAACTGCGCGCGGGTCATCGCCAGCGACAGGAAGAGCGACTTCTTCGCTCGGGTGATGCCGACGTAGAAGAGCCGGCGTTCCTCGGCGGGGCCGCCCGGCTCGTTCGCGGACATCCGGTGCGGCAGCAGGTCCTCCTCGACGCCGGTGAGGAACACCGCGTCGTACTCCAGGCCCTTCGCCGTGTGCAGCGTCATGAGCGACACGGTGCCGGACGAGTCGTCGAGCTCGTCGGCCGCTGCGACCAGGGAGACCTCGGTCAGGAAGTCGGACAGGGTGCCCTCGGGGTTGTTCTTCTGGAACTCCCGCGTCACCGCCACGAGCTCGTCGATGTTGTCCGCACGCGCCGCGTCCTGCGCGTCGGGCGACTTCCGCAGGTTCTCGAGCAGCCCGGAGCCGTCGAGCAGCTGCGTGAGCGTGTCGACCACCGGCTGGGTCGCGGCGCGCGAAGCGACGTCGTCGAGCAGCGCTGCGAACGACGTGATCGCGGTCCGCACCTTCGGCCCGAACCCGAGCTCGTCGGCGTGCCGCAGGGCGTCGCGCATCGAGGTCTCGTGCTCGTCGGCGTAGCGCTGCAGTGCCGTCTCCGTCACGGCACCGATGCCGCGCTTGGGCACGTTGAGGATGCGCCGGAGCGACAGCGGATCAGCCGGGTTGGCGACGGTGATCAGGTACGCCATGGCGTCCTTGATCTCGGCACGCTCGTAGAACTTCGTGCCGCCGAGCACCCGGTACGGGATCGCCGAGCGGATGAAGATCTCCTCGAGCGCACGCGTCTGCGAGTTGGTCCGGTAGAACACGGCCATGTCCCGGTACGACGTGCCCTCGTCGTGCAGGCGCTGGATCTCGTCGGCGACGAACTGCGCCTCGTCGTGGCCGGTGTACCCGGTGAAGCCGACGATCTTGTCGCCGGCCCCGACGTCGGTGAACAGGTTCTTCGCCTGGCGGTCGAAGTTGTTCGCGATGACGGCGTTCGCAGCGTCGAGGATCGTCTGCGTCGACCGGTAGTTCTGCTCGAGCAGGATCACCTTCGAGTTCGGGAAGTCCCGCTCGAACTCGACGATGTTCCGGATGTCCGCGCCGCGGAAGGCGTAGATCGACTGGTCCGAGTCACCGACGACGGTGAGCGATGCCGGGGCGATCGACCCGTCGGCCTCGCGCATCCGGGCGACGTGCTGTCCGGTGTCCTCGAGCTTGTCGACCTGCTCGACGGGCACCGGGCGGGTGAGCTCGCGGATCAGGGCGTACTGCGCGTGGTTGGTGTCCTGGTACTCGTCGACCAGGACGAACCGGAAGCGGCGCTGGTAGAGCGCGGCGACCTCGGGGAACGCGCGGAACAGGAAGACGGTCTGCCCGATGAGGTCGTCGAAGTCGAAGGCGTTCGCCCGGCGGAGCTCGTTCGTGTAGCGCCGGAACACCTCCGTGAACATGACCTCCTGCGGGTCGTTCACGTTGATGTTCCGGGCGTAGGTGTCGACGTCCTGCAGCTCGTTCTTGAGCTTCGAGATCTTCGACGCCGCGGCGCCGACGGTCAGCCCGAGGGAGTCCGCCTCGAGCTCCTTGATGATCCGCTTGAGGAGGGCGCGGGAGTCCGCGGAGTCGTAGATCGTGAACGACTGCGGGAACCCGAAGCGCTCGGCCTCGCGCCGGAGTATCCGTACGCACGCCGAGTGGAACGTCGAGATCCACATGCCCTCGGCGGCCTGCCCGACCAGTGCCTGCACGCGCTCGCGCATCTCGGCGGCGGCCTTGTTCGTGAACGTGATGGCGAGGATCTGCGACGGCCAGGCCTCGCGGTTCGCCAGCAGCAGGGCGATGCGGCGGGTGAGCACGCTCGTCTTGCCCGATCCGGCACCGGCCACGATGAGCAGGGACTCGCCGCGGTACTCGACGGCTTCCTTCTGCTGGGGGTTGAGACCCGCTGTGAAGGGGTCGTCGTACCCGCCGGGGCGGTTGCCCGCGCCCGGCTCGGGGGACTGGTCGAAGGGGTCGAGCACGATCGTCATGACCGGGTCAGTCTAGGCGCGCCCTCCGACAGGCGCAGCGGCTGCGGTCCGTGGGCCGCGGGACACACTGCGACGCACCAGGACCGGGATCGGGTCCGACGGCGGACAGGCTGTCGGGCATGAGGACGTGGACCGCAGGTGACGCCGTCGAGCTCGTCGAGCGGAGCTGGGTCTGGATGTCGTTCGTCACGACGCCCGTGACGATCACGGTCGGGGCCGGCTGGTCCTTCCTCGCCGACGGCGGCATCGGGAGCCCCGAGGGCCCGCCCGCTCTCGCCCTCACGATCGTCCTCCTCGCCGTCGTCGCGGGGCTCGTGACGATCGGGGGCGGGGTCGTGGCGCTCCCCTGCACGTACGCACTCGGGTGGGCGCTCGCCCGGATCTCCGCCCGCCGCGGCGTGCACGTCGTCGCGCACGCACTGCTCGCCGGCGGCCTGGCGGCGCTCTGCGTGTGGGTGCTCGAGACGTACTGGTCCCACGCGTGGGCACCCCTCCCGGCCTTCCGCCTGCTCATCTCGGTCTCGGCTGCGGCCGCTGCTGCGATCGCCACCTGGCGGACCGTCCGCGCGACCGCGGCGGTGCAGCGACGTCGACTCCGCGGCGTGCGGACGTGCGGAGCTGACGGATCAGTCGGTGGCGCTCTCGACGAGTGACCGCGCCCGCACCGCCAGGTCCGGGTGGTCCGCGAACACCCCGTCCACCCCGGTCCGCACGACCGAGGTGAACCACCGCTCCCAGTCGCCGTGCGCTGCCACGTCGCCCCCGCGCCGCAGTGGCGCCGGCAGGAACCGGTTCTCCGGCCGGAGCGTCCACGTGTAGACGGCGAGCCCCGCAGCGTGTGCGCGCTCGACGATGACGCTCCGGACCGGGCGCGGGTCGTCGACGGCGACGCTGTCGACCCCCGCCATCAGGGTCTTCAGGTCGACGCTGATGCCGTGGAACTCCGCGGCGAACCCGGCCAGCGCGGCGTCCGTGCGCTCCGACGCCCACGAGGGAGCCGCCGATCCGTGGGCGGCGACCTCGTCCGCGGCACTGCCACGGGCCTCCTGGAGGTACACGAGCCGACCACCCGTCCCCCGTGCGCCGAGCTGACGGAGCACCGTCTTCTCGAACGACTCGATCGTCAGCCGGTCGTCGCCACGCCACCCGGCGTCCCCGAGCGTGTCGTCGAGCAGCTGCGCCATCGGGAAGCCGGCCTGCTCGAAGAAGTGCGCGTGCTTGACCTCGGCGACGAGCCCGACCGGGCGTGGAGCCGCGTCGAGGATGCCGAGCAGGTCCTCGAGTCGCAGGACGCCGTCCTCGCCGTCGTGCGCCGCCGACGCCGGACGCAGCTGGGGAAGGCGCTCCCGGACCCGGAGCGTCCGCAGCTCGTCCCACGTGAAGTCCTCGGTGAACCAGCCCGTCACGCTCTGGCCGTCGACGGTCTTCGTCGTCCGCAGGTGTGCGAACTCGGGGTGGTCGGCGACGTCCGTCGTGCCGGACACCTCGTTCTCGTGCCGCAGCACGAGCACGCCGTCCTTCGTCGGCACGAGGTCCGGCTCGATCGCGTCGGCACCGAGGCCGACGGCCAGTTCGTAGGCACTCCGGGAGTGCTCCGGTCGGTGGCCGGAGGCGCCACGGTGGGCGATCACACGGGTCATGCGCCGAACCGTAGCCGCTCGACCCTGCCCGCAGGTGTCCTCACGGTGTGCCTGTGGACACATCCGTTCAGCCGTCGCCCCTCGTTCCCAGGCCGCCCGCGGAGGGTCGCTCCGTGACCGTCCGACACCTCTCCACCGCCGTCGAGGCCCGCATCGACCGCGCGGCCCGCCGCCTGCTCGACGCCGGGCACCAGCCGCACCGCCCGGGCCGCCTCGCCCTCACCGAGTTCCTGGTGTTCGGCGCGAAGCAGGCGTGGGCGTGCACGTTCGGGGTGCTGCTCCTCGCGACGATGGTCGTGGTTCACCTGACCGTGCCGCCCGGGGCCCGGAACGACGTCCTCACGATGTCCGCGGCGGCGATCCAGGTCGCGATGCTCGTGTTCGGCCTCGAGACGGTCCGGGAGCTCCGGGTGGTGATGGTCTTCCACGTGGTCGGCACGGTGATGGAGGTCTTCAAGACCCACGTCGGGTCGTGGGAGTACGCGGGCGACGGCTGGCTCGTGGTGGCGGGCGTGCCGCTCTTCTCCGGGTTCATGTACGGCGCGGTCGGGTCGTACATGGTCCGGGTCGTGCGGCTGTTCGACCTGCGCTTCGACCGGTACCCGCGGCAGTGGTCGCTCGTGCTCGTCGCGGCGGGCATCTACGCGAACTTCTTCGGGCACCACTTCGTGTGGGACGCGCGGTACGTGCTGCTCGCCCTGGTCGTGGCCCTGTTCGCACGCACCACGATGCACGTCCGCGTGCACCGCGCGACGCTGCGGATGCCGGTCCTGCTCGCGATGGCGCTCGTCGCGCTGTTCATCTGGCTGGCCGAGAACGTCGCGACCTGGGCCGGCGCCTGGTCCTACCCGGCGCAGGCGGGAGCGTGGCAGCCGGTCGCGCCGACGAAGGTCGTCGCCTGGCTGCTGCTCATGGTCGTCTCGGTCGCGCTGGTCTCGTGGCTGTACCCGCAGGTCCGGTCGGCTCCGGCGGTCGCCGACCGACGGCGTGCGGGCACCAACCGGCCGGGAGGCGCGGCCCGACGCCGCCCCGCAGGCGCCCGTCCGGCGGTCGGCCAGCTCACGACGAGCTCGGGGCAGCCACGCAGACCGCGACCGTAGGCTCCCGGTGTCGGGACCACCGGGTCCCGCTTCCGCTCGCCGCGAATCCTCAGCCTTCCGCGACGGGGCGCCCCTAGGCTGAGAGGACGTAAATCTCCGAGGAAGAGGACACCATGGCCTTCAAGCCCGGTTTCGACCAGTCCCCCGCCTTCAACGACCAGGGCCGTGGCGCCTGGGGCGCCGGCGCTGGTCAGCAGCAGGCGGGCTGGGGACGCACCCCACAGCAGGGACAGTACCCGCAGCAGGGCGGCATGACGCCCGAGCAGCTGCAGTACATGTACGACCGCCCGACGGCGAGCCCGGTCGACACCGACCGCATGTCGTACGAGGACACCATCGTCAAGACGCTGCTCGCGTTCGGCGTGCTCCTCGTCGGCGCCGTCGCCGGCTGGAACCTGCCGCCGATCGTCTGGATCGTCGGCGCGATCGTCGGGTTCGTGCTCGCGCTCGTCAACACGTTCAAGAAGAAGCCGTCGCCGGGGCTCGTCCTGGCGTACGCGTTCTTCGAGGGCCTGTTCGTCGGCGGCATCTCGGCGATGTTCAACAGCCAGTTCGACGGCATCGTCACGCAGGCTGTGTTCGGCACCCTCGGTGTCTTCGCGGTGACGCTGCTGCTCTTCACGTCCGGCAAGGTGCGCGCGACGCCGAAGGCGACCCGGTTCTTCCTCGTCGCGATGGTCGGCTACCTGGTCTTCTCGCTCGTGAACCTCGTGCTCATGTGGACCGGCGTGACGAACTCCGCGTTCGGTCTCCGGAGCTTCGAGATCTTCGGCATCCCGCTGGGCGTCATCATCGGCATCTTCGTGGTGCTCATGGCGGCGTACTCGCTGGTGCTCGACTTCGACCAGATCAAGACCGGCGTCCAGCGCGGCGCTCCCCGCATCTACGCCTGGACCGCGGCGTTCGGCCTCATCGTCACCCTGGTGTGGCTGTACATCGAGATCCTGCGCATCCTCGCGATCCTGGCGAGCAACCGCGAGTAGCTCGCACCTGATCGACACGAAGGGCCCCGGCACACGCCGGGGCCCTTCGTCGTGTGCCGGGAGGGCGGCGCCCGCCCCGACATGTTCTCGTCGCATGACCTGCCGCTCACCTCTCGCACGAGCGGCATGTCGTGCAACCGGAACGTCCGCTGGCGGCACGTCGTGCGACCGGGGCGGACCAACCGGGCGACCCGGACGGGCTGAAAGCGGCACGGACACACAGCGAGGGCCCGGCACGCAGTGCGTACCGGGCCCTCGGGGCGTCAGGGAGTGGTCACTCCCACTCGATCGTCCCCGGCGGCTTCGACGTGACGTCGAGCACGACGCGGTTCACGTCGGGGACCTCGTTCGTGATGCGGTTCGAGATCTTCGCCAGGGTGTCGTACGGCAGGCGCGTCCAGTCGGCGGTCATGGCGTCCTCCGACGAGACCGGACGGAGCACGATCGGGTGGCCGTAGGTACGACCGTCACCCTGGACGCCCACGGAGCGGACGTCGGCGAGCAGGACGACCGGGCACTGCCAGATCTCCTCGTCGAGGCCGGCCGCGGTGAGCTCCTCGCGCGCGATCTTGTCCGCGGCCCGGAGCAGCTCGAGGCGGTCCTTCGTGACCTCGCCGACGATGCGGATGCCGAGCCCGGGGCCGGGGAACGGCTGGCGGCCGACGATGACCTCGGGCAGCCCGAGCTCGCGGCCGACGGCTCGCACCTCGTCCTTGAACAGGGTGCGCAGCGGCTCGACGAGCTCGAACGTCATGTCCTCGGGCAGGCCGCCGACGTTGTGGTGCGACTTGATGTTCGCGGTACCGGATCCGCCGCCGGACTCGACCACGTCGGGGTAGAGCGTGCCCTGGACGAGGAACTTGACCTCTCCGGCATCATCGTCGCCGCGCGCCTCGAGCACGAGGGCCTCGGCCGCCGCCTCGAACGTGCGGATGAACTCGCGCCCGATGATCTTGCGCTTCTGCTCGGGGTCGCTGACGCCGGCGAGGGCGTCGAGGAACTGCTGCTCGGCGTCGACCGTGACCAGGCGGACACCGGTCGAGGCGACGTAGTCTTCCTCCACCTGCTTGCGCTCGTCGGCGCGCAGGAGCCCGTGGTCGACGAAGACGCAGGTGAGCTGGTCACCGACGGCCCTGTGCACCAGGGCCGCGGCGACGGCGGAGTCGACACCGCCCGAGAGCCCGGCGATGACGCGTGCCGAGCCCACCTGCGCGCGGATCCGCTCGACCTGCTCCTCGATGACGTTCGCGGAGTTCCAGTCACCGGGGAGGCCTGCGGCGCGGTGCAGGAAGTTCTCGAGCACGGCCTGGCCGTACGCGGAGTGCTTCACCTCGGGGTGCCACTGCACGCCGTAGAGCTTGCGCTCGTCGGAGGCGAACGCGGCGACCGGGGTCGAGGCGCTCGACGCGAGGACCGCGAAGCCCTCCGGCGCCTTCGCCACGGAGTCGCCGTGCGACATCCACGTGACCTGGGACTCGGGCTGGTCACCGAGCAGCACGCTGTCGGTGCCCGACACGGTCACGTCGGTGGCGCCGTACTCGCGGAGGCCGGTGTGCGCGACCTCGCCGCCGAGCGACTTCGCCATGGCCTGGAAGCCGTAGCAGATGCCGAGCACGGGCACGCCGAGGTCGAGGATCTCACCGTCGAGGGACGGCGCACCGTCCTCGTACACGGACGACGGACCACCGGAGAGCACGATGGCCGCCGGGTCCTTCTCGCGGACCTCGTCCGCCGTGATCGAGTGCGGGACGATCTCGCTGTAGACGTTCGCCTCACGCACGCGCCGTGCGATCAGCTGGGCGTACTGCGCGCCGAAGTCGACGACCAGGACGGGGCGCTGTTCGGTCTCGCTCACCGAGCGGCCTCCTTCTCACGCTGCTGGGCAGCGGTCAGCTCGTGGTAGGTGTCCATGGCCTTCTGCTGCATGCGGTGCTCCACCACGAAGGACATGAACGGGATGATGCCGCCGAGGGCGATGAGCAGGAAGCGCGACGGCCTCCAGCGCATGATGCTCCACAGGCGGAAGTCCGTGAACAGGTACAGCACGTAGAGCCAGCCGTGCGCGATGAGGATCGCGATCGACAGGTTGAACGTGCCGGGTGCTTCGCCCGCGGTGCCGTTCGGCACGAAGAACGGGCCGTTGCCGAGCTGCATCTCGAGCTGCAGCGGCGTGTACTTGATGACGACCTCGATCACGAGCGCGAGCAGCAGCACGCCGGTGATGTACGCGGAGACGCGGTACCACTTCACCGCGCCCGGGATCTTCGGGATGTCACGCGTGCGGACGGTCAGGGCCATGGGTCGATCCTACCGGTGCGACCGGGCGGGCTCGGCGGGCTCCCCCGGGCTCCCGGCGGCGTCGGTGTCCGCGGCTGCGGCGTCGCGGGCGTCCTCCTGCTCGCGCTCCCAGGCGTCCTTCACGAACCGGTACCAGAGGAACACGGCGAACCCGGCGAACACGACCCACTCGATCGCGTAGAAGAGGTTGAGCCAGTCGAAGCGGACCTCGCGCGTCGGAGCACGGTCGGCGATGGTGCCGAGGTCGGCGGCCTTCGCGGTGGTGCCGTCGGCGACGACGTACCCGATGTACATCCGGTCGTCGAAGGCCTTCCAGGTGTTCACAAACCGGGCCGGGGCCACGGCCGAGTACTCACCCTTGCTGTAGGCGTCCTGGTCCGGGGACTCTGCCGGGTAGTAGCGCCCCTGCACCGTGAGCTCCTGGCCGTCGGTGAGGCGCTCGCCGCCGGCCTCGGCCTGTCGCCGCTGGTCGGACCAGCCGATCACGACCGGCAGGCTCGCACCGGTCTCCGTGTCGACGAGGTGTCCGATCGCCTGGTAGGTGCCGCCGCCGGACCGCCCGGTCAGGATCGTCGTGTCACCCGCGACGAACGTGCCCGTGACGGAGATGCGCTGCCCGGCGATGGACTCCGACGCCGCACGGCCGGGCTCGGTGACGTCGTCGAGGGCCTTGCGGGTCTCGGTCGTCGCCGGCAGGGGCTTGCCGTTCGCGATGCTCCGCTCGAGCTGCCACTTGCCGAGGCCCGCGAAGGTCCCGGCGAGCACGAGCGCCAGCAGGAGCAGTGCGATCCACCTCGGTCGTCGGGCTACGGCCCACATCTGTATCAGTACTCCGGATCGCGCTGGCGGACCGGGCGCTTCGGGCGCTCGGCAGGGATGTCCACCGGCGACGTCACGGGTTCGCTCGTCGTCGGCTCCGGTGACCCATTCTCGCGCTCTTCCCTGCCCGCAGCCTCCACGAGGGCGAACTCCTCGGCGAACTGGCGGTCCCGCTCGGCACGACGCGCGGCGGCCGCCGCGTCCTGGTCGGCGACGCCGGCCTCGGCGGCGGTGTCGATCGCCTCGTCGAGGGCCGGTCCGGCCGGGATCCCGACACCGGCAGCGCCGGCAGCGCCGTCCGTTCCCGATCGGCCCGTGCCGCGGCCGAGCCGGTCGCGCAGGCGCTGGCGCAGCCGCGCCACCCGGGCGGGACGCACCACGAGGCGGCCGATCCGGTCCGAGTTGACGGCGAGCAGCGGACCCAGGACGGCCATCACGAGGACGTAGAGGCCCGCGAAGGCGGTGATCCGCGCCTCCAGGCCGGCGGCAGCCGACAGCGTCGCGAGGATCAGCGCGAACTCGCCGCGGTTGACCAGGATCACCGCGGTGTTGATCCCCTGCTGGACGTTGAAGCCGTTCATGCGGGCGACGAGCTGCCCGGCGACGGCGTTCAGCACGATGGTCATGCCGATCGCGCCGAGGACGGGCCAGAGCACCTCGCCGAAGGTCGACAGGTCGAGTCCGAGGCCGAAGTTCACGAAGAAGAACGCCGCGAACACGTCGCGCATCGGGAGCGCCAGCTGCTCGATGCGGTCCCGGTACCGGGTCGCACCGCAGAGCAGGCCGATCACGAACGCACCGATGGCGTCGGTCACGCCGAGCAGGTCACCGATGCCGCCGAACATCACCGCCAGCCCGAAGAACAGCACCGTGAACAGCTCGTCGTCGCGGGTGGCGAAGATCTTCGACACCCACTTGCCGGCGAACCGGGCGAGCGTGAACATGACGATGAGGAAGCCGAACGCGAGCGCGAGCTTGCCGACCACGGCCCAGAGGTTCGTGTCGCCGGAGAGCACCACGGAGACGATCGCCAGGTAGATGGCGATGAAGACGTCCTCGATGACGGTGACGCCCAGGATCATCGGGGTCTCGTCGTTCGCCAGGCGCCGCAGCTCGATGAGCAGCTTCGTGACGATCGCACTCGACGACGTGGCCGTCATGCCCGCGATGATCAGGGCCTCTCGCGTGCCCCAGCCGAGCGAGAACCCGAAGGCGAACCCGACGCCCATGTTGATGGCGACGTACGTGCCGCCGGAGACCAGGAGCTTCCCGGCGTTGCCGTAGAACTCCTCCTGGTCGAACTCCAGCCCGAGGTTGAAGAGCAGGAGGATGAGCCCGAAGGTCGCGATGAGCTCGATCGTGTGCGACTCGACGTTGAGGCCGATCCACGGGGTGTGCGGGCTCGCGATGAGCCCGACCACCATGTAGATCGGGATGGCGGGCAGACCGATCGTCTTGCCCAGGCGCCCGAGCACGTAGGCGATGACGAAGAGCACACCGATGGTGAGCAGTTCGCCGCCGAGGTGCACGGGTCAGCTCCCGGGCGGCGCCTCGGCGGCAGCCGCCGCCAGCTGTCCGCTGCGGTAGAAGGAGAACGCCTTGGCGACCTTCTCGGGAGCGCCGGCGACGACGATGGTGTCACCGGGGAACACGACGAAGTCCGGCGAGGGAGCGGGGTTGGCGCTGTCGCCGCGGACCACGGCGACGACGGTCAGGCCGATGAAGCCCGAGTCGTGCAGGTCGCCGAGGGGCTTGCCGGCGATGGCGTCCTCGTAGTCGACGCTGAACCAGTCGATCGACAGGCCGGGGATCTCGTCGAGCTTGTCGAGGCCCTCGGTGATCCGGGTACCGCCGAGCAGTTCGGCGAGGGTGTGCGCCTCGTCCTCGCTCAGGCGGAGCGAGACCTTCTCCGACTTGTCCGCGCCGTCGGAGACGTCGGCGAACGAGATGAGGTCGGAGTGCCCCGACCGGTGCGTGATGACACCGCACTTGCCACCGTCGTCGGTGTAGAAGCTGTGCAGCACGCCGACTCCGGGGAGTTTGACGCGATGGACGTCGACCATGATGGCTCCCTTGGTGAGTACCCCGATGATAACCACCGGGTGCGGCGGCCCATTCCACGGGTCATCCGGTCGGTGGACGCGTGCCGGTCCGGCCCGTCGCTAGCCTCGCCGCATGGGGAACACCGGGGGCCGTGCCCGCATCGTCGTCGCCGTCGTCGGGGTGGTGGTCGTCGCGGCCTACGCGGCGCTGCTGGCCGTGAACGCACTCGTGCTGGATCCGCTCGGCGCGGTGCCGGGGCGCTCGCTCGCGCAGATCTACGCGCGGGTGGACGTGGGCAACGACGTGGCGCAGGACGTCGTCGGCGTGCTCGTGGTCGCAGGGATCGGTGTGGGGCTGGCGCTCACCGCCGCGGTCGTCGGACTCGCGTCGCGGCTGCCGGCGACGACGATCGCGGTGCTGCACCTCGGCGTCCTCGCTGCGGGCGCCCTCGCGACGTTCCAGTCGGGCTTCTGGCTCGGCATGGACGTCGCTGACTCGTGGCCGACCGACGGCGCCGCGCACACGATCTGGTCCGGCGTGCTGTACCTGACGAGCACGGCGGCGGTCATCGCGATCCCGGCCGTGCTCGTCGGCACCGCCGTCCGGACCCGCACCCGCAACACGCAACGTCGGCGACAGCTCGCAGCGGAGTAGCGCTGCGCGGAACCGCCGAGGTTGCGTTTCGCGGGAGGGACGCGGCGAGGCGACGGACGGGAGGCGCATAGCGGGGCCGCCACGCGCCTCCCGTCCGGTGACCTACCGCGGTTCGCTCGTCTTCTCGCCCTCGACCTGCTCGTCCGTCGCCTTCGCGCCGTCGGCACCGCTCGACCGGCCACCGCCGACCACCACGTCGTCCTCGTCGAAGCCGAACGCGATGTCCGGCGCCTCGAGGCGCACCCGGTCGGCCGACTCGTCGTCGGGCTGCAGCTGCGACTCGCGCTCGGCGGCGACGCGCTTCAGGTAGTTCGACACCTCGTGCTCGGTCGTCTCCTGGTCCCACCCGAGCACGCCGGCCATGAGCTTCGCGGCGACCGGGGCCGCCTCTTCTCCGCGGTCCCACGCCTCGATCGAGATGCGGGTGCGGCGAGCGAGGACGTCCTCCAGGTGCAGGGCGCCCTCGTGCGAGGCCGCGTAGACGACCTCGGCACCGATGTAGTCATCCGCCTGCGGCAGCGGCTCAGCGAGCGACGGGTCCTGCTCGACGAGCTGCAGCACCTCGGTGGCCTGGGTTCCGTACCGGTTGAGCAGGTGCTCGATCCGGACCTTGTGCACGCCGAACTGCCGAGCGGTGCGCCCGCGACGGTTCCAGGCCGCCGGGTAGCCCTCGGCACCGACCAGCGGGATGTCCTCGGTCGTCGACGCCGGGATCTTGCCGTCCATCGCCGCGACCGCCTCGTCGATGGCGTCCTTGCCCATCACGCGGTAGGTCGTCCACTTGCCGCCCGCGACCACGACCAGGCCCGGAGCGGTGTGCGCGACGACGTGCTCACGGCTGAGCTGCGACGTCTGGTCCGACTCGCCCGCGAGCAGCGGTCGGAGGCCGGCGTAGACGCCCTCGACGTCCTCGCGGGTGAGCGGCACCGCGAGGACCTTGTTCACGTGCTCGAGGATGTAGTCGATGTCCGCCGCGGTCGCCGCCGGGTGGGCCTTGTCGAGGTTCCAGTCGGTGTCCGTCGTGCCGACGAGCCAGTGCCGGCCCCACGGGATGACGAACAGCACGCTCTTCTCGGTGCGGAGGATCATGCCGGTGTTCGACTGGAAGCGGTCGCGCGGGATCACGAGGTGCACGCCCTTCGACGCCCGCACCTTGAACTGCCCGCGGGTGCCGACCATCGCCTGGGTGTCGTCGGTCCAGACGCCCGTCGCGTTCACGACCTGCTTCGCCCGGATGTCGAACTTCTCGCCCGTCTGGATGTCGTGCGCGTGCGCCCCGACCACCCGCTCCCCGACCTTGACGAACCCCTCGATGCGGACCCGGCTCGCCGCGTGCGCGCCGTACGACGCTGCGGTGCGCACGAGCGACGCGACGTAGCGGGCGTCGTCGACCTGGGCGTCGTAGTAGGTCATGCCGCCGACGAAGGCGTCCTTCTTCAGGCCCGGCATGTTCTTGAGGACCTGCTTGCGACTGAGGTGCCGGTGGTGCGGGACCCCGGGCGGACGACCGCCGGACCAGCTGAACACGTCGTACATCGCCATGCCGATGCCGATGTAGAAGCGCTCCCACACGCGGTGGTTGAGCGGGTAGAGGAACCGCACGGGCTTCACCAGGTGCGGGGCGATGCGCTGCAGCAGCAGGCCGCGTTCGATCAGGGCCTCGCGCACGAGCGCGAAGTTCAGCTGCTCAAGGTAGCGGATGCCGCCGTGCACGAGCTTCGACGAGCGGCTCGACGTCCCCGAGCCCCAGTCGCGGGCCTCGACGATGCCGACGCTCAGGCCGCGGGTGACGGCGTCGAGCGCGCTGCCACCGCCGACGATGCCGCCGCCGACCACCAGGACGTCGAGCTCCCGGGTCTTCATCGCCTCGATCGCGGCGGCGCGCTCCTCCGGACCGAGCTTGGCCGCCGGGTCGAAGCCGACGCTCGCGCTCGGTGCCGTGGCACGCCGGGCGTCCTCGACGGTGCTCTCGGCACCTGCGCTCGTCGCGTCCGTGCTGGTCTGCGTGGTGCTGCTGGCTGGCTTGGCCATCGTCGCCTCCGTGCGGGTTGCGCGCACGGAGCCGGCCTCCGCGCACGGGAGCGCCGAGGCGTCACCCGTGCGGGAGCACGGGTGCCACCGTCACTGCTGGTGGTACGGCGCCACGACCACTTCTACTCGCTGGAACTCCTTGACGTCGGAGTATCCGGTGGTGGCCATCGACCGACGCAGCGCACCGACCAGGTTCGCGCGGCCGTCCCACGACGGCGTCGGCCCGTTCAGCACGTTCTCGAGCGGGGCGATCTGCCCGACCTCGACCCGACGACCGCGGGGCAGCTCGGCGTGGTGTGCCTCGGCACCCCAGTGGAAGCCACCACCCGGGGCCTCGGTCGCGCGGGCCAGTGCGGTGCCGAGCATGACGGCGTCGGCGCCGACGGCGATCGCCTTGACGATGTCGCCGGCGGTGTCGAGCCCGCCGTCCGCGATGACGTGCACGTAGCGGCCGCCGGACTCGTCCATGTAGTCGCGTCGGGCACCGGCGACGTCAGCCACCGCGGTCGCCATCGGCGCGTGGATGCCGAGGGCGGCGCGGGTCGTCGAGGCCGCCCCGCCGCCGAAGCCGACGAGCACGCCCGCGGCACCGGTGCGCATGAGGTGCAGCGCCGACGTGTACGTCGAGGCACCGCCCACGATGACCGGCACGTCGAGCTCGTAGATGAACTTCTTGAGGTTGAGCGGCTCCTGGTTCTGGGAGACGTGCTCCGCCGAGACCGTCGTGCCGCGGATGACGAACAGGTCGACACCGGCGTCGACGACCGTCTGCGAGAACTCCTGCGTGCGCTGCGGGCTGAGCGAACCGGCGACCGGCACCCCGGCGGCACGGATCTCGGCCAGGCGCGCGGTGATCAGCTCGGCCTTGACCGGCTCGGAGTAGATCTCCTGCATGCGCTTCGTGACGTTGCCGTCCGTGAGGGTCTTGATCTCCTCGTAGTACGGCGTCGGGTCCTCGTACCGGGTCCACAGGCCCTCGAGGTCGAGCACGCCCAGGATCCCGAGCTCGCCCATCTGGATGACCGTCGCCGGCGAGGACACCGAGTCCATCGGCGCCGAGAGGATCGGCGACGCGAAGGTGAACGCGTCGATCGACCACTGCACGCTCACGTCGTGCGGGTCGCGGGTGCGCCGCGAGGGGACCACCGCGATGTCGTCGAACGCGTACGCCCGACGGCCGCGCTTGCCTGCACCGATCTCGACTTCAGTCACCGGGCAAGCCTAGCGGGCGGGGTCCCGGAGTGGGACGGGTGGACGGTGCAGGGCGACGCCGTACCGGTGGGGGCACGGTGCTGGGGCTGGTGCGGGTGCTGGGGCTGGTGCGGGTGCTGGTGCTGGTGCTGGTGCTGCTCAGCGTCGCGGTCGTGTCCGTCGCTTCCGCAGGGCCCGGAGGACCAGGCCGAGCAGGAGCGCGAGCACGACGAGGACCGCGAGCAGGGCGGCGGCGACCTTGACCAGCAGTGCGGCGCCCACGAAGAGCACGGCGAAGACGACCCAGACGAGGGCGTCGAGCACGAGGGGGCCGGGGGTCCGCACGTGCGTCACGCTAGCCGACGGACGGGGAGCCGGCGTGCGCGGGCCGGGCCGGCGGGGCGGGGGTGGGTCGCGCCTCCCGGCCGAGCCGGACGCAGGTGGCGGCGGCGAGACGCCGGCGTCGACGCGAGACGCCTCGGTCGACGCGAGACGCACCCGGATCCGACGGCGTCTCGGTGTGTCCGCGGTGTCTCGCTGACGCCGGCGTCTCGGCGCGACGCCGGCGTCTCGGCGCGACGACCACGACGACCACGACGACCGCCACGACCGCGGCGCCGCCCCAGGCCTGACGACGCCCGAGCGTGAGGACGGGGCCGCGCGGCGCATCAGCAGCCTGCGCGGCCCCGTCGGGGTGCGGGTACCACCCCCACAGCAGTACCCGCGGGTCGACCCCGCTCAGCGAGCGGAGTCGACGTCCTTGGCGAGCGTCCCCAGGTAGAGCTCGATGACCTTCGGGTCGTCGGCGAGCTCACGCCCGGTGCCCGAGTACGCGTTCCTCCCCTGGTCGAGCACGTACCCACGATCGCAGATCTGCAGACAGCGTCGCGCGTTCTGCTCGACCATGATGATCGACACCCCGGCCTTGTTGATCCGGCGCGTGCGGATGAACGTCTCGTCCTGGCGCACCGGCGACAGGCCCGCGGAGGGCTCGTCGAGCAGCAGCACCTTCGGGTCCATCATCAGCGCGCGGGCCATCGCGACCGACTGCCGCTCACCTCCCGACAGCGAGCCCGCCCGCTGCGTCCGCCGCTGTCCGAGGACCGGGAACAGGTCGTAGATGACCTCGAGCCGCTCGGCGAACTTCTTCGGGCGCAGGTACAGGCCCATCTGCAGGTTCTCCTCGATCGAGAGCGAGGGGAACACGTTGTTCGTCTGCGGCACGAAGCCGACGCCGGCCTGGACGAGCTTGTTCGCCTTGAGGTTCGTGATGTCCTCGCCCTGCAGGGAGACCGAGCCCTCGCGGATCGACACCAGGCCGAACAGCGCCTTGAGGAGCGTCGACTTGCCGGCACCGTTCGGACCGATGATGCCGATGAGCTCGCCCGGGTAGCAGTCGAGGTCGCAGCCGTTGAGGATGTTCACGCCCGGCAGGTACCCCGCGACGAGGTTCTTCGCGGTCAGGACGGGCTCGCCGCGGTCGATCGTCGCGGTTGCGCTCGTCGCGCTCGTCGCGCTCGTCGCACCCGTCGTCGGACTGGAGGCGCGGCCCGCGTCAGCTGCGTTCGTTGCGTCGGTCATCGGGTCGCCTCCTGCTCGTCCTGCTTGCGGTCGTCCGCCTTCGGGTGGTCGTCCGCTGCTTCCTCTTCGGCCACCTCGTCGGCCAGCTCCTCGTAGGTCTCCTCGGTGAGGAGCGAGTCGTCGCCCAGGTCGGTGTCGTGGTGCGCACCGAGGTACGCGTCGATGACGGCGCGGTCGTCCATCACCGTGTCGGCCGGGCCCTCGGCGACGACCTTGCCCTCGGCCATCACGACCACCCAGTCGGAGATGTGTCGGACCATGTGCATGTCGTGCTCCACGAAGAGCACGGTCATGCCGTCGTCGCGCAGCGACTGGATGTGTCCGAGCAGCGACTGGGTGAGCGCGGGGTTCACGCCCGCCATCGGCTCGTCGAGCATGATCATCGTCGGGTCGGACATCAGCGCGCGGGCCATCTCGAGGAGCTTCCGCTGCCCGCCCGACAGGGAACCGGCGTAGTCGTCCTGCTTCTCGAGGAGCTTGAAGCGGGCGAGCAGGTCCTCGGCCTTGGCGGTGATCTCGCGCTCGCGCTTCCGCCACAGCGCCGGGACGAGGCCGACGAAGAAGTTCTCGCCCGGCTGGTCGCGGGCGCCGAGCAGCATGTTCTGCATCACGGTGAGGCGGCTCAGCGCCTTCGTGAGCTGGAACGTGCGGACCATGCCCTTGTTGGCGATGTGCGTCGCGCTCGTCTTCTGCAGCGTGTCGCCGTTGAAGCGGGTCGTCGCGCCGGGGCTCGGCTTGTCGAAGCCGGTCAGCAGGTTGAAGAACGTCGTCTTGCCGGCACCGTTCGGGCCGATCAGGGCGGTGATGGTGCCGCGCTGCACCTCGAGGTGGTCGACGTCGACCGCGGTCATGCCGCCGAAGTGCCGGGTGACGCCGTCGACCGTCAGGATCGGGTCGGACTTCGTGTGGGTGTAGGTCTCAGACACTGAACGACAGCTCCTTCTTGTTGCCCAGGAGTCCCTGTGGCCGGAACACGATGAGGAGCATGAGCGCGACGCCGACGAGCACGTAGGAGAACTGCTCCGCCTGCTGCGCGTTCATGATCGAGTCGGGGATGAAGTCCCCGGCGAGGGTGCGGACGAAGAGCCGCACGACGAAGAACAGGATCGCCCCGAGCACCGGACCGAACACGGTCGCGGCACCGCCGAGGATCAGCGCGGTCCAGATGAAGAACGTCATGGAACGGCCCATCGCGTCCGGCTGCACGGAACTCGGCAGCACGTAGATCACCCCGGCGAGCGCACCGAGCGCGCCGCCGAACACGAGCGCCTGCATCTTGTACGAGTAGACGTTCTTGCCGAGGGACCGCACGGCGTCCTCGTCCTCGCGGATGGCCTTCACGACGCGACCCCACGGGCTGCGCATGAGCAGGAAGAGCACGAGGGTGAAGAGCGCCACGAGGCCCCAGGCCGCGATGCGGATCCACCAGCCGTTGACGCCGTTGTTCGAGTACGTGAACCACAGGATGCTCGTGGTGCCGTCGGGCAGCGGGCTGAGGGCGTTGAACGGGTCGCGGTAGCTCGACCCGGCGATGCCGTTCGAGCCGCCGGTGGTGTTCGTCAGCAGGCTGGAGCGACCGACCATGCGGATGATCTCGGCGCCGGAGATCGTCACGATCGCCAGGTAGTCGCCGCGCAACCGCAGGGTCGGGATGCCGAGGATGACCGCGAACACGATCGCGACCGCCAGGGCGACGAGCACCGCCATGACGAAGGGCAGGCCGTTCGTGATCGAGATCGCGAAGCCGTAGGCGCCGAGCAGCAGGAACGCCGCCTGGCCCATGTTGATCAGTCCGGTCAGACCGAAGTGCACGTTGAGGCCGATCGCGGCCAGGGCGAACGCCGCCGTGGTGGGGGCGAGGGCCTCCTGCGTCAGCGAGGACAGCAGGTTCAGGATGTAGTCCATGTCGGTGCTCCCTTAGCCGATGCGCTCGGCGCGACCGAAGATGCCCTGCGGCCGGAACAGCAGGATGAGGATGAGGATCACGAGGGCCGTGGCGTACTTGAAGTCACCCGGCAGCACGAGGTTCGTGAGCTCGACGACGATGCCGATGATCATCGAGCCGACGAGGGCGCCGTACGCGGTGCCGAGACCGCCGAGCGTGACGGACGCGAACATGAGCAGCAGCAGCTGGAGGCCGGTCTGCCAGTTCACGCCGTTGAGCACCAGGCCGAGCATCACGCCGGACAGGCCCGCGAGGCCGGCGGCGAGCGTCCACACGAAGCGGATGACGCGGTCGACGTCGATGCCGGACGCCGCGGCGAGCGCCGGGTTGTCCGACACGGCGCGGGTGGCACGGCCGAAGCGGGTCTTGGCCAGGAACAGGCCGGTGCCGACGAGGACGACGAGCGCGATGCCCATCGCGACGTAGGACTGCACGGTCAGCGTGAGACCGGCGAAGGTCACCGTCTCGGGGTTGCCCTGCTGGATGCGGACGGTCGAGGCGCCGAAGAAGTACTGGAAGGCGTACTGCGCGGCGATCGACAGACCGATCGTGACGATCATGAGCTGGGTGAGGCTGATCCGACGGCGGCGCAGTGGCCTCCAGATCGCGGCGTCCTGCAGGTACCCGGTCGCCGCACAGAGCAGCGTGACGACGATGCCGGTCACCCAGATGTTCCAGCCGAGCTGGTTCGCGAAGACGTAGGCGAGGAGACCACCGAGGGTCACCTGCTCACCGTGCGAGAAGCTCGACAGGCCGGTGGTGCCGTAGATGAGCGACAGGCCGACCGACGCGAGGGCGATGAGGAGCCCGAGCCGGATGCCCGACGCGAGCTGCTGCCAGGCGCGTGCGGCGCTGACGCTGCTCGTGTCGTCGCTGGTGGTGGCGCCCTGCTGGTCGGACAGCTGGAAGATCTGGCCGACGTTGGCGTTGAGCGTGGCGTTCACCTTGCGCTCGGCGTCGGCGGCGTTCGTCAGGTACTGCCCCTTCGGCAGCGAGTCCTGGTCGACGCTGACGGTGTACTGCCCCGCCGTGGTCACGGACACCGACCAGCGCCCGGTGTCGTCGGTGGTCGCCGTCTGCGCGAACCCGCCGGCCCCGGCGACGTCGACGTCGACCCCGGTCGCGGGCTTCCGCTCGGAGTCGAGGATGGTGCCCCGGATGCAGCCGTTCGTGGGGCTGACCGTGCAGGGGCCGGAGCTCGCCGGTGCGCCGGTGCTCGGGCTGCTGCTGGCGGAGGGACTGCTCGTCGCCGCGTCGGCTGCGGGCGACACTGCCCAGTCGACCGCGAAGGTGGCGAGGAAAGCGAGGAAGAGTACTGCGGCGAGGACCAGGCGGTTGCGACCTGGTGCCCCACGGCGGAATCGGCGCATGAGCGCTGACCCCGGCGGAGTGATGGAACCCACGGATGAGCCTCTCGTTCGGATAGTCGAGGACCATAGGGATTTTTTGTGTCCCCCGTGTTTCCAGCACGTCTCCTGCACAAATCGTGCTGCATTCGTGACCGAGACCCCGTCGATCCGCGGAAATCCGCCCGTCCAGCCGGTACAGGACTCTCAGGAACGGGTCGTCGGACCACTGTCGGTCCGCGCGCGGCGCCCGCCGAGCCCGGACGGTCGGGGGACGACGGAATGGCGGGAGTGTCGCGCGCGTTACCATGGCCCATCGGGAACCCGACGACGCGCCCCGGTGCCACCACTTCACCTCGCCCACGAAGGGGAACCATGGACCAGCCGGATCCGTTCGGATTCATCGGACTCACGTACGACGACGTCATGCTCCTGCCCGGGCACACCGACGTCATCCCGAGCGAGGCGTCCACGACGTCCCGGCTCACGAAGCGCATCGACGTGCACGTCCCGCTGCTGTCGGCTGCGATGGACACCGTGACCGAGGCGCGCATGGCGATCGCGATGGCCCGTCAGGGCGGCATCGGCATCCTCCACCGCAACATGTCCATCGCGGACCAGGCCGCGTACGTCGACAAGGTCAAGCGGTCCGAGTCCGGCATGATCACCAACCCCGTGACGACGACCCCGGACGCGACCGTGGCCGAGGTCGACGCCGTCTGCGGGCAGTTCCGCGTCTCCGGGCTGCCGGTCGTCGAGTCGGACGGCACCCTCGTCGGCATCATCACGAACCGTGACATGCGCTTCGTCGCACCGTTCGAGACGGCGACCACCCTCGTCCGCGACGTCATGACCAAGGCGCCCCTCATCACCGCGCCCGAGGGCATCGACCCCGAGGACGCGGTCGCGATCTTCGCGCAGCACAAGATCGAGAAGCTCCCGCTCGTCGACGCCGACGGCAAGCTCCGCGGCCTCATCACCGTCAAGGACTTCGACAAGAGCGAGAAGTACCCGGACGCCACGAAGGACGACGAGGGCCGCCTGCGCGTCGGCGCCGCGATCGGCTTCTTCGGCGACGCCTGGCAGCGCGCCGAGGCCCTGCGCGACGCGGGCGTGGACGTGCTCGTCGTCGACACCGCCAACGGCGAGAGCGAGGGCGTGCTCGACATGGTCCGCCGCCTGAAGGCCGACCCGTCGTTCGCCGGCATCGACGTCATCGGTGGCAACGTGGCGACCCGACAGGGCGCGCAGGCGCTCATCGACGCCGGCGTGGACGCCGTCAAGGTCGGCGTCGGGCCGGGCTCGATCTGCACCACCCGCGTGGTCGCCGGCGTCGGCGTCCCGCAGGTCACCGCCGTGTACGAGGCGTCGCTCGCCGCGCGTGAGGCCGGCGTGCCGGTCATCGCCGACGGCGGTCTGCAGTACTCGGGCGACATCGCGAAGGCCCTGGTCGCCGGTGCTGACACCGTCATGCTCGGGTCGCTCCTCGCGGGCACCGACGAGAGCCCGGGCGAGCTCGTCTTCGTCGGCGGCAAGCAGTACAAGGCGTACCGCGGGATGGGCTCCCTCGGCGCACTGCAGACCCGCGGCGAGAAGACCTCGTACTCGAAGGACCGCTACTTCCAGGCCGACGTCCCCTCGGACGAGAAGCTCATCCCCGAGGGCATCGAGGGCCAGGTCCCCTACCGCGGCTCGGTGGCGAACGCCGTCTACCAGCTCGTCGGCGGACTGCGGCAGTCGATGTTCTACGTCGGTGGCCGCACGGTGCCGGAGCTCAAGGCCCGCGGCAAGTTCGTCCGCATCACCGCGGCCGGGCTCAAGGAGTCCCATCCGCACGACATCAAGATGGTCGTCGAGGCCCCGAACTACCGCGGCTGACCCTTCCGCAAGACGCAACGTCGGCGGTTCCTCGCAGCGCTACACCGCTGCGAGGGGCCGCCGACGTTGCGTTTCGCGGAAGGGTTGTCCACAGATCCGGACGACGGCGCTCGATCCCCCCTGTGATCGTCGAGGCTCGGGCGCATGCACGAGCCACTGCCCCTCGTCCTCCTGACGTCCGACGACCGTGCCGCACAGCAGGCCGTCCGGCACGGTGAACTCGTCCGGGTCACCCACGGCGTCGCGGTCGACGCCCGGGGCTGGCGAGCGGCCACCGTGCCCGAACGGCAGCGGGTCGAACTCGAGGCCGTCATCACGACGGTGGGCGAGTGGCGCGTGCTCTCGCACCGCTCGGCAGCGCTGCTCTGGGGGCTCCCCGACGTCGACCGTCCGGACCGGCGGGTCCACGTCACCGATCCCCTGCTCGGGACGACGCACTCGGGGCGTCGGGTCGTCCGGCACGCAGCCGCGCTCGAGGACGACGAGGTGACGGACGTGGACGGGCGCCGCGTGACCACTCCGCTGCGGACGGTCGTCGACGTCGTGCGGAGCACCTCCTACGAGAACGGGGTCGCGGTGCTCGACCACGTGCTGCGTGAACACCTGCTCGAGGCCGACGAGATCCGCCGGGCGTTCGCCGCGTGGCCGACGCCGCGGGGCATGACCAAGGCGCGGCGAGCGCTGCGGTTCGCCGATTCCCGTGCCGAGTCGCCGGGCGAATCGGTCAGCCGGGTCCGGCTGGACGAGGACGGCTTCCCACCGCCCGTCCTGCAGCAGGCGTTCGGCCGGTTCCGGGTCGACTTCTGGTGGCCGCGCGCCGGGATCGTCGGCGAGTTCGACGGTCTCGAGAAGTACGACGGCCAGGACGCAGTCCGCCGTGAGAAGGCCCGCGAGCAGGTACTCCTGCTCCGACCGGAGGTCCGTCGCGTCGTGCGGTGGGGGTGGTCGGAGGTGCGCACCCCGGGACGCCTGCAGACCGTGTTGCGCACCGCGGGCCTCCCGACCGGCGCATGACGGCAGTCCCCGCAAGACGCAACCTCCACGGCTGCTCGCAGCGGTACAGCGCTGCGAGCAGACGCCGAGGTTGCGTTTCGCGGAGAGCCCCCGCCGCCTACGCGCTCCGCCAGTCGTCGGAGGTGATGTGGCTGCCGCCGTGGGGGCCCATCTGGAGCATGCCGCCGTCGACGGGCAGGGACACCCCCGTGATGTACGACGATGCCGGCGACGCCAGGAACGCCACCGCGGCTGCGATCTCCCACGCGTTGCCCGGCCGGCCGAGCGGGACCCCCGGCCGGGAGATCGTGTGCGGGTCCTCGTCCTCGGCACCGGTCATCCGGGTCGCGATCTCGCCCGGCGCGACGGCGTTGGCCGTGATCCCGGACGGAGCGAGCTCGATCGCGATCGTCTTCAGGAGCCCACCGAGCCCGTGCTTCGCTGCGTCGTACGCGCTCGACCCGTACCGGGGCTGGTGCTCGTGGACGCTCGTGATGCCGATGATCCGCCCGCCGGTGCCCTGTCCGACCATGTGCCGCGCTGCTGCCTGGATCGTGACGAACGCCCCGTCGAGGTCGGTGGCGACGGTGTGCCGCCACTGCTCGAGCGTGATGTCCAGGAACGGCGCGTTGTCGCCCGTGCCCGCATCGGCGACGATCACGTCCACGCCGCCGAGCTGCGCCACGAGGCGGTCGATCACGGCGCCCGCCTGGTCGAGCTGCGTCACGTCGATCTGCTCGACGAAGGCCTGCCGTCCGGCCTGTCGGACCTCGGCGGCGGTCTCCTCGGCGCGCTCGGGCTCGGACAGGTAGGTGATGCCGACGTCCATGCCGGCGGCAGCGAGCGCCACCGCGGTGGCCTTGCCGATGCCGGACTCGGCGCCGGTGACGATCGCGCGCGTGGGACGGAAGGTGGTGGTGGAAGCTGCGTCGCTCATGGGCCGGACCGTACGCGCGACCGCCGCAGTGCTCCCCCGGGTCCGCGCCCCCTGCACAGAACGACGCGGACGAGCCCCGCGCGGGAGCGCTCCAGCCGATCCCGAACGGCCCGCACGGGCCTCGGCGAGCGCGAGGACCGTCCGGACGGACTCCTCATCAGGGGTTCCCGTGCACCTCCTCAGTTTCGTCACGGGTGTGTAACGAAACGTCCAGGTGATGATCTCGGACACACACGCGAAACACTTCGGCCCTAGTTTTCTCGGCAACCCACGTGGAGGAGACCGCGCTCGACCCGATGCGGTTGGGCCTCCGCGCAGAGAAAGGGCTCCACGGATGACCAGAACCACCCGTGCCACCACGGCACTGGCAGTGGCGGGAGCGGCAGCGCTCCTCCTCGCCGCGTGTTCCACCAGCGGCAGCGCCGAGACCACTTCCTCCGCCTCCGCCGGCGGTGCGAAGAAGGACCCGGCGGCGAGCTGCAAGGCCCCCGACACCCCCGGTACCGACGCGCTGAAGATCGGCACGATCCTCCCGCTGACGGGCACCCTGTCGTACCTCAACCCGCCCGCCGAGTCCGGCGTCGGCCTCGCGGTCGAGGACATCAACTCGGCCGGTGGCGTGCTCGACAAGGACGTCAGCATCGACCCCGCGACCGACTCGGGCGACAGCAACGACATGACCGTGTCGAGCTCGGCCGCGACGAAGCTCGTCAACGCCAAGGTGCCGGTCGTCATCGGCGCCGAGTCGTCGAGCGTCACGCTCAACGTCATCGACCAGCTGACGAGCAACTGCATCGTGCAGATCTCGCCGGCGAACACCGCGACCGACCTGTCCGGGTACTCGTCGCACTACTACCGGACCGCGCCGCCGGACTCGGTGCAGGGCTCGGCCCTCGGCCAGCTCGTCACGGGCGACGGCAACGCCAAGGTCGCGTTCCTGGTCTTCAACGACACCTACGGGACGGGCCTCCGCGACACCGTGCAGCAGGCGATCGAGGACTCGGGCGGCCAGGTCGTCTACGGCGGCAAGGGCAAGGGTCAGGAGTTCCCGCCCGGACAGACGACGTTCTCGTCCGAGGTCACCGCTGCGCTCGCCGCGAAGCCGGACGCCATCGTGGTGCTCGCCTTCGACGAGACGAAGTCGATCATCCCGGAGCTCAAGTCGCAGAACGCCGACATGTCGAAGATCTACATGTCCGACGGCAACACCGCGGACTACTCGAAGGACTTCGACCCGGGCACCCTCGAGGGCGCGCAGGGCACCATCCCCGGCGCCAGCCCGAAGGACGAGCTGAAGCAGCGCCTGTCGGACTTCTACAAGCAGTCCTCGGGCAAGGAGCTGGCTGACTACTCGTACGCTGCCGAGTCCTACGACGCCACGACCCTCGCTGCGCTGGCCGCGGTGAAGGGCAAGGGCACCGACTCGGGCACCATCCAGGCCAACATGGCCGCGGTGTCCGGTGCGGACGGCGGCACGAAGTGCGAGACGTTCAAGGCGTGCAAGGACCTGCTCGACAAGGGTGAGGACATCCAGTACACCGGCCCGTCCGGCATCGGTCCGTTCGACAGCAAGAACGACCCGTCGAGCGCCTACATCGGCATCTACAAGTTCGACGGCGACAACAAGCCCGTGTACCAGACCGCCATCCAGGGCTCGGTCTCGAAGTAACACGCAGTACGCGACGTCGGCCCCGGACCTCATGCAGGTCCGGGGCCGACGTCGTCCCCGCGAGACTCGCGTCCGCGGACAGTTCCGCGGGCGCGGGCCTGCGGAACTGTCCGCATCGCCGAGCCTCGGCACAGCGCACCGGTCCGCAGATGATGCGACCCGGACGGGAGGCGCGGCTCGTGCCCGTCAGGCCGGCTCGCCCGCCGCAGGGGCGAGCGTCCGCCGCCGCGCGGCCCGGGCCGCCACGAAGCTGTCGACCGTCAGGACCACGAGCGCGACCCAGACGATCCCGAAGCCGATCCACCGCGCGGGCGGCATCGCCTCGTGCTGCACGACCACCCCGACCAGGAGCTGCATCACCGGCGCGAGGTACTGCGTCAGGCCGAGCGTCGACAGGGACACCCGCCGGGCGGACGACGCGAAGAGCAGCAGCGGCACCGCGGTCGCGGGCCCGGTGAGCACCGTGACGAGGACGTGCGGCCACCCCTCGCTCGTGAACGTCACCCCGCCGCCGAGACCCGTGACGCCGAGCACGACGAGCGCCCCCACGGCGATCGGGACCAGCCAGACGGTCTCGATCGTCAGGCCGCTCAGCGCGTCGACGGTGCCCCCGACCCGCTTCTTCACCAGGCCGTAGCACCCGAACGAGAACGCCAGCGCGAGCGAGATCCACGGCACCTGCCCGTAGCCGACCGCGATGACGACGACCGCGACGACGCTGATGCCGACGGCCGCCCACTGCGCCGCACGCAGGCGCTCGCGGAGCACGACCACGCCGAGGGCGATCGTGACGAGCGGGTTGATGAAGTACCCGAGCGCCGCCTCGACCGTGTGGCCCGTCGTCGTCGCGGCGACGTACACGGTCCAGTTCACCAGGATGAGCACGGCCGCGAGTCCCATCACGAGCATCACCCGGCGCTGGGCGAGCAGGGAGCGGGTGCGCAGCCACGACCGGGTGACGGCGATCGCCACCGCGCAGAAGACCAGGCCGAAGACGATCCGCCAGGCGACGATCTCGAACGCGCCGGCGGGGGCCATCGCGGCGAAGAGCAGGGGCATCAGGCCCCAGAGTCCGTACGCGACGATCGCCTGCACGACGCCGACGGATGCCTCGCTGCGTGCCGGACGCGCCGGGGTCGCTCCATTCACGGAACCATCCTAGGAAGGGGCGCGGACGCTGCGGGCGGACAGCGCGCCTCCAGGCCGACCACCTGGACGGGCCGGGAGCGCCGCAGCGACACGCGCCCGAACGCACGAACGCCCCGCCGGCTGCGAGCCGGACGGGGCGTTCGTGACGAGAGCTGCTGGTCTCAGTGCTCGATGACCGCGAGGACGTCGCGCGCCGAGAGGACGAGCAGGTCCTCGCCGGAGTACTTGACCTCGGTGCCGCCGTACTTCGAGTAGATGACCTTGTCGCCGACGGCGACGTCGAGCGGCACGCGGTTGCCGTTGTCGTCGATGCGACCCGGACCCACGGCGACGACCTCGCCCTCCTGGGGCTTCTCCTTCGCGGTGTCCGGGATGACGAGACCGGAAGCGGTGGTCTGCTCCGCCTCGACCTGGCGGATGACGATGCGATCCTCGAGCGGCTTGATGGTGACGGCCACGGTGACCTCTTCTTTCTCGGTACTGACTCGGTACAGATGGGAACCGGTTGGCACTACGCACAGGAGAGTGCCAACCACAACTCTAGGGACAGTCTGGCACTCGGTCAATCCGAGTGCCAGCACGTGTCGGGCCTCCCCGGCGACCTGGGAGGATCGACGGGTGGAAGCCGCCGACCTCGCCCAGCTGCTGACCCCCGAGGGGATGGCCCTGCTCGACCGTACCCCCGGCGTCTCGGACGGGGGCGAGATCGTCCGGGTGGTCTCCCGGCTCCGTGGCGAGGGACACGACCCGGGGCTCGTGGCAGCCGTGCTGACCCAGGCGAAGCTCCGCCAGAAGGCCCGCGCGAAGTTCGGGGACTTCGCCGCGCGGATGCTCTTCACCGAGGCCGGCCTCGAACAGGCCACCCGACTGCAGGTCGCCGCGCAGCACGCCGGTCGCTTCGCCGCCGCCGGACTGACCCGGGTCGCGGACCTCGGCTGCGGGATCGGTGGCGACGCCATGGCGATGGCCGCGCTCGACCTCGACGTCACCGCCGTCGACCGCGACGAGGTGACCGCGGCGGTCGCGACGCACAACCTCGCGCTCTGGCCGAACGCCCGGGTCGAGCTCGGCGACGCGGCCGCCTTCGACCTGTCCCGGGTCGAGGGCGTCTGGATGGACCCCGCGCGACGCACGGCCGGGCACGCGAACACGAGGCGCCTGGCCGACCCGGACGACTGGTCGCCGTCGCTCGACACCGTGTTCGCCGCCGCGACGACGACCCCGACGGGCGTGAAGCTCGGCCCGGGCATCGACCGCGACCTGATCCCGGACACGCTCGAGGCGCAGTGGGTGTCCGTCGACCGCGAGGTCGTCGAGCTCGTCCTGTGGTCCGGGCCCCTCGCCCGTGACGGCGTCCGGCGCGCGGCCACCGTCATCGGCGGTCACGGCATCGCCGAGCTCACCGGCCCGGCCGACGCCGAGGACGTCGAGGTCGGTCCCGTCGGCGCCTACCTGTACGAGCCGGACGGCGCCGTCATCCGTGCGCGGTTGATCGGTGACCTGGCGCGGTCGATCGACGGACGCATGCTGTCCGAGGGCATCGCGTACGTCACGTCGGACCGTGCCGTGACGACGCCGTTCGCGCAGGGGTTCCGGGTGCTCGACACGATGCCCCTCGACGTGAAGCAGCTGTCGGCACGCCTGGCGGCGGAGGACGTCGGCACCGTCGAGATCAAGAAGCGCGGCGTCGACGTCGACCCGGCGCAGTTCCGGAAGCGGTTGCGGCTGCGGGGGCGGCGGTCGGTGACGCTCGTGCTCACCCGTCTGGAGGGACGGCACACCGCGCTCCTGTGCGAGCGCCTCACCGACGTGGCCGGCTCGGCCGCGGGGCGGTAGCGGGGCGGTAGCGGGGCACGAGGCTGCGCGGGCGGTCGGCGCGAGGCGCTCTCGCTGTCGCTGTCGCTGTCGCTGTCGTGTTCACGTCCGCGGCAGCGACAGACCCCCGCCGAACATCGGCGGGGGTCTGTCGATCTCGCGGAACGGAGCCGTGCAGCCCGGCGCGGGTCAGCGGATGAAGGCGCCCGAGTCGTAGCCGTACGGGTCGGAGGACGAGTGGCTCGACGCGATCGCGATGATGAAGATCACCGCGAAGAGCACGTAGAGCCCGGTCAGCACCCACCCGCCGATGACCCCGGCGAGGGCCAGTCCACGGCCACCCTCACCCGTCTGCTTGATCTTCCCGAGGGCGATGTGCCCCATGATCGCGCCGGCGGGGCTCGTGAGGATCACGATCGGCCAGATGACGACCCCGGCGAACGCGAACACGATCGACAGGATCGCCAGGGTGTTCGTCTTCGGGCGCTGGGCGTACGGCTGGTACCCGCTCGTGGCGTACGGCGACGCGTAGGGGTTCCCGCCCTGCTGCGGCGCGTAGGGGTTCTGCTGGGGGCTCGAGGCCGCGTACGGGTTGCCCTGGTGCGACTGCTGCGCGTACGGGTTGCCCTGGTGCGACTGCTGCGCGTACGGGTTGCCCTGCTGCGACTGCTGCGCGTAGGGGTTGCCCTGCTGCGACTGCGGTGCGTACGGGTTGTGCTGGGGCCCCGAGGCCGCGTGCGGGTTGCCCTGCTGGGACTGCTGCGCGTACGGGTTGCCCGACGGCTGCTGGCCCTGACCGTACGGGGCGCCCGACGCCTGCTGGCCCTGGCCGTACGGGGTGCCCTGCGACGGCTGCGCGGAGGGGTTCGCGGGCTGCTGGCTGCCCGACTGCCCGTCCTGCTGCTGCCGGCCGTCGTCTCCCCCGCTCGACTCGCCCGGCTTCGGCCACTGGTTCTGATCGGACACCGTCCACCCCTCCCGGCACCCGGTCGGTCGGTGCCTGCTGAGCATCCTCCCACACGGGCCGGGAGCCGGTTCAGGCGTCGGCGTGCGCCACCCGGCCGCGCGACTCAGACCTGGACGGTCGTCACCGGCAGCGTGGAGTCCGCCGCGATGCCGAGGTCGCTCGGCGCGTGCCCCTCTGCCACCAGGCGCGCACCGACCGCGGCGATCATGGCCCCGTTGTCGGTGCAGAGGTCGAACGGTGGGATCCGCAGCGCGACCCCGGCGGCAGCGCAGCGTTCCTCGGCGACGGCGCGCAACCGTGCGTTCGCGACGACCCCACCCCCGAGCAGCAGGCGGTCGACACCGGTGTCCCGGCACGCGGCGAGCGCCTTCGTGAGGAGCACGTCGACGACGGCCTCGCGGAACGACGCCGCGACGTCGGCGACGGGGACCTCGCGGCCCTCGTCCCGGCACTTCTCGACCCACCGCGCGACGGCGGTCTTCAGCCCGGAGAACGAGAAGTCGTACCGGTGCTGCGCCATGTCCTTCGGCAGCGTCAGGCCGCGCGGGAACCGGATCGCGGTCGGGTCGCCCTCCGCTGCCGCCCGGTCGATCTGCGGCCCGCCCGGGTAGGGCAGTCCGAGCAGGCGTGCGACCTTGTCGAACGCCTCGCCGGCCGCGTCGTCGATCGTCTCGCCGAGCAGTTCGACGTCGCCGACCAGGTCCCGCACGAGCAGCAGCGACGTGTGGCCGCCGGACACGAGCAGCGCCACGGTCGGCAGCTCGATCGCGCTGCCGTCCGCACGCAGGACGTCCGCACCGACGTGCCCGACCAGGTGGTTCACGCCGTACAGCGGCTTGCCCGTCGCGACCGCCAGTGCCTTGGCTGCGCCCACCCCGACCATCAGGGCACCGGCGAGCCCCGGGCCGGCGGTCACGGCGACGGCGTCGAGCTCGTCGAGCGTGACACCCGCGCGGTCGAGGGCCTCGTGCAGGGTCGGGGTCATGGCCTCGAGGTGCGCCCGTGCGGCCACCTCGGGCACGACGCCGCCGTAGCGGGCGTGCTCGTCCATGCTCGACGCGATGACGTTGGCGAGCAGGGTGGTCCCGCGGACGATGCCCACGCCGGTCTCGTCACAGCTCGTCTCGATGCCGAGCACCAGGGGTTCAGTCGCGCTCACCGAGGGTCTCCTGTCCGATCGGTCCGACACCGGTGGACGCACCGGGGGTGACGGGGAGCTCCGCCCGCATCACCCACGCGTCGACACCGTCGGGCTGGTAGTAGCGGGGCCGCACGGCGATGCGCTCGAACCCGGCAGCGGTGTACATCGCCTGCGCCACGGGGTTGTCGGCGCGCACCTCGAGGAACACCTCGTGCACCTCACGCCGTCGGGCCTCGTCGAGGAGCTCCGTGAAGAGCACCTTCCCGATGCCCCGGCCCCGCTGCTCGGCAGCGACCGCGATGGTCTGCACGTCGGCGACGGGGTTGCCCGCGAGCGAGGACAGCCCGGCGTAGCCGACGACCGTCGGGGCGCCGTCCTCGGTCGTCTCGACCACGACGTAGTACCCGTGCGGGGACCACAGCTCCCCCGCCATCTGCGACGAGGTCCAGGCGTCCGTCGGGAACGACGTGTGCTCGAGGAACATGACGTCGTCGAGGTCCTGCGGGACCGCACGGCGCAGCCGCAGGCCGGCGGGCAGTCCGGTCACCGGACGACCCGCTTCGGGGCCCCCGGCACGGTGACGTCGGGGTCACGCAGGTAGAGGGGGGTGTCGTCGGCGAAGGGCGCGCCGGAGGCGAGCCGGTCTGCTGCCAGCGACCCGAGCCTCCCGGCCGGGACGGTCGTGACGGTCTCGCGGGGCCAGTCGACGGCCTCCGGACGGGAGGCGCGGATCGCCTCGTCCAGGTCCGCCGGCTTCGCGAGTCCGGGACCGGCGACCCGCGTGCCGGTCTCGTCGTGGGCGCTCCAGTAGACCTCGCGGCGGCGCGCGTCCGTCAGGACGACGACGGGGTGCCGCTGCAGGTCGGCCGCGATCGCGTCGTGGCTGACGAGCGGGAGAAGGGGGACGCCGCGGGCGGCGGCGAAGGTGCGCGCGGCGGCGATCCCGACGCGCAGGCCGGTGAAGGGGCCGGGGCCCGTGCCGGCGACCACCCCGGTGACGTCGGCACCGGTGACGCCGGCCTCGGCGAGCACCTCGGCGAGGAACGGGCCGATCACCTCGGCGTGCCGGCGGGAGTCGTCGGTGCTGCGCTCGGCGAGCACACGACCGCTGGCCGGGTCGACGACGGCGACCGAGGTGCCGGCGGACGTGTCGATGGCGAGGAGCACGCGTCCATCGTAGGCGCGATCGGGACGGCGGACGGTGGCGTAGTGTCCGGTGATGTTCCACCAGCACGAGGGAGGTCACCGATGCCCTGGACACCGCGCACGGCAGCGCACCGCGATCCCGAGCAGTGGCGTCGTCGAGGCCTGCTGCCGCCCGCGGACGTCGACGCACTCGTGCACGCCCGACTCGGGTGGTTGCCGGTCGACGACCCGGCCTACGCCGACTTCTTCATCGACCCGAGCACCTCGGTGCGGTCGGGCTGAACCGGCGATCCGTCAGAGCGTGACGTCCGCCCAGCGCGGCCCGGACGCGGTGACGATCACCCGTCGCGGCTCGTCGGGAACGTCGTCGGGGTCGAGGTCGTCGGCGTCGCCGTCGGGCGCGTCCGCTCCCGTCGCTCGGACGATCTCCACGTCGAGGATGCTGTCCGCGATGCCGTCGACGAAGCCCCGGCCCCACTCGACCACCACGATCGAGGCGTCCCAGTCGAGGTCGAGGTCGTCGAGCTCCATGGGGTCGCCCAACCGGTAGGCGTCGACGTGGACCAGGTCCGGGCCGGTCGTCGTCGGGTGGGTCCGGGCGAGGACGAAGGTGGGGCTCGACACCTGCCCCCGCGCGCCGAGCGCGGCCCCGAGGCCACGCGTGAGCGTCGTCTTGCCCGCACCGAGCGGCCCGGTCAGCACGACGAGGTCGCCGGCACGCAGGACACGTGCGAGCCGCGCACCGAGCACACCCATCTCGTCGGTCGTCGACACCGTCGTGTCGAGCAGCACCCGGGCGTCCGTCACGGCTGCTCCCGCAGGTAGTCGCCGACCCGGCCCTCGACCTGGTGCCCGACGACCTCGCGCGGGACGCGGGCCCCGATCCGGCAGGTCACCTCTTCCCCGATGGTGCCGAGCGCCTCGCCCCACTCGAGGACGGTCATCTCGCCGTGCTCCCCCGTGCCGAACAGCACGACCTCGTCGCCGACGCGGACCTCGTCGTCGCCGACGTCGACCAGGAACTGGTCCATCGCGACGCGACCGGCGACCGGGTACCGCTTCCCGCCGATCGTCACCTCGACGCGGCCCTGCGCGCGACGCGGCACCCCGTCCGCGTAGCCCACGGGCACGAGCGCCAGGGTGGTCTCCGACGTGGTGCGGTACGTGTAGTCGTAGGAGACGCCGGTGTCGACCGGGACCCGCTTCGTCTTCGCGACCGAGGCCGTGAGCGTCATCACCGGCTCGAGCCCGAGGTCGGCGGCGGACACGCCCTCGGCACCCGGGATGCCGAGCAGGTTCGCGCCCATCCGCACCATGTCCTTGCGGAACTCCTTCCGCTCGAGCCCGGCGAGCGAGGCCGCGACGTGCTCCATCGGCAGGTCGAGCCCGAGGTCCTCCGCGGTCTCGACGGCCCGGTCGAACACGGCGACCGCGGCACTGTCGTCCTCGTCCGACGACTCCGCGAGGTGCGTGTACGCCGCGACGACCTCGATCCGGCCGGCGCGCTGCGCGTCGACCGCGAGTGCCACCAGCTCCGGCCAGGCGTCCGCGGTCGCGCCGTCGCGGTGCAAGCCGGAGTCGACGCCGAGGTGGACCCGTGCCGGACGCTGGTCGACGGCGTCGACGACCCGCTGCAGCTCGGCGACGTTCGAGACGCCGAGGTCGATCGCCGAGTCCACGGCGTCGCGGAAGTCGAGCGCCGGGTCGTGCTGCCAGGTGAACAGGTGCACGTCCTCGCCGACGCCGATCGCCCGGAGGCGCAGCGCGGCCGGCACGGTCAGCACGCCGATCCAGCGGATGCCGGCGTCGACGGCCGCGAGCGCGATCGGCTCGAGACCGTGCCCGTAGGCGTCGGCCTTCATGATCGCCATGACCTCGACCGGGTGCATCCACTCGCGCACGAGGTCGAGGTTCGACCGGTAGGCGTCGAGGTCGATCCGGGCCCGACGAAGGGGGGCGTTCACGTCGTCCTCCGTTCCACGCTGCGGCCGACCCTGGCGACCACCTCGTAGTTGATGGTGTCGATCGCCGCCGCCCAGTCCTCGACCGCGGGGTCGCCGTCCGCCGGGTCGCCCCAGAGCACGACCTCGTCGCCCACCCGGACGTCGGCGTCGCCGATGTCGATGTGCATGGCGTTCATCGCGACGCGGCCGACGACGGGGAACTCCCGGTCGCCGATGCGCACCGACACCCGGTTGCCGAGGTCGCGGTCGAAGCCGTCGGCGTACCCGAGGCCGATCACCGCGAGCCGGGTGTCCGTCGCTGCACGCCAGGTGTAGCCGTAGCTGACGCCGTCGCCCGCGGCCACCGGGACGGTCCGCAGCACCGCGGCGGTCACGCGCATCGCCGGCCGGAGCCCGAGGTCGGCCGAGGTGCGGTCGGCGAAGGGGCTGAGCCCGTAGAGCGCGAGCCCGACCCGTGCGGCGTCGTGGCGCGTCTCCGGCACCGCGATGCCCGCGGCGCTCGCGGCGAGGTGCACGATGTCCGGCACGATGCCGTTCGCCGCCAGGCCGTCGAGCGCCCGCTGGAGTGCGGCGTCCTGGTCGAGATCGTCGGCACGCGACGCGTTCGACAGGTGCGACATGAGCCCCTCGACGCGGGTGCGCCCGCCGGCCCGGGCGATCCGCCCGGCGGTGTCGAAGAGCTCGGCCCACTCGGACTCGACCGCGCCGTTCCGGCTCAGCCCGGTGTCGACGCAGACGTGCACCGCGGGCACCTCGGAGTCGGCCGCGGCCGCGAGCTGGGACACGCTCGACACCGCCGGGGTGACGTCGTACTGCGCGGCGCGGCGGAAGTCCTCGTCCGGGGCGTGCAGCCACGCCAGGATCCGGACGCCCTCGTCGATGCCGGCGCGGCGGAGCGCGATGCCCTCCTCGACGTCGGCGACCCCGAGCCACTCGGCACCGGCGTCGACGAACGCCCGTGCGGCGTCGACCGCACCGTGCCCGTACGCGTTCGCCTTGACGACCGCGATGACACCCGCCGGCGCCACCTGCTCGGACACCGTGGCGTAGTTCGCGATGAGGGCCTCGCGGTCGACCGTGATCCCCGTGAACGCGCTCATGCGCCCCCTCCTTCGATGACGACGAACGCCGTCGCGATCCCGCCGTCGTGCGACAGCGACAGGTGGACGTCCGTCACACCCCGGTCCGCCGCCACCCGACGAGCGCCCTCGTGCAGCGTGAGCGACGGGTTCCGCTGGTCGTCCGACACGACCTCGAGGTCCTGCCAGCTGAGCCCGGCACTGGACCCGAACGCCTTGATGAGTGCTTCCTTCGCCGCGAACCGGGCCGCGAGCGACGACACCGGTCGGGGCTCCCCGTCGCGCAGCTGCTCGGCCGGGGTGAACAGCCGCGTCCGGAGCGCCGGGGTGCGTTCGAGCACACCCCGGAACCGCTCCGTGTCGACGACGTCGACCCCGATGCCGATGATCACGACGCGGGCCTACTCGACGGTGACCGACTTCGCCAGGTTGCGCGGCTGGTCGACGTCGAGCCCCTTGGCGGCGGCGAGCTCCATGCCGAACATGTGCAGCGGCGCGACGGCCAGCAGCGGCTCGAACAGCGGCGTGGCGAGCGGGATGCGCAGGACCTCGTCGGCGAAGGGCAGCACGGCGGCGTCTCCTTCTTCGGCGATGGCGATCACCCGGGCGCCGCGGGCGCGGATCTCCTGGATGTTCGAGACGACCTTCGGGTGCAGCGAGCGCGGGTCGCGCGGCGACGGCACGATCACGAAGACGATCTGCCCCGGCTCGATGAGTGCGATCGGGCCGTGCTTGAGCTCGCCGGCGGCGAAGCCCTCTGCGTGGATGTACGCGAGCTCCTTGAGCTTGAGGGCCCCCTCGAGCGCGATCGGGTACCCGACGTGGCGGCCGAGGAACAGCACGCTCCGGGTGTCCGCCATCCACTTCGCCAGCTCGGCGACACCGGACGCGTCGTCGATGGTCTGCTGGAGCTTCGGTGCGAGGCCCTCGAGCTCGCTGACCTGCTCGGCGATCTGCTCGGCCGTGAGCGTGCCCTTGAGCGTGGCCAGGTGCAGCCCGAGCAGGTACAGCGCGACGCCCTGGGCGATGAAGGCCTTGGTCGACGCGACGGCGACCTCGGGGCCGGCGTGCGTGTAGATCACCGCGTCGGACTCGCGCGGGATGGTGGCGCCCTGCGTGTTGCAGATCGAGAGCACCTGCGCACCCTGCTCGCGGGCGTACTTGACGGCCATGAGCGTGTCCATGGTCTCGCCCGACTGGCTGATCGAGACGACGAGGGTGCGGTCGCTCAGCACCGGGTCGCGGTAGCGGAACTCGTGGGCGAGCTCGACCTCGACGGGGACGCGTGCCCACTGCTCGATGGCGTACTTGCCGAGGATGCCGGCGTACGCCGCCGTGCCGCACGCGATCACGATGACACGGTCGACCTGCTGCAGCCGATCGGCGATCGGGTCGAGGTCGGTCAGCGTCACGGCACCGTCGTGCACGCGACCGAGGATCGTCTTGGCGACGGCCTCGGGCTCCTCGCTGATCTCCTTGGCCATGAAGGAGCTCCAGCCGCCCTTGTCCGCGGCGGAGGCGTCCCAGCTGACCTCGAACTCCTCGGGCGTCGCCGGCGAGCCGTCGAAGTGCACGACCTCGACGCCGTCGGGACGGATCGTCGCGATCTCGTCCTGGCCGATCGCGAGGGCACGCTGCGTGTAGGCGACGAAGGCCGCGACGTCGGAGCCCATGAAGTTCTCGCCGTCACCGAGGCCCACGACGAGCGGCGAGTTGCGGCGCGCACCGACGACGACGCCCGGCTGGTCGGCGTGCACGACGAGGAGCGTGAAGGCACCCTCGAGCCGCTGCACGACCTGCTGCATGGCGGCGGTCAGGTCCCCGGTCTCGCGGAACGCACGACCGACGAGGTGCGCGGCGACCTCGGAGTCGGTCTCGCTGGTGAACTCGACGCCCTCGGCGACGAGCTCCTGCTTCAGCTCGGAGAAGTTCTCGATGATGCCGTTGTGGATGAGCGCGAGCTTGCCGCCGTCCGCCAGGTGCGGGTGGGCGTTGCCGTCGGTCGGGCCGCCGTGGGTCGCCCAGCGGGTGTGCCCGATGCCGGTGGCGCCGTCGGCGATCGGGTGCGACTCGAGCTCCTCGACCAGGGCCTGCAGCTTGCCGGCCTTCTTCGCCGAGACGAGGTCACCCGGCCGGTCGACGACGGCGATGCCCGCCGAGTCGTAGCCGCGGTACTCGAGACGACGGAGACCACCGAGGAGGACCTCCTGGCTGCTCTTGCTGCCGACGTAGCCCACGATTCCACACATGCGCACGATCCTACGGTCTGGCTGGAGATCAACCCTGCAAGTCCGCAGGAGTGGGGATACCGTTCGGGACATGGGACGCTTCGACGACATCGAGATCACCACGCTGCACGGGGAGCACACCACCTTCGCGCAGTTCTCGGACCGGGCCGTCCTCGTCGTGAACGTCGCCTCGCGCTGCGGACTCGCGCCGCAGTACGAGCAGCTCGAGGCCCTGCAGAAGACGTACGGCGACCGCGGCTTCACGGTCCTCGGTTTCCCGAGCAACCAGTTCCTGCAGGAACTCGGCTCGTCGGAGGCGATCGACGAGTACTGCTCCACCACCTGGGGTGTGACCTTCCCGATGTCCGAGAAGGTGAAGGTGAACGGCAGGGGCGCCCACCCGCTCTACCAGGCGCTCAAGGAGACGCCCGACGCCTCCGGCAAGGCCGGCCGGGTGAGCTGGAACTTCGAGAAGTTCCTCGTCGCCCCCGACGGCTCCGTCACGCGCTTCCGTCCGACCACGAAGCCGGACGCCCCCGAGGTCGTCGCCGCCATCGAGGCGGCCCTGCCGGCCTGACGGTCACCGTCCGCACGACGGGTCGCGTCCTGCGGACACGCACCGGGCACCGGACGGGAGGCGCGGATCACCGCAGCCGGTCCACGCACGTCCGCCGCGCCTCCCGTCTGTACGCTCGTGCCCATGCCGATCACGGAAGCCACCGTCGCGCACCCGACCCCGTTCGTGGAGATCCCGCGCGACGAGTGGTCCCAGCTCGCACCGAAGGAGCACCTGTCGCTCACCGAGACCGAGATCGTGCAGCTGCGCGGCCTCGGCGACCGGCTCGACATGCAGGAGGTCCAGGAGGTCTACCTGCCGCTCTCCCGCCTGCTGACGCTGTACGCGGCCGGCGCCAGGGACCTGCACGCCGAGACGAGCCGCTTCCTCGGTGAGCGGGCCGGCCGGACGCCCTTCGTGATCGGTGTCGCCGGGTCGGTGGCGGTCGGCAAGTCGACCGTCGCGCGCCTGCTCCGCGAGCTGACGAAGCGCTGGCCGGACACCCCGCGGGTCGAACTCGTGACCACCGACGGCTTCCTGTACCCGAACGCCGAGCTCGAGCGCCGCGGGATCATGGACCGCAAGGGCTTCCCGGAGTCGTACGACCGTCGTGCGCTGCTGCGGTTCGTCAGCCAGGTGAAGAGCGGGGCGGCCGAGGTGCGTGCGCCGTTCTACTCGCACCTCGTCTACGACATCGTCCCCGACGCCGAGATCGTCGTGCGGCAGCCGGACGTCCTCATCGTCGAGGGCCTCAACGTGCTCGCGCCGCCGGTGCACGGGCGGCTCGCGCTGTCCGACCTGTTCGACTTCACGATCTACGTCGACGCGAAGACGAAGGACATCGAGTCCTGGTACGTCGACCGGTTCCTCGCCCTGCAGGAGGAGGCGTTCTCGAGCCCGGACTCGTTCTTCCACCGCTTCGCCTCGCTGTCGCGCGAGGACGCGGTCCGGACCGCGACCGAGGTCTGGCGGGCGATCAACGAGCCGAACCTGCTCGAGAACGTGCTGCCCACGCGCTCCCGGGCGACGCTCGTGCTCAAGAAGGGCGCGAACCACAAGGTCAACTCGGTGCTGCTCCGCAAGATCTGACGCGGGGCGGTGGGCGAGGCCGCCGTGCCGCCTCGGTCGTCCCGCGGCGCGACCTGCTCGCGAACAACCGGAAGCGGCTCGCGCCACGTGATCACGTGGCG
>NZ_JAQMHU010000011.1:0-110062 GCF_028307415.1 Curtobacterium uvaldense | reverse complement strand
GGCCGACAGATCCCGGTCCTGGTCCACCTCACCGGCGGCACCCGCACCGCACTGGCACGCACCACCCGCGTCCAGTAGCCCCACCCGGCGGACGACGCCGGACACGAACGCACCACCAGCACCACCGCAACCCGGTCGGACGAGGCAGACCGAGCCTCCCGACCGTCACCACCGGGCACCAGCCCACGAGCGAGAAGGGAACCCACCATGGGACTCGACGACAAGATCAAGAACGCCGCACAGGACCTGACCGGCAAGGCCAAGGAGGCCTTCGGCAACGCGACGAACAACGACGAGAAGGTCGCAGAGGGCAAGAAGGACCAGGCCGCTGCGAGCGCCAAGCAGACCGGCGAGGACGTCAAGGACGTCTTCAAGTAACAGCGGACCACGGCCGTCGCTCCCCGAGGGGAGCGACGGCCGTCCTGTTCACAGAGGAGGAAGCCATGCAGCACGATCCGAACGCCCGGACGCAGATCACCGAGGTCGACCTGCCGCCCGAGCTGACCACCCCGCTCCCCGAGGATGCCGGGCCCCTGGTGGTCGCCGCCCGCACCGCGGCGGAGACGGCGCTCGGCGTGCCGGGCGTCCACCACCTGGGCGGGCTCGTCGCCCGCGCCGCCGACCGCGTCCGCTCGCAGCTCGGCCGCACCGCCGGAGCGCCCGGGGTGCAGGTCGACGACAACGACGGCACGCTCGACGTGACGGTGTCCGTCGTCATCAGCTACCCGCAGCCGGTCCGCGAGGTCGCCGAGGAGGTCCGCCGCCAGGTGGCCGCCGCGGTGTCGCAGCTCGGCGCCGGACAGCCCACCACGGTCGACGTCCGCGTGCTCGACGTGCACGGGCCCTTCGACGACGAGCCGACCCCCGTCGACCGGGCCCGGGAGGCCGTGGGCGATGCGGTGGACCGCACGAAGGAGGCCGTCTCGGGTGCCGCGGAGGACGTCCGCGGCGGTGCCGCCGAGGTCGCCGAGCGTGCACGGGACGCCGCGCAGGACGCGGCGGGTGCCACGCGCGAGGCCGCCGGTCGCGCACGTGACGCCGCCGGCGACGCCGTCGACCGGGCACGGGAGACCGCGGGGGACCTGCGCGAGCGGGCGTCCGACGCCGTGGACACCGCGCGGGCGAAGGCGGCCGACGCCGTCGACACGGCGCGCGAGACCGCATCCGACGCGGCGGAGCGTGCCGCGGAGAAGTCCTCCGACGCCGGCGACGCGGCGAAGCAGGCCGTCAGCGCGGCGAAGGACGCCGCGGCGGACGCCTCGCAGGAGGTCCGCGACCGTGCCTCCGGTGCTGCCTCGGCAGCGACCGACGCCGCGGCCGACGCGGGCGCAGCGGCCTCGGACGCCGCCGACTCCGCAGCGACCGCGACGCAGGACGCGGTGACCGCGACGCAGGACGCAGCGGACCGTGCACGTCGCGAGGGCAGCACCGACGCCGACGAGCCGTCGGCGGAGAGCGCACCCGCCGCGGACGAGCAGGTCGCCGACGCGCTGGACGAGGCGGCCGACCGCATCGAGCACGCCGCGGACGTCGTCCGCGACGAGGCCGACGCCCGCCACGACCAGGCCGCCGCCCACCGCAGCGGCAGCGGCGACGGCGACGGCGAGGCACAGCGATGACCGCGTGGGCGGGACGCCGGGGCACCACCGCCCGGCGTCCTCGCCCGCGCGGCGTCTGGACCACGTCGGGCATCGGCATCGTGCTGGTGCTCGCCGTGGCCCTCGGCGGGTACCTGCCGCTCGTCGGGTTCCTCGGCGGCGTGACCGCCACCACAGCGGGGCTCGTGCCGTTCCCGTTCGTCCGGATCGCCCTCGTCACCGTGCTCGGCCTGGTGGTGGTCCTCGCCCTGTTGCTCTGGGCGCTGACCCGACGGCACACGGTCACGTCGGTGTTCGCCGTCGTGCTCGCGGTCCTGGTCAGCCTCGCGGTCACGGCCTACCCCGTGGTGACGATCGCCATCGCCTCGGCGGACCGCGCGGGCGACGTGTGGCCGATCGTCACCGAGCTCTGGCAGCGCTTCACCGGCTGACGGTCCGCCCACCCGACCGACGGCCGGTCAGTGTCCGGCGGCGGCCGCCAAGCGGGCCAGGCCCTCGTCGATCGTGATCGTCGGGGACCAGCCGAGGTCGTGGCGCGTCCGTCGCTGGTCGAACCAGTGGGCGGTGGACAGCTGCTCGGCGAGGAACCGCGTCATCGGCGGCTCGTCCGCCCCCGGACGCACCCGCCACACCGCCTCGACCACGGACCCGGCTGCACGGGCGACGGCGGCGGGCACGTGCAGCCGCGGTGCAGGGACGCCGGACGCGGTGCAGATGCCCGCCAGGAGCTCCCCCACCGGCCGCGGCTCTCCGTTCGTCACGACGTAGGCGTTGCCGTGCACGGCGTCGTCCGCCGCGTGCTCGAGCGCAGCGACCATCGCCGAGGCCGCGTTGTCGACGTAGAGCGTGTCGATGAGCGCGGCGCCCGAGTCGAGGAGCGGCAGCCGACCGGCACGTGCCCGGTCCACGATGCGTCCGACCAGCTGCGTGTCGCCCGGTCCCCACACCAGGTGCGGGCGGACGGCGACGACCGCGAAGCCCGGCTCGTCGGCCGCCAGCGCGAGGAGCTCCGCGGCGCCCTTCGTCCGCGCGTAGTGCCCGCGGGCGGCCATCGGCTCGGCAGGGTCGGCAGCGGCGCCGGCCAGCGACGACCCGGTGTGCGCCACGGACGGCGACGACACGAAGACGAAGCGCCCCACCCCGGCGGCCCGCGCGGCGTCGAGCAGCGCGCTCGTCCCGGCGATGTTGACCCGCGCGAAGTCGGCCGGGTCCCCGGCGAGCGAGACCTTCGCCGCCAGGTGCACCACGGCGTCGACGCCCTCGACCGCGCGCGCGACCGCAGCGGTGTCCGTCATCGTGCCGAGCGAGTCCTCCACACCGTCGACCCGGGACGGCCGACGCTGGAACGTGCGGACGTCGTGCCCGGCGTCCCGGACGGCAGCGGCGGTCGCCCGGCCGAGGAAGCCGCTGGCACCGGTGACCAGGACCCTCACGGGCGGGTCATCCGGCCGCCGCCGAGCACCGTCGTCGCCCATCGCGACAGCCGGGCGCGGTCGACCTTCGAGTTGTGCCGGACGTCCGTCGGCAGCACCGGGACGACGAGCACCGCGGCGAGCGGGACCCCGGCGGCGGTGCGGACGGCGGCGGCGAGCTCGGCCGACGCGAGGCCGGGACGCCGGGCTGCGGGGACGGTCTCGACCACGGCGACGACCTGCTGGGTGCCGGACGGTCCGGTGCTCGCGATGCCGGCACGGCCGACGCCGTCGACGCGCTCGATGCGCTGCTCGGGTCCGACGGGTGTCACGACACCGTGCGGGGTCGTCACGACGTGCTGGAGCCGGCCCTCGATCCACAGGCGCCCGTCGGCGTCGAGGTGCCCCACGTCGCCGGTGCGGTGCCCGCGCGGGTCGTCGACCCCGAGCCGCGAGACGCGGTCCGTGCGCCAGAGTCGGTCGTAGTGGTCGCGGACGTGCGGGGCCGCGACGACAACCTCGCCCGTGACGCCGGCCTGCTCCGTGAGGTCTCCGGTCGGTGCGCCGTCGGCGTCGAGCGGCGCGATCCGCACGCGCACACCGACCGCCGGTCGACCGACGCAGATGCCGTCGTCGGGAGCGGAACCCGCCGACCGGACGCCGTCCAGGTCGACGTCCGTCATGAGCAGGCCCTCGGTCATGCCGTAGGGCGTGTGCGCCGCTGCGTTCGGCATGAGGTCGGTGGCCGCCCGGAGGAGCGCCGCGGGCACCGGTGCCCCCGCGGACAGGAACAGACGCACCCGACCGAGGGCATCGCGGTCGCCGGCCGCCAGCGCCGGTGCCGTCGCGACGACGTTCGCCAGCGCTGCGGGTGAGAGGAACACCACGGTCGCGTCCACGGCGGCCACCGCGTCGGCCACCGCCGACGCCGTCAGCGTGCGCGGACGGGTGACGTCCATGTCCGGGGCCACCGACCGGGCACCGAGGGCGGGACCGAGCAGGGCGAACGGCGCGAAGCCGGCGACCAGCCCCGTGCCGACGCCGACGCCGTACTGCGCCGCGAGGACGTCCCGCACCGCGGTGAGCTGCCCGTGCGTGTAGACGACGCCCTTGGCCGGACCGGTCGAGCCCGAGGTGAACAGGACGGCCGCGGGTGCGTCCGGCGACGGTGCAGCGGGCAGGTCTGCTCCGGCTGCGAGTCGTCGGGCGCCACGTCGGGCGACCTCGGTCAGGGTGTGCTCCACGCCGAGGACCGCTCGCGCGGGGGCCGGGAGCGCGACCGTCGCGATGCGTCGACCCGGCCACCCGAGTGCGCGCGCAGCTCCGAGACCGGGCAGCGCCCCGATCACCCAGTCCGGCCGGGCGCCGCGGACGGCACGGGTGAGCCCGCGCAGACCGAGGCCGGCGTCCGCGACGACGACCACGGCACCGATCCGGACGCAGGCGTACAGGACGGCCGTCAGGTCGGCCCCGGGCGTGACGAGCAACGAGACGCGGTCGCCGGGACGCACGCCGAGGTCGGCGAGACCGACGGCGACCTCGCGGACACGGCGGGCGAGCAGCCGCCACGAGACCGTCCGCGGGCCGCCGGGAGCGGCCATCTCGACGAGCGCCGGGCTCGCGTCGTCCGCGAGGTCGTCGAGGGCTGCCCAGAGCGGTCGGTCGATCGCGGGGCCCTCGGTGGTCGCGCCGGTCGCGTCGCTCGCGTCGGCCGTCCGGGCGTCGGCCGTCCGGGCGTCGGCCGTCCGGGCGTCGGCCGTCCGGGCGTCGGCCGTCCGGGCGTCGGGCTGGAGGCTCGACTCGCCGCCGCCGGGCGCGTGCCCGTCCGGCAGGCGGTCGCCGAGCCAGTCGAGCACCGTGCCCGCGACGTCGGCGTCGTCCGGCAGCAGGTGACCGGCACCCTCGAAACGGTGCACGTCGGCGTGCGGCAACCGGTCGGCCAGGTCGTCGAGGTACCGCTCGAGGAACACCGGGTCACGCGGTCCCCACATGACGAGCGCCGGGACCTCGAGCGCCGCGACACCGGCCGCGATCCGGTCGAGCTCGGTCGCGCTGGGGTGCGCGGCGTCGACGGGGATGTCCGCCACGAACCCGCCGATGCCCCCGCGGCGGGCTGCTCCGCGGTACGGCGCCCGGTAGGCGTCGGCGGTCGGCCGGTCGAGCGTCGGGTGCGCGATGGCGAGCGTCGTCTCGAGGAACGCGGGCGTCAGGACGGTGCCGCGACCGAGCACGCCGGGACGCAGGGCCAGCCGCAGCGGTGCGGGGATCGGGGCGTCGTCGGGCTGGTGCACGGCGGTGTTGCACGTCGCCACGCCCACGACGAGGTCGGGGTGGTCGACCGCCCAGCCGAGCGAGACGACGCCGCCCCAGTCGTGCCCGAGCGTGACGACGGGTCCGGCGAGTCCGAGCTCGTCGGTCAGGGCGCCGAGGTCGCGCACGCGGTCGGCCAGACGGTGCTGGTCGGCGGTGCGCTCCGAGAAGCCCATGTCGAGCTGGTCGACGGCGATCACGCGCCAGGCCGGGCCACCGGCCCGGGCGACGCTGAGCGTGCGGGCCGCGACGGACCGCCAGAGGTAGGACCAGGTGGGGTTGCCGTGCACGCAGAGCAGGGTGCCGACCGGGGTGACGCCGAGCGCCTCGAGCTGACCGGCCGTGTCGAGGAGGTGCCAGGTGCGCGCGGGGTGGTGCGTGCCTCCCGGCCGGCCGTCCGGCGACCCGGGGACGGTGACCAGACGGGACCAGGCCGGGTCGAGTCCGGGCAGGGGCGGCGGGAGCGTCGCCGGGGCCGTGCTGGCGGCGACGCGCGGGAGGCCGGACCTCACCAGCGCAGTTCCATCATCGCCGTGTTGATGCCGGAGCCGACGCCGCCCAGGAAGACGCGGTCGCCGCGGGTGATGCCGCCGCGGTCGACCTCGTCGGCCAGGGTGATCGGGATCGACGCCGGGCCGACGTTGCCGTAGCGCTGGTAGGTGGTCGGGACCTTCGTGCGCGGGATGCCGATCGCCTCGACGAAGGCGTTCGTGTGCACGTCGGAGACCTGGTGGAGCACGTAGCGGTCCATGTCCTGCCAGTCGAAGTGCGAACGCGCCTCGGTCCAGGCGGCGACGACGAGCTCCATGCCGCCCTTCAGCAGCATCTTCGCGTCGGTGAACATGCCGTCCACGCTGCCGACGCACAGGTCGTACCACTGCGTCGCCGCGCGGGTGACGCCGCCGATGATGCGGTGCCCCTCGGGGTGGACGTCGGACGGGCCGAGCACGGCGGCCGCGGCGCCGGACCCGAGGGTCAGGCTCGCGAACTCGCTCATGAAGTCCTTGCGGTTCCGACCACCCTGGTTCAGGCGGTCGATCGTGTTGAGCTGCACCTGGTCGGCGTCCTCGCCGTCCACGATGAGCGCGTACTTGATCTGCCCGGAGTCGATCATGCCCGCGGCGACGCTCATCGCGTTGACGAAGCCGAGGCACGCGTTCGCGATGTCGAAGTTGATGGCCGACGTCGGCAGCCCGAGCCCGTGGTGCAGGCGGACGGCGACGCTCGGCTCGAGGTGCGGACGGGTCACCGAGGTGTTGATCAGCAGACCGACGTCCTCCGGGCGGATGCCGGCCTCGGCCATCGCGCGACGGCCGGCGTCGATCGCGGCGTCCTGGAAGGTCTGCCCCTCGCCCCAGTTGCGGCGTTCGGTGACACCGGCGACACGCTCGAGCAGACCGGTCGGGAGACGGAGCCGACGCAGCGCCCCGCGGAGCTTCGCCTCGATGTCCGCGGAGGTCGTCACACGGTCCGCGACGGTCGTCGCCACCGACAGCAGCGACACGTTCTGGTGCTTCGCCGTGGCGTTGCCGGGGCGCTCCGGTTCGCTGCTCGTCGACTGGTCGACCGGTCGTTCCGTCATGATCGTCACCGACACATACTTCCGCATCCGACCTGGATGTGCGATCCGGGTGCGCTGGGCGGCACCGGTCAGGCGTCCTTCGGCAGCTTGCGGACCTTCGACCGGCGACGCCGACGGTCCGGGATCATCGACCGCATCTCCTCGAGCTTGCCGAAGCAGAGCAGGCGGTCGCTGGCCTGCAGCTCGACGCCGCTGCGGGGGTTCGGGATCACCGAGGCGCCGCGGTGCAGGGTCAGGACCGTGATGTCCCGGTCCCAGAGCCCGGACTCCTTGATGGTCTTGCCGACCAGGTCCGCGTTCGTGTGCACGAGGAGCTCGGCCACGCCGTAGCCGGTCGAGACGCTGAGGCGCTGACGGACGTCGATCTCCGGGAACGCGACCTGGTTGCCGATGAAGTCGATGATCGCGCCGGCGACGTCGAGGCCCGTCGCACGCTCGATGCCCTCGAGCCCCGGCGAGGAGTTGACCTCCATGACGAGCGGTCCGTCGTTGCCCTCGAGCATGTCGACGCCCGCGACGCGGAGCCCCATGATCTGCGCCGAGCGCACCGCCGCCTCCTCGTACTCGGGGCTCAGGGTGACCTTCTCGACGGTGCCGCCGCGGTGCACGTTCGAGCGGAACTCGTCGCCGGAGGCACTGCGACGCATCGCAGCGACGACCCGGTCCCCCACGACCAGCGCACGGATGTCCCGGCCCCGGCTCTCGGAGATGAACGCCTGGATGAGCACGTTCTGCTTCGTGGAGTGCAGCGTTTCGACGATCGACTCGGCGACCTTCGCCTCGGGTGCCAGGATCACGCCGATGCCCTGCGTGCCCTCGAGCAGCTTGATGACGACCGGCGCCCCACCGACGCTGTCGATCGCCCCGCGGACGTCGGCACGGCTGTTCACGAACGTGGTCGCGGGCATGCCGATGTGGTGGCGGGACAGGATCTGGTTCGCCCGGAGCTTGTCGCGCGAGTTCGTGATGCCCGTCGCCGTGTTCGGCGTGTAGACGTCCATCTGCTCGAACTGCCGCACCACCGCGGTGCCGTAGTAGGTGATCGAGTTGCCGATCCGCGGGAGCACGGCGTCGTAGTCGCTGAGCAGCTTGCCCCGGTAGAGCAGGTCGGGCTCGTCCCCGGACAGGTCGATGGCGAACCGCAGGGTGTTCAGCACCTTGACCTCGTGGCCGCGATCGACCGCGGCGGCACGCAGACGCTGCGTCGAGTACGCGTGCGGGGCGCGCGACAGGATGGCGAGTTTCATCGGGGTTGCTCCACGGGGTCGAGACGTCGACGGCGACGCTCAATCAAAGCATGCGACAGGATGGGCACATGGCCCGGAACCCGACGATCGCAGGATGGCGTGAGTGGGCTGCCCTGCCCGGGCTGGACCTGCCCTGGATCAAGGTGAAGCTCGACACCGGGGCGCGGAGCTCGGCACTGCACGCGTTCGACCTCGAGGAGCTCCCCGGCGACCGCGTCCGCTTCTCGGTGCACCCGTGGCAGGACACCGACGCCGACGCCGTCACGCACGAGTGCGACGTGCACGACCGACGGATCGTCCGGAGCTCGACGGGGCACACGCAGGAACGCATCGTCGTGCTGACGCCGATCACGCTCGCGGGTCGCACGATCGACGCCGAGGTCACGCTGAGCAACCGCGACCAGATGGGCTTCCGCATGCTCGTCGGCCGCGAGGCGCTGCGCCAGGGCTTCCTGGTCGACCCCGCGCGGTCGTTCATGGCCGGCCGGGCCCCGAAGGAGATCCGGCGGCGCAACCGCGGTCGCGCCTGAGGCGCGGGGCGGGCCGCTTGCGCGACGGTGCGCGCCGCGCGCAGCGCGCTCCTCGTGGCCGACGGCGTCTGGCCGTGCGCGGCGCTCCCGCACAACGGGGAGCAATCCGCGCCACGTCGTTCCGTGGTGCGTAGTGCTCTCCGTTGTGCGCGCCTCCCGCCGCGCGTTCCGCACCACGGCGGACGGGAGGCGCGGGGCGGGTCGGATCCGCGCCTCCCGTCCGCCGCTCGGGTCGCGCTCCGCAGCCCGGATGACGCTCCGTGACGACGCCCGTTCCCCCGCCGAGGTGACGTGCCTACGCTCCACGCACCGGCCCAGTCGCCGGCGTCCCGGACCCGAGGAGACCGACGTGACCGACCAGACCATCGCCCGCCAGGTGGACGACTTCAACCAGGGCTTCACCACCCAGATCGGCCCGGAGCTGTCCGCGGTCTTCGACGGCGAGCAGGCCGACCTGCGCGCCTCGGGGGTGCCCGACGGGGTCGTCGGTGTCGGCGAGACCGCCCCGGACGCGCGACTCGTCACCCCGACCGGCGACGAGACGTCGTTCGCCGCCGTCCGCGGCTCCACGCCGACCGTCGTCGTCTTCTACCGCGGCGCCTGGTGCCCCTACTGCAACATCACGCTGCGCACCTACCAGCAGGAGCTCCTGCCGGCGCTGCGGGAGCGGGACGTCCAGCTCGTCGCGGTCTCGCCGCAGACGCCGGAGGCCGCCGAGCAGTCGATCGCGAACGGGGAGCTGGAGTTCCCGGTGCTGACCGACCCGGAGAACGTGCTCGCCGGACGCTTCGGCATCGTCACGGAGCCGAGCGACGCCGCGCGGGCGGCGCACACGCAGCTCGGGTTCGACGTCGCCGACAGCAACGCCGACGACACCGCGGCGATCCCGTTCCCGTCGGTCTTCGTGATCGACGCGGACGGCGTGGTCCGCTCCGCTGACGTGCACGTCGACTACACGACGCGCACCGAGGTCGCGGACGTGCTGACCGCGGTCGACGCCCTGGTGGTCCCCGCGCCCTGACCGGCCGCTCGGCGCGGAGCCGACCGGGGCGGACGGGAGGCGCGGGCCGGGTGACGGACGTCCGTCACCCGGACCGCGCCTCCCGACCGCACCGCGGCGCGGCCGTCAGGGCAGGAGTGCGGACGCGACCGCGCGTGCGGTGGCGGAGTCCGCAGCGGGGTCGCGCAGGCGCATCGCCAGCGCACCCGAGACGACGAGCAGCAGCTGCTCGGCGAGCGCCGGGGCACGGTCGCCGACGAGCGGACGAGCCGTCTCCGTCAGCCGCCGTCGCAGGGTGTCGGTCTCGCGGTCGAGGACGGCGCGCAGGTCCTCCGGGGCATCGACGTACTCGGCAGCGGTGCCGAGGAAGGCGCACCAGCGGGAGCCCGTCGGGGTGGACCGGTACTCGTCGAGCGCGTCGAACACGGCGAGCAGGCGGCCGCGGTCGTCGGTCGCCTGCTCGAGGGCACGGTCCCACGTCGCGACCCAGTCGTCGTGTCGTCGGTCGAGCGCCGCGGCGACCAGGGCCTCCTTGCTCGGGTACCCGCGGTAGAGCGTCGCCGACGACACCCCCGCGCGTTCGAGCACCGCGTCGACGGGGGTCGCCGCGATCCCGCGGGTGAAGAACAGTTCCTCGGCGGCGTCGAGCACCCGTTGCTCGGTCCCTGGACGCATCGCCATGCAGCCAGCCTAGGGTCGCAGAAGTGAAACGATCGTTTTCGTTACCGACCTCCGTCCTGCTCGCGAGCGGGCTGGGGCTCGTCGCTGCGACCTACGGCCTGGTGCGCCTGGCGTTCGGGCTCTTCCTGCCGGACGTCCAGCGCGACCTCGGCTTCGGCGCGGACGTCGGCGGTGCGGTGTCCTCGGGCGCCTCGGTCCTGTACTGCACCGGTGCCGTCGTGGGGTTCCTGCTCGCCGACCGCGCCGCCCGGGAGCTCGTCGTGGTCGCGGCGCTCACCGCAGGCCTCGGCGCGATCACGACGGCGGCGAGCGCGACGACCCTCGTCTTCGGGGTGGCAGCCGTGGTGGCGTCGACCGGGGCCGGGCTGGCGTCGCCGGCGATGGTGCAGCTGGTCGCCGGCCGGCTCGACGGCGCCGCACGCGACCGGGCCCAGGCGGTGGTGAACTCCGGGACGGGCCCGGGGCTCGTCGCGGCCGGGGTCCTCGCGCTCGTGCTGCTGCCGGACTGGCGCACCGCCTGGGCCGCCGCCGGCGTGGTCACGCTGCTGGTCGGTGCGGTGGTGTTCCTCGCGGCCGGGCGCGGGGCACCGGACGCGCGCTCCGCCCCGGCTCAGAGCTCCGCACTCCGGCACCCCGCGGTCCGGCGCTCCGCGCCCCGGCGCCCCGCGCTCCACGCGGCGCTCCCGGGCCGGTCGTGGTTCGGCGCACAGGTCGTGCCGGTCGTGGTCGCGCTCCTCTTCGGTGCGGGCTCGGCGGTGGTCTGGACCTACGGCCGCTCGGCGCTCGTCGGAGCCGGCGTGCCGAGCGGACTGACGGTCGTCGCGTGGATCGCGCTCGGCGTCGGCGGGGCCTCGGTCGCGGTGACGGCACGGTGGACGAGCGGGCTGCCCGCTGCCCGCCTGTGGCTGCTGACGACGACGCTCGCCGCCGTCGCGGTGCTCACGCTCGGGCTGCTGCCCCACGTCGTCGGGGCCGCACTGGTGGCGTGCGCGCTGTTCGGGTGGGGCTACACCGCGGCGACGGGCGCGCTCATCGCCTGGACGACCGAGATCGACCAGGACCACGCGGCCGCGGGCACCGCACTGCTCTTCGTGGTGCTCGTCGCCGGCCAGGCACTCGGGGCAGCGGCGGCCGGTGTGCTGGTCGGGCCGGCGGGCACGGCGACGACCTTCACCGCGGCAGCCGCCGTCGTGGCGGTCGCTGCCACCACACCGCTCGTCGTCGCCCGGCGGGACCTGCGGCCGGCGGCGCCCACCCGGTAGCGTTGCCCGCATGGGGTGGACGAGGGAGGGGTGGGCCCGGTTGCCCGTCGGACCGCGGGAGCACCGGCAGGACGAACTGCTCGCGCTCGTGCTCGGCGTCGGGTTGGCCGTCACGACCACGCTGTACGGCGCCGCGGGCGTCTACGAGGACGACCAGGCGCCGTGGTGGGTGTCGGCGCTCATGGTGGTCGCGAACGCCGCGCCGATCGCGTTCCGCCGCCGCTGGCCGATGACCGTCGCCGTCGTGTCCGCGCTGGCGTTCGCCGCGACACAGCTGCTCCACGTCCCCGAGATCATCCTCGTCAACTTCACCCTCTTCATCGCGCTGTACACGGTCGGGGCGTGGTGCTCGGACCGGATCCGTGCCGAGGTGGTCCGCTGGGTGATCATCGGCGGGATGTTCGCGTGGGTGTTCCTCGCGCTCTCGTTCGGGTGGGCGGTGCCGAACGCGCTGCCGAACGACGACGACGCCCTGATCCCGCCGTACATCGCGTACTCGCTCGTCAACATCCTCATCAACGTGCTGTACTTCGGCGGCGCCTGGTACGCCGGCAACCGCGCGTGGGCAGCCGCGGTGGCCAAGCACGACCTCGCCGAACGCACCGCGGAGCTCGCCGCCGAACGGGAGCGCACGGCTGCCCAGGCGATCACCCTCGAGCGCGTGCGGATCGCCCGCGAGCTGCACGACGTCGTGGCCCACCACGTGTCGCTGATGGGTGTCCAGGCCGGAGCCGCCCGACGCGTGGTCGGCCGCGACCCGGAGCAGGCGACCGCCTCGCTCACGGTGGTCGAGGACAGCGCACGCACCGCGGTCGAGGAACTCCGCCGGATGCTGGGGACCCTGCGCGAGGACGACCCCGGCGCGAGCGCGACCGACACCGCGCCGAGCACGGCCGGGCTCGGTCGGATGCCGGAGCTGGTCGACGCCGTCCGCTCCTCGGGCCGGGACGCCGGGCTCGTCGTGGTCGGTGACGAGCGCTCGGTGCCGCCGACCGTCGGGGCCGTGGCGTTCCGCATCGCGCAGGAGGCCGTGACGAACGTCGTCAAGCACGCCGGCCCCACCGCCCGCGCGGACCTGCGCCTGCGGTACCTCGACGACGGCATCGAGGTCGAGGTCGCCGACGACGGACACGGCGCCGGCGCGGTCCGCGACCCGGGCGGCAGCGGGCTGGGCCACGTCGGCATGCGGGAGCGCGTCGCCGCCGTGGGCGGTCGCATCGAGATCGGGCCCCGCGCCCGGGGAGGGTACCTGGTACGGGCATGGCTGCCGACGACCTGACGATCGTGCTCGCGGACGACCAGGACCTGGTGCGTGCCGGCTTCCGCGTCATCCTGGAGTCCGAGCCGGGCTTCCGCGTGGTCGGCGAGGCCCCGGACGGCGGCGCCGCGGTCGACGCGGTCGTCGCGCTGCGACCCGACGTCGTGTGCCTCGACGTCCAGATGCCCGGCATCGACGGGCTCGAGGCGGCACGACGCATCGGCGCGCTCCCGGACCCGCCGGCGGTGCTCGTGCTCACCACGTTCGACGACGACGACGCCCTGTTCCAGGCGCTCGAGGCGGGGGCGAGCGGGTTCCTGCTGAAGAACGCCTCCCCCGAACGGCTGATCGACGCCGTCCGCACGGTCGCCGCCGGGGACGCCCTGCTCGCCCCCGACGTCACGCGCCGGGTGATCAGCCGCGCGACCGCCGGGCACGGGCCCACCTGCCCAGCGCACGCCGGCCACACGGCGTCCCCGGTCGACGACGGTGCGGCCGCCATCGCCGCCGCGGGGCTCACCGAACGCGAGGCCGAGGTCCTGCGACTGCTCGCGCGCGGCTGCAGCAACGCCGAGATCGCCCGCGCGCTCTTCGTCGGCGAGGCGACCGTCAAGACGCACGTGTCGAACGTCCTGCAGAAGACCGGCGTGCGCGACCGCATCCAGGCGGTCGTGTGGGCCTTCGAGCACGGCGTCTCCTCCGCGGCCTGACGGACCCCGCTCCCCCGCGCGGCGGAGCCGGGTCGTCGGGAAGTCCCGCCTCCCGCCGGAGGTGGGCAGTGCCTCCCGGACCGTAGCGTCGAGACGTCGGCGAGGACCGCCGGCGGAAGGGGAACGGGCGATGCTCACCATCGAAGGCGTGACGAAGCACTTCGGCGACCGCCGGGTGCTCGACGACGTGGGGTTCTCGGTCGGCAGCGGCCGGCTGACCGGGTTCGTCGGCGGCAACGGCGCCGGCAAGACGACCACCATGCGGATCCTGCTCGGCGTGCTGCAGGCCGACACCGGGCGCGTGTCGATCGACGGCACCGAGGTCGGCCCGACCGACCGCCGCCGCTTCGGCTACATGCCCGAGGAACGCGGGCTCTACCCGAAGATGCCGGTCGCCGAGCAGATCACCTACCTCGCACGCCTGCACGGTGTCGACAAGCGGACCGCGGGGCAGCGGACCACCGCGCTGCTCGAACGACTCGACCTCACGCAGCACGCGAGCGACGCCGTCGAGAAGCTCTCGCTCGGCAACCAGCAGCGGGTGCAGGTCGCCGCGGCGCTCGTCCACGACCCCGAGGTCCTGGTGCTCGACGAGCCGTTCTCGGGCCTCGACCCGATGGCCGTCGACACCGTGCTCGGCGTGCTCCGCGAGCAGGCGGCGAAGGGTGTCCCGGTGCTCTTCTCGAGCCACCAGCTCGACGTGGTCGAGCGGCTGTGCGACGACGTCGTCGTGATCGCCGACGGGACGATCCGTGCCGCCGGCTCCCAGGAGGACCTGCGCCGCAGCGCCGGCCCCGCCGCGTGGGAACTGCTCGTCGACGGCGACGTCGCGTGGATCCGCGACGAACCCGGCGTGACCGTGCGCGAGTTCGACGGCGGGTACGCCGTGTTCGAGGCCGACGAGCCCACGGCGCAGCGCATCCTGCAGCGCGCCGTCCAGCACGGCACGGTGGGATCGTTCGCCCCACGCGTGCCCCGTCTCAGCGAGGTCTTCCGGGAGGTCGTCCGATGACCAGCCACTTCGTCGACGCCGTCCGGCTCGTGACCGTCCGCGAGATCCAGGCCCGCGTCCGCAGCAAGGCCTTCGTGGTCTCCGCCGCGATCCTGGTGCTCGCCGTCGTCGTGTCCGTCGTCATCGCGGGCATCATCGGCAAGGCGACCGCAGACGACACCACGCCCGTCGCGGTGGTCGACGGCGTCTCGCTCCAGTCCACCGACGGCCTCGACGTCACCCCGACCACCACCGTCGCCCAGGCCGAGCGCCTCGTGCGGAGCGGTGACGTGGACGCCGCCGTCGTGCCGTCCGACGACACCCTCGGGTACAGCGTCGTCGGGCTCGAGGACACCCCGACCGACGTCGTCGGTGCCCTCAGCGTCACCCCTGCGGTGGAGCTCCTGCAGCCCGGCACGCTCTCGGCGGGCCTGGTGTCCGCCATCGGCATCCTGTTCGGCGTCGTCTTCTTCACCTCCGCCGTGACCTTCGGGTCGTCGATCGCGCAGAGCGTCGTCGAGGAGAAGTCGACGCGGGTGGTCGAGATCCTGATGGCCGCCATCCCGGCCCGTGCCCTGCTCGCCGGGAAGGTGCTCGGCAGCAGCATCATGGCGTTCGCGCAGATCATCGCCATCGCGATCGCCGGCGCCGTGGCCCTCGCGGTCACCGGGCAGGACAACCTGTTCACGTTGCTCGGCCCCAGCGTGCTGTGGTTCGTCGGCTTCTTCGCCGTCGGCTTCGTGCTCATCGCCGCGCTGTTCGCCGCGTCCGCCGTGCTCGTGTCCCGCCAGGAGGACGTCGGCAGTGTCACGATGCCCGTGATGCTCCTCGTGATGATCCCGTACATCCTCATCGTCTCGGCGGCGGACAACGAGACGATCGTCGGGATCATGTCGTACGTCCCGTTCAGCGCGCCGATCGGGATGCCCATGCGGATCTTCCTCGGCACCGCCGAGTGGTGGGAGCCGATCCTCTCGCTGCTGCTCGTCGCCGCGTCGGTCGTCGTGGTCGTCGCCGTGGGCGCGCGCATCTACGAGAACGCGCTGCTCCGGACCGGCGGACGGGTGAAGCTGACGGAGGCGATCCGCGGCTGACGTCGCCGCACGACGGACGGGAGGCGCGGCGCCGGCTGGCACCGCGCCTCCCGTCCGGAACGCAGCCGCGCCGGGCGCGGGGCGCCCCGCACAACCAGACGCACGTCACGCCACGAAACCGCACGGCGCGACGTGCCTTCCGCTGTGCGGGAGCACGTCACGCCACGCGAACGCCGCCGGACGGGAGGGACGGTGCCGGCTGGCACCGTGCCTCCCGTCCGGAACGCAGCCGCGCCGGGCGCGGGGCGCCCCGCCCAACCGGAAGCACGTCACGCCACGGAACCGCACGGCGCGACGTGCCGTCCGCTGTGCGGAAGCACGTCGCGCCACGGAACCGCGCGGCGCGACGTGCCTCCCGTTGTGCGGGAGCACGTCACGCCACGCAGGCGTCGCCGCCGCGACGGCGCCGCCGCCGCACGACGGGCCCGTCAGAGCTGACCGAAGGCCGCCTGCACGCCCAGGCTCGTCCCCGCGACGAGCACCCACAGCACGATGCCGAGCAGCATCGGCCGGAACCCGGCCCGGCGCAGCGCCGCGAAGTCCGTCGAGACCCCGACGGCCGCCAGCGCCACCGTGATGAGGAACGTCGCCGCCGTCGAGAACCCCGGGGCCGCCGCCGCGGGCAGGACTCCGGTGGTCCGGAGGAGGACCACGACGAGGAAGCCGACCAGGAACCACGGGACCAGCCGCAGCACGCGGACGCCCCCGGCACGACCCGTGCCGTCGACGGCGGCGGGCTGCGTGCGGGCGGTGCGGCGCGCCTCCAGGCCGGCGAGCCCGATCACGATCGGGATGATCATCAGGGTCCGCACGAGCTTGACGACGACGGCGGTGTCCGTCGCCTGACGGCCGTAGACCGTGGCGGTCGCGACGACGGAGGACGTGTCGTTCACGGCGGTCCCGGCGAAGACGCCGAACGCGTGCTGGGACAGGCCGAGCGCGTGGCCGACGAGCGGGAAGACGAAGACCGCGGCGATGTTGCAGAGGAAGATCGTCGACAGGGCGTAGGCGACCTCGGCACTGGCGGCACCGACCACGGGGGTGATGGCAGCGATGGCCGATGCGCCGCAGATGCCCGTGCCGACCCCGATCAGTGTGCGGAGCGTGCTCGACACCCGGAGCAGCCGGCCGATCCCCCACGCCGCGACGAGGCACACCACGAGCGTGGTGAGCATCACGGGGAGGGTCTCGCCGCCGATGCGCAGGACCTCGCCGATCGACAGCTGTGCGCCGAGGAGCACGACCGCTGCCTGCAGGACGCGGCTCGACGCGAACTTCACGCCGGGCTGGAGCCCACCGAGGTCGGCTGCTCCGTCGTCCTGGGCCCGTCGACGCCGGACGAGCCAGCCGACCAGCGCACCGAGCAGGACGGCCGGCACCGGACCGCCGACGACAGGGACCGCGCGGCCGACCAGGGTCGCGGCGACGCCGATCACGACGGCGAGCGCGACACCGGGCAGGGCAGCGACGAGCGCCGGGCGGGACAGGGGCATGCGGACCAGCATCCCACCGTCCGGGGCCCAGACGGTACGGGCAGGCTGAGGTGGTGGACCATCAGTCGGAGCCGTGGGTGCAGCGACTGCGCGACGGCGTCGTACCGCCGCTGTGGCCGTTCGTCGCGGGCGCGCTCGGCCTGTTCGCCGTCGCGGTCGCCGTGCTCGTCGTCGAGGCCCGGTTCGTCGACCAGGCGTCGCTCACCGGCCGCGGCTCGGTTGCCGTCCTCCTGCCGCTGCTCGGCGCCGTGGGGTGCGTCGTCGCGCCGATCAGCGCCTGGCGGGACGGACGACGGGACCGACGTGCGCTCCGGCACGCGCACGGCCACGGCCGGGGTCGACCGGCGTTCCACCTCCCGGTCTCCGCCCGCGGGACCATCGCCGGACAGGACCTCCCCGACCCGCGGATCGCACTCGTCACCGTCGACCGGAGCGGGCTGCTCGGCTGGTCCCCCGTGTCACCCGACCCGGTGGTGACGATCCCCTGGACGCACGTCGCACGGATCGACCTGGCCACGAAGGACCACCGCGGGCGACGGGAGGACTACGGGCTGTGGCTCACCCTGACGGACGGCGGAACGTTCGTCCTCGAACCGCGTTCGGCACTCGGTCGACCGTTCAGCGCAACCCAGCCCCGGCTCGGCGTCCTGCGGGACGTGCTGCGGGCGCTGCGCCCCGGGTCAGGGCCCGGGTCACGGCCCGGGTCCGGGTCCGGGTCCGCCGGTCGACGCGGAGCACCGCGCTGAGTGACAGGGCGGCGGGACGTCACCGGGCGGGCGGGACGTCCCCGGACATCTCAACGCGACCGGCAGCGTCGTCCCACGTGTACGTCGCGGTCGCTCGACCGGAGGGGTCGGCGTTGCTGTCCGCACCCTGCGGGTAGCGGTACTCGACGCGGATCGCCCCCGCGGACTCCCGCGTCACCTGCGGGACGAACGGGTACTGCTCCTTCGTCGCCGTCCCCAGGTACGTCCCGTCGTGGAAGAGCAGGATCGCGACCGGCGAGCTCGCGGTGCCGTCGACGACGCTGACGGTCACCGCGGACAGCGCGGCGCAGCCGTCGTAGACCGAGGTGTCGGCGTTCGACGCGTCCCACCGCGCCGACTCGAGGCCGGCGGGCAGCGGGAGGTCGGCGATCGGACCAGCGGCGGCGGCGGCCCCGTCGGACGGTCCGCAGGAGGGTGTCACGGTCGGCGTCGACGACGGGCCCGGGGTCCCGCTGCCCGTCGTCGACGACGAGGACGACGCCGAGTTCGAGGGCGTGACCGTCCGCGTGACGGTCGCGGTCGGGCCACCGCCGCCCCCGCCGGTGCACCCCGCGAGGGCGAGGGACGCCCCGGCGACGATCAGGAGCAGGCCGGCGGGACGGGAGTGACGTGTGGTGCGCATGGGACCACCCTGCCCGCCGCGCTGCCCGGATGTTCATCCCCCGACCGCACCGACGCCTGGAGACCCCACCGCCTGTCGGCGTACCATCCAGGCGGAAGCAAGGGCGGTTCCGAACACCTCCCGAGCACCGACCTCACGGGCCGGTCGAGTCAGACACAGATCAGAGCACGCCGTGACCGAACACCTCATCGAGTACGTCGCCCGCGACCGGACGGGCATCACCACCGTCGTCACCACGACCGGTGTCTTCGACGTCGACACCGTCATCGACCACATCCGCGCCGGGCACGCCGGCTACTACGTCGCGGCCGATTCGTGGAAGCGGACGCCGGTCCGGAGCATGTCGTTCATCGGCGGTTCCTACCTGTTCGCGAACTGGGACGGCTCGAAGCGGAACATGCTCCACGACCTCGCCTTCCGGATGCCGACCCGCGCGGTCGAGGTCGTCCAGCAGCCGCGGCGCTCGTGGCGACTGACGCGCGCCCTGCGCGGGCTGTTCTCACGGGCGGCCTGAACCGCCCGTACCCGGCTGCGGACGGACGGGAGGCTCGGTGCCGGTCGGCACCGAGCCTCCGTTCCGTCACGCCCCGCCTCGCGGGCCGCGCGGCTCGTCGTCAGACGTCGCGCTTCTTGACCGCGGCCAGGGCGAGGACACCGATCGCGACGACCCACGCTGCCAGGACCCCGCCGCCAGCCCAACCGTTCAGCACGACGCCCTCGGGTGCGGGCTGGCCCGCGGACCGCTCGTAGGTGTAGAGCTGGCTGCCGGCCTGGTCGGGCAGGAAGCGGGACACATCGAGGAGCCACTGCTGGTCCACCAGCCCCGCGAAGAGCTGCAGCACGATCGGCAGGACGAGCAGCACGCCGAGCGCGATCGCGATGCCACCGGCGCTCGACCGGACCAGGAGGCCGATGCCGAAGGCGAGCAGTGCGATCCCCGTGACGTAGACCGACGAACCGAGGATCGGCATGAAGACCGCGGGGTCGGCCAGGTCGGCGTGCACGCCCTTGTCCGCCTGGAACAGCGCGACGAGCACGACCCCGATCCACGTCGCCGCTGCACTGACCACGAAGGTGGCCACGGCGAGGACGACGGCCTTGGCGAGGATCGCACCGGTGCGCCCGGGGTCGGCCGTGAAGGTCGAGCGGACCTGCCCGGTGCCGTACTCACCCGTGATGATGAGGACGCCCAGGACCGCGGCGACCAGCACGGTGAAGCCGACCGACGAGATGCTGAGGTTGACGATCTGGGCGTTCGCGACCGTCTGGGTCACCTCGGCGCCCTCGGGCAGACCGACGATCGGCGCGTAGAGCCCGAGCAGCGCACCGAGCCCGATGGTCAGCGCGACGATGATGGCGTAGCACCACCACGTCGACCGGATGCTGCGGAACTTGATCCACTCGCTGCGGACGAGTCGACCGAACCCGAGTCCGACGCGGTCGGGCAGCGCGGTGGCCGTCGCGGCGCTCATCGTGCGACCTCCGCCTGGTACTCGACCTCGTCCTTCGTGAGGGCCATGTACGCCTCCTCGAGGCTCGCACCCATGGGGGTGAGTTCGTGGAGCACCGCGCCGGCACGGGCGGCGATGGTGCCGATCTGCTGTGCGTCGGGACCGACGACCACGAAGGCGCCGTCCTCGCGCGGGGTGATCGACGACGCCGCTGATCCCACGGCATCGAAGAGCTGGTCGGGGTGCGGGGTCCGGACGAGGGTCCGTGCGCCGCCGCCCTGTCCGCTGCCCGCGACGAACTCCGCGATCGGGGCCTCGGCCAGGACCTTGCCGCGGCCCAGCACGACCACGCGGTCGGCCGTCTGCGCCATCTCGCTCATGAGGTGACTGGAGAGGAAGACCGTGCGTCCCTCGGACGCCAGGTGCCGGGCGAGCTGACGCACCCACACGACGCCGTCCGGGTCGAGGCCGTTGACCGGCTCGTCCAGGATCAGGGTCCTCGGGTCGCCGAGCAGTGCCGCCGCGATGCCGAGCCGCTGCCCCATGCCGAGGGAGAACCCGCCGACGCGCTTCTTCGCGACCGACTCGAGGCCGGTGAGCTCGATCACGTGGTGCACGCGGGACTTCGGGATGCCGTGCGTCGCCGCGAGCGAGAGCAGGTGGTTGTACGCGCTGCGCCCGGAGTGGACGGCCTTCGCCTCGAGCAGCGCGCCGACCTGGCGGAGCGGGTCGCGGAAGGACCGGTAGTCCTGGCCGTTCACCCGGACGCGTCCGGACGTGGGCGTGTCGAGGCCCATGATCATCCGCATGGTCGTGGACTTCCCGGCGCCGTTCGGCCCGAGGAAGCCGGTGACGCTGCCGGGACGGACGACGAAGGAGATGTCGTCGACGGCGGTCTTGGCGCCGTAGCGCTTGGACAGATGCTCGATCTCGATCACGTGGTCCACGCTATTTCCGGGACACCGTCGAGCGCGTCCCCCCTGGGGCGGAGACCCGGGGTCATCCCGGAGGAGGACGCCGCGCTGGAAGGACACCCGGACGGCGCACCAATCCGGCTGCGCACCTGCTCCGAAACCCCTGTACGACGACGACGCTGCCCCTGCGCGGTGACCCGGAGACGCCGTCGTGGAACGCATTCGGAAGGACCGCACCATGACCAGCAACGCAGCATCACCCCGTACCGGTTTCGCGTCGACCCTCGTCCAGAAGGGCGCACTGCTCTTCGGCGTCGTCTTCCTCATCGTCGGCGTCGCCGGCTTCATCCCGGGCCTGACCATGGACATGGGCACCATGTCCTTCGCCGGCAACAGCTCGATGGCCATGCTCCTCGGCCTGTTCCAGGTGTCGGCCCTGCACAACATCGTCCACCTGCTGTTCGGCATCGTCGGCATCCTCGCCGCCCGCTCCGCCGCAGGGTCGCGCTCGTACCTGCTCATCGGCGGCATCGTCTACGCCGTGCTGTTCGTCTTCGGCCTCTTCGTCGCCGGCATGGCCGGGGCTGCGAACTTCGTCCCGCTCAACAGCGCCGACAACGTCCTGCACGCCTTCCTCGCCGTCGCGATGATCGTCCTCGGCGTGCTCCTGCCCCGCGCCGGACGCACCACCCGCTGACCGACCCCGGTGGACCGCCCGGTGCTGGGCGGTCCACCGGACCAGCGGTGACCTCCCCGGGGATCAGGGGTCATCGGAAGCCCCCGCCGCAGCAGCGGCGGGGGCGTCGTCGTGTCCCCGGGGAACCCGGCGCAGCGCAGAGCGCGTGCGCGCCAGAGGCGCAACGCTGACCTCGCGCGCGTCAGAGGCGCAGCGCGAGGGCGTTCGCGGTCAGGCCGGCAGCCGTCCCGCAGAGCAGCACGGTGTCTCCGCGCCGGAGCCGACCGTCGTCGAGGCACCGCGCGAGCATGAACGGCACCGACGACGAGACCGAGTTCCCGAACGCCGCGACCTCGTCGACGTACCTGTCCGTCGGGATCCCGAGCCGGCGCATCGCGAGCCCGATCGCGCCGCTGGCCTGGTGCGGCACGACCAGGTCGACGTCGTCCAGCCCGAGACCGCTGCGCTCCCAGAACCGCGCGAAGAACCCGGGCAGGACCCGGAGCATCCCGGTCAGGGCGCGCCGGCCGTGCATGTCGAACAGGTAGTCAGCGGGGTCGCCGTCGGCGTACTGCTGCGCCGGGTACCGGGACAGGCCGCCCCGGAGCTCGGTGTCGTGGGCGTGCTCCGGCCAGGTCTGCTGCAGCGCCGACAGCACCCCCTGCGTCCCGTCGCCGCGCGTCAGCACCACCGCGGCCGCAGCGTCGGAGAACAGCTCGGCGGACTCCCGTTGCCCCGGGTCGAGGAAGCGTGACCCGACGTCCCCGGAGACGATGAGCACCCGGTCGTGGTCGCCGTCCTCCAGGTAGCGGGAGGCGATGTCGAGTGCCGTGATGAAGCTCGTGCACGTCGAGTTCACGTCGAACGCGGCCGCTCGGGCGTCGGGCGCGACCCGCTCCGTCACGAGTGCCGCCGTGCAGGGGATCGGCTGCACGCCGGCGGCGCAGGCGGCGATCACGAGGTCGAGGTCGGCGGCGTCGATGCCGGCGTGCGCGACGGCCCGGGACGCTGCCGTGGCGAGCATGTCGAGGTGCGACACGTCGTCGGCGATGCGGTACCGGGTGACGGTGCGGGCACCGCTGCCGTAGGTGACCGTCCGGTCCGGCAGTGCCGTCCCCCACCCGGCGATGGCGCAGTGCTTCATGGTCCCCCTCGGTCCTCGTCGTCGTCGACGAGCAGGTCCACCCCGGTCCGGTGCTCGTCGTGGCTGAACAGCAGTCTGACACCTGCGCGCTCGAGGGCGAGCAGGCGCTCGGCGGTGTCGCGCTGCGATCGGGCGTCGTGGGCGACCGCACGCGGCAGGAGGCGCAGGTCGCGCTCGCGTCCGAGCAGGTCGCGGCTCCAGGCAGCGTCGCCCGCGAGCAGCACACGGTCCTCGACCAGGAGGCCGAGGTGCCCGTCGGCGTGCCCGGGCAGCCGGACGAGCCGCGTGCGACCGTCGCCGAACGGGTCGGCCGTCGACAGACCGACCGCGGCGAGCGGCCCGGTCGGGGCGGGGCCGAAGGCGCTGTCCGGGACGACCTGCAGCCGGTCGACGAGCCCCGCGGGCAGCAGCCCCCGCAGCTGCCCGGCGAGCACCCGCGGGCGGGCGGCGCTCCGGGCCACGCCCTCGGAGACCAGCACCCGCGCGTGCGGCACGGCAGCCAGCCCGCCGACGTGGTCGGGGTGCAGGTGCGACAGGACGACGTGCGTGACGTCGTCCGTGTCGATCGCGTCGGCGAGTGTGCTGCCCGGGGGGACGACGGGCGGGAGCAGGCGTCGGTACAGCCACCCGGCGGCACCCGTGCGCCACGGCAGGGGCGCGTACCCGGTGTCGAACAGCACGGAGCGGTCCGGACCGGACCAGTGGAAGACGTTCGCGGGGAAGACCCGACGGCCACGGGGTGCACCGCGGAGCAGACCGTGCACGTCGTGGGTCGTCCACCCGCAGGCGGCGGCGCGCAGGGTACCGACCGGGCGCTCAGCCACGCGGCTGCCCACCGACGCGCCGGCCGGCGGTCGCGTAGCTCGCGAGTGCCTCGTCGAGCCCGACGACCGGCTGGTAGCCGAGCACCTGCCGGGCCCGGGTCAGGTCGAGGGTCTGCGAGTGCGTGATCGTCGTCACCGTGTACCGGGTGATGGGCGGCTCGGGCTGCCCGGGCAGCACCGTGCACACGGCCTCGAGCACGGTGGCCAGCGCGGACACCGGCCCGGCCGGCAGGTGCAGGTGCCGCGGCCGGACCCCGAGTCCGGTGAGCAGCTGGTCGAGGAGCTCGACGAACGGACGCGGGTCCCCGTTCGTGATGTTGAACGCCAGCCCGGCGGCCCCGGGCACCTCGGCCGCGAGCCGGACGGCGTGCGCGACGTTCTCGACGGCGGTCAGGTCGACGAGTCCGCGTCCGCCGCGCAGGAGGGGCACGCCGACCCGTTCGTGCACACGGAGCAGCCTCGGGACGAGTCCGGTGTCGCCCGCACCGATGACGCCGCGCGGCCGCAGGACGACGATCTCGGGTCCGTCGGGGTCGCCGGTCGCGGCGCGGAGGAGCGCCTCGGCGTGCAGCTTCGAGCGGATGTAGTGGTTCATCGGGCGGCTCGGGTCGACCTGGTCCTCACGGATGTCGAGCCGGTCGCGCGGTGCCGCGTAGATGCCGGGCGACGACACGTGCACGAGCCGCCGCGCCCCGACGCGACGTGCGTACTCGAGCACCCGGGCGGTCCCGGTGACGTTGGCGTGCTCGAAGGCCGACCACGAGCCCCACGGCGAGCTGAGCGCCGCGCAGTGCACGACGACGTCGGCGGGGACGTCCGCGCGGGCGAGGTCGTCGAGGTCGCCGACGTGGACGTCCCCGGCGGGCAGCGCCGATGCCCGCCGACCGGACGCCGTGACGCGGTAGCCGTGCTCGCGCAGGGTCCGCACGACGTGACCGCCGACGAACCCGCTCGCCCCCGTGACCAGCGCGCGCTCCCCGGTGCCTGCTCCCCCCATGCCCCAGATCCTACGAGCCCGGCAGGAGCCGACGGCCCTAGGCTCGGGGCGTGCGGATCGCGCTGGTCACCGACTACTACCTGCCGACGCTCGGGGGCGTCCAGACGGCGGTGCGCTCCCTGGCCGAGGCCCTCACGGCAGCGGGACACGACGTCACGGTCTTCTGTCCCGACGACCCGGCGGGCCCCGCGCACTCGGCGGGCACGGCGCAGGCACCCGGCACCGCCACCGTGCCGGCCGTCGTCGGTCTGCCCGTCTCCCCCGTGTTCCGCCCCGACGGCTACCCCTTCGCGTGGTCCCCGCGTCGCCTCCGCGCCCTGCTCCGCCGCGAGTTCGCCGCACGCCGGGTCGACGTCGTGCACACCCACTCCGAGATGTTCGCGGCGCTCGGCGGGATCCGGGCCGCGCAGGACCTCGGCATCCCGGTGGTGCACACGATGCACGGCCGCATCGACGTCTACACGCGGAACGTCCTGCCCGTGCCCGCCGTCACGACCGCGCTGCTCGCCTTCCTGCACGCGACGCAGGTCCCCCGCCGGGGCGTCCGTGTCGCGGCCGACACCCCGTACACCCGGACCCGGACGGCGCGGCGGATGTGGCGGGTCATGCTCGCGCAGTCCCGGGCGAGCGACCACGTCGTGGTCCCGTCGCGGCACTTCGCCCACAAGCTCGTCGACCGGGGCGTCCGGACCCCGGTGTCGGTCGTCTCGAACGGCATCGAGCCCGCGGTCCTCGACGCGATCGGACCGGCGACCGTCCGGACCAGGACCGCAGACGAGCCGCTCCGGGTGCTCTGGGTGGGGCGCCTGTCGCCCGAGAAGCGTCCGGAGGTCCTGGTCGAGGCTGCCCGCTCCTTCCCACCCGGCACCGTGGTCGACGTGCTCGGCGACGGCGTCGCGCGTGCTGCGGTCGCCCGGGCAGCGGCCGGCACCCCGGTCCGGCTGCACGGCTCGACCCCGCACGACGAGGTCCTCGCCGCCATGCGCCGTGCACACGTGCTCGTGTCGAGTTCCTCCGACTTCGACAACCAGCCGATGGTGATGCTCGAGGCCGTCGCCACCGGCCTGCCCGTCGTGCACTGCGACCCGGACCTCGCCGAGGTCGTCCCCGACGGCGGTGGCTTCACGACGCCGACGCCGGACGCCGCGGGGATCGCGTCGGTCGTCCGACGGCTCCACGACGAGCCGGAGCAGCTCGTGCGGGCGAGCGCCGCGCTGGTCGCGGCCCGCGGCCGCGTCGAGCAGCGCGTCGACGAGCTGGTGGCGGTCTACGCGAGCGTCCTGCGGCCGTCCCGCACCACGTGACGGTCTGGAGGCTCGGTGCCGACCGGCGCCGAGCCTCCAGACCGTCGTGTGGCCGCTCAGACCGTGGCGGACGCACCCTCGAGGGTCGCGGCGAGCGGGTCGAAGTCCTCGGGCAGCGACGCGATCGGCGCCACCGTCGACGCGACCTCGACGAACGCGCGGCGCGCGACGGACTCCTCGACCGCGACCATGGTGTCGAGCACGTGGTACCCGACCTCGCCGGTCGCGACGTGCGCACCGCCCCCGCGGATCGCCCGTGCCATGTCGAGCACGCCGAGGCCGCGGCCGACCGTCGGTTCCTCGTCGGAGAGGGTCTCCCACGCCTGCTCGATCGGGAACGACACGTCCGTGCCGAGCGGTCGTGCGATGCGGATCGGGTGTCCGCCACCGAAGGTGTTCGGGTCCGGGAGCACGATCGTGCCCTCGGTGCCGTTCACCTCGAAGACGCCGTGCCGGAACAGCGGGGTGTCGAACGACAGCAGCGACTGCGCGTTCCCGCCCTGCTCGAAGGACGTGAGCACCGAGAGGTGCGTCGGGACCTCGACCGGGAACTCCTGCCCGGCGTCCGGACCGACCACCAGCTGCCGGGTCTCGCGCGACCGGGACCCCGTCGCCACGACGGACGCGACCGGGCCGAGCAGGTGCACGAGCGCCGTGAAGTAGTACGGGCCCATGTCGAACAGCGGGCCGGCACCCTTCGCGTAGAGGAAGGACGCGTTCGGGTGGAACACGTCCGGTCCCTGCCACTGGAAGCTCGTGACGGCGGTGAGGGGGGTGCCGATCGCGCCGGCCTCGATCGCGCGCTTCGCGGTCTGCCACCCGGTGCCGAGGACGGTGTCCGGTGCGATGCCGAGACGCAGGCCGAGCTCGTCGGCGAGCGCCACGAGTCCGGCGGCGCTCTCGCGGTCGACGCCGATCGGCTTCTCGCTCCAGACGTGCTTGCCGGCGCGGAGTGCCGCCGTGGAGACCTCGACGTGCGTGGCGGGCAGGGTGAGGTTCACGACGATCTCGACGTCGGGGTCGGTGAGGACCTCGTCGCCGGTGCCCGACGCGGGGATGCCCCACTTCGCCGCCGACGCCGCGGCGCGCTCGGTGTCGATGTCGCCGATCCGGACCACCTCGACGTCCGGGAAGGTCGTGAGGTTCGTCAGGTACTGCTCGCTGATCATCCCGGCGCCGATGAAGCCGACGCCGACGCGGCCGGTGCGGGTCATGCGGACACCCCCGTGGTGGCGGTCTCGTCCGACCCGGCGAGCGCGGCCTGCAGCCAGCGGTACGACTGCTCGACCCCGTCGAAGATCTCCCCGTCGAAGCCGTCGAACTCGATGACGGCGTACTCGAGCGCCGGTGCTGCGGCGAGCGCCTCGGCCAGCCGGACGTCGCCCTGGCCGGCCGGGGTCTGGTCGGTCGGCACCTGCGCGGTGGAGATCCCCTCGCGCATCGGGCCGTCCTTGACGTGCACGGCGACGATGCGGTCGCCGAGCTCCTCGACGAAGGGCACGAGGTCGATGCCCGCGGCGGACGCCCAGTACAGGTCGAGCTCGAGCACGACGCGCGGGTCGAGCAGTTCGGCGAGCACCTGGAGCGCGGGCTTCCCGTCGATGCGCGGCCGGAGCTCGTGGTCGTGGTTGTGGTAGCCGACGCGCAGGCCGTGGACGGCGGCTTCCTCGGCGGCGGCGTTCAGCCGGGCGGCGACCCGCTCGACGCCCTCGCGGGTCGTCCAGTGGTCGGGACCGACGAACGGGTCGATGACGATCTCGATGCCGAGCGCCGACGCCTCGGCGAACGTCTCGGCGTGCGACGGGGCGGTCATCACCGTGCCGTCCGGCAGCGGGATCGACTCCTCGACCAGGAAGGCGTGGCCGGTGCGGGCGCTGATGCCGTGCGCGTCGAACGCCGTCCGGAGCTCGGCTGCGCGGCCGACGAAGGCGAACGCCTCGACGGTGTCGAACCCGATGCCGGCCAGGCGGGCGACGCCGCCGTCGAGGTCGGGCGCCAGCGCCTTGTCGACCGTGTAGAGCTGGAGGGAGATGCGGGGTGCCACGGTGGTCACCGGACCTTCTTGATCGGGAGGATGACGAGCGCACCGAGGAGCACGGCGACGCCGGCACCCCAGAGCATGAGCGTGTAGTTCTGGCCGCCGCCGAGGCCCAGCAGGAACAGGCCGACCGCCGGGGCGAGCGACTGCGGCAGGGCGTTGGCGATGTTGATGACACCGAGGTCCTTGCCCGGACGCTCGGGGTCGGGCAGCACGTCGACGACGAGCGCGGTGTCGATCGCTGCGTAGATGCCGAAGGCGAACCCGAGCACGATCTCCGCGAAGTAGAACCCGCCGACGCTGTCGACGTGCGCGAGGATCACCAGGCCGACCGCGGTGAGGGCGGTGGAACCCCAGACGAAGACCTTGCGGCGTCGGACGCGGTCGGACACCCAGCCCGAGACCGCGGCGCTGACGAGCAGGGCGACCGTGTACAGGAGCACACCGAACGCGACGGTGGCGGTGGCCTCGGCCAGGTCCTCGATCCCGATCTGCTCCTGCATGTACAGCACGCGGTACGTCGTGAACATGAACGTGCCGAAGGTGATGAGGAAGCGGCCCCACCAGGCGAGCCCGAAGTCGGGGTGCTTGATCGGGTTCGTCCAGAACGACGCGATCAGGGTGACCCAGCTGAAGGGCTTGGTCGTGGCCGGGAGCTCGTCGCGGGCCACGACCGCGTAGACGAGGATCACGACGATCGCCAGGATGCCCGGCGCGATGAAGAGGACCGGCAGGTTCCCGACCAGGTACACGGCGAGGTAGAGGCCGGCGAGGATCGCGATGTTCTGCGCGAGGGCGATGACGCTCGACGCCTTGCCGCGCTGGAACTCGGGCACGTTGTCCGCGAAGCTCGCGGTCAGGGTGGCGAGGACGGCGTTCGCGGCGACCTGGGCGAGCACCCACGCGATGGTGAGCTGCAGGACGTCCGGCGCGAACGCGAGCCAGGCCAGCGCGACGACGAAGACGACGACGCCACCGACCATCCAGGGCCGACGGCGACCCCAGCGCGTGCGGGTGCGGTCGGAGAGTGCCCCCGCCAGCGGGTTGGCGAGCAGGGCGCCGAGGGCACCGAACGGCAGGACCGACCCGACGATCGTCTCGGGGCTGTCCGGGTTCAGCACCGTCGCCTTGATCGCCATGCCCACGAACACCGGAGTGAGCAGGGCGGCGAAGAGGCCGAACTGGGCGAGGCTGAGTGCCCAGAGGTACTTCGGGCCGACCCGGACGGTGCTGACGTTCTGCGTGAGGCCCTCGACCGAGAACGCACGCGATGCGGCTGCGGGGTCGGTGCTCGTGGCTCCCGCGGCCGCGGTGACCGGCGGGTTCGCGGTACCGGCGAGACCGGACTGCGGTTCTTCCTTCGACGTCGGTGTCGACATGACTCCTCCTCGAGCCATCGGGGGCGGCGTGCCCTCTCGAATACCTAGTGCTGCTAGGTGATCAGGACAGTAACACCGAAAACCTTCCTCCGGAAGCTTTCTTCTCGACATGTGTCGGCGTCGAGCCCGCAACGCGCAACTCCGGCGGTTCCCCGCAGCGCCCTGCCGCTGCGAGCAGTCGCCGACGTTGCGTTCTGCACTTCTCCGTCGGGCTGCGGAACACCACGGGTCACCCGGACGTTGGCGCACTCGGCACCCGACGGACGGGTGCCGAGAACGAGCACCTGACGAAAGGCACGCACATGACCCAGACGGTCCTCCTCGAGGTCCAGCTGCGAGACGACGTCGCGCAGGACACGATCGACTCCGCGATCCGCGAGACCCTCGCCCAGACGGCGACCTTCGCCGGCAACGAGTCGCTCGAGGTCCTGGTCGACGACTCCGACCCGCTGCACCTCGTCGTGCTCGAGCGGTGGACGACGCCCGCCGACCACGACGCCTACGTCGCCTGGCGCGCGACCGACGAGGGTGCCCCGAGGGCCCTCGCCGCGATCGTCGCCGCGCCGCCCGTCACGCGGACGTTCGGCCGGACGCTCGACCTGGGCTGAGCACGCAGGGCCGCGCCGCGGTCCCGACGGCACCGCACCGCGCGGCGCGGGACCGGGGGCGACACCGGACGGGAGGCACGGGACGGACCCGCACCGCGCCTCCCGTCCGCCGCTGGTCACGTCGCGGACGCGACCACCCGCTGCTCGGCCGGCTCGCGCCCGACGGTGACCGCTACCGACGCGCCCCGCACCTCGGCCCGGTACTCCCCCCGGAACCCGCGCACCCGCACCTGCCCGCGCTCGTCGGTGCGGAGCACCGTCGGCCCGGTCCACCACTCGTCCTTCACCAGGCGACGGAGCGCCTCGTACGACGGCTTCGGCGTCCCGTCCTCGCGGACCAGCCCGATCGGCGCGCCGAGCCAGGCGCCCGCGTCGGTGATGCCCCAGGAGGTGACCGCCTCGACCGCGGGATGCCCGACCAGGCTCCGGTGGTGCCGCTCGACCTCGTCCGCCTGTCGGGCCTCACCCTCGGGCGTCGAGGGCCACGAGTCCACCACGTGGTCGTTCAGGTCCACGATGTCCGCGGGCATGAGGTCACCCGACACGAGCGAGGTCTCGGTCAGGTGCAGCGGCAGGCCGTACCGGGCGAAGCGGTCGACCATCGCGAGCATCGTCTCCTCACCCCAGTACCCCTGGTGCATGTGGGTCTGCAGCCCGATGGCGTCGATCTGCACGCCGGCCTCGAGCACGCCCTCGATCAGGCACTCGTACGCGCTCGACAGGTCGAAGTCGTTGAGCAGCAGGGTCGCGTGCGGGTTCGCGGCGCGGGCCTCCTCGAACGCCATCCGGATCGTCGGGATGCGGCCCTTCGCCCGGGCGAGCGGGGTGATGGCGTTGTCGCCGTTGTCGAACACGGGCATGATGACGACCTCGTTGATCGCGTCCCACGTGTCGACCAGCCCGGCGAGGTCGCCGACGTCACGGCGGATGCGCTCCCGCTGCAGCTGCTCGACCTCGTCGAGGGGCAGCCCGAGGAGCCAGTCCGGCTGCACGGTGTGCCAGACGAGCGGGTGCCCCTTGAGCGCGATCCCCCGGTCGCGGAACCACTCCGCGGTGCGCCGGAGTCGAGCGGTGTCCGGGCGCCCGCGCTCCGGCTCGAAGCGACCCCAGTAGAACGGCAGCGTCGCGGTCGTGAAGACGTCGGCGTACAGGTCGGCGAGGCGTTCGAGGCGCTCCCGTCCGGCACCGTCGACCTCGTCGTTCGCCAGCTCCACGAAGTCGAACCCGATGTTGCCGAACCCGAAGGCGTGCCGGGTCTGCTCGACGGCGACCTCGACGTCCGGCAGCGGTGCGCCGTGGTGGTCGACGACCGTCAGGACCGTCTCGCCGGTGCGGTGCGCGACCGACTCGTGCTGGACTCCGTGCTCGACCATGGGCTGCTCCTCCGGCGGCCGCGTCGCCACCGTCGTCCGGTTTTGTTGTGCTGCCGAACATAGCCGGTGCTCGGCGGACGCGACAGCCCCGACCCCACCGTCGTCCGGAGACCGCGGTTCCCTGGGGGCCTGGCTGAACGGATCCGTTGCCCCCGGGCGGCTCCGCACGGCTGCTCCATCGACTGCGGCGGGACAGTCACCGCATGACGACGATCGACGCGGCCGCGGAACGCCCGGCCCGGTGGTGGCACCAGAGCCGGTGGGAGCAGACCACCCTCACCCTGGTGGTGGTGCTCGGCGCGGTGCTCACGAGCTGGAACCTCGGCCGCGGCGGCGACCTGTCCTTCTACGCGAGCGCCGTCCGGTCCATGTCCGAGTCCCTGCCGGCCTTCCTCTCGGGCTCCTTCGACCCGGATGCGACCGTCACGCTCGACAAGCTCGCCGGCTTCGCGGTCCCCCAGGCGATCAGCGTGCACCTCTTCGGCATGTCCGCGGCCGCGTTGGGCCTGCCGCAGGTCGTCGAGGGCGCCGTCACCACGCTGGCGGTGTCGGTGGTCGTGCTCCGCTGGCTCGGGGCCCGCGCCGGTCTGGTCGCGGCCGCGCTGACCGCCGCGACCCCGATCTTCGTGTCGATGTTCGGCCACCCGATGGAGGACGGCCTGCTCACCGCTGCGCTCGCCGTCGCCCTCGTGTGGTGGCAACGCGCCGCCCTGACCCGCACCTGGTGGCCGCTGCTGCTCGCGGGACTGTTCGTCGGCATCGGGTTCCAGGCGAAGATGCTGCAGGCGTGGCTGGTCCTGCCGGCGCTGGTGGTCGGCACCCTCGTCGCGACCGCCGGTCCGGGTCCGCGCTGGCGTCGAGCCGCCGGTCACCTCGCCGCCCTGGTGTCGGCGACGCTGGTCGCGAGCCTCGGCTGGTCGGTCGTCGTCGCCCTGCTCCCGACGGCCGACCACCCGTTCGTCGACGGCTCCACCGACGACAGCGTCTTCGCGATGGTCTTCGGCTACAACGGGGTCGACCGGTTCCTGCCGGGCGCCTGGCCGGGCGCCGTCAGTGCGCTGCGGACCGCGGGTGACGCGGCCGCGGACCGGTGGTCGCTCGCGGTCAGCCACGCGGCCGGACACCCGCTCCTGCAGCTGTTCTCCCCCCGCTACGCCTCGCAGGTCGGGTGGTCGTGGCCCGCTGCGCTCGCCGGGATCGTGCTCGGCGCGTTCCGCTGGTGGCCGCGACGCACCGTCCGGGAGGCCCGGGTCCCCTCCGCCACGCTGTGCACGCTGGTCGTCTGGCTGGCGACCGCGGTGGCGGTCCTGTCCGTCATGCACCTGCCGCACACCGCCTACGTCGCGGGCATCGGCGTGCAGCTCGCCGCCCTCGCCGCCCTCGGCTGGTGGGGAGCCGCCCGGCTCGCGGACGCGCCGGACCGCCGACTGCGGCTCGTCCCCGCCGGGCTGCTCGTCCTGCAGGGCGCCTGGTGGACCTGGCTCGCACGCACCTCGGCAGAGCCGGCACTGCTCGCGACCGTCGCCGTCGGCACGACCGCCGCCGCCCTCGTCGTGCTCGCCGTCCGGAGCCGTCGGTCCGGGTCGGCGGCGACCGGACGAGCGCCGGGCGGGGCGGGGCGCCGGACCGCGGGGGCCCTGCTCGTCGCCGCGGTCGTGCTCGGGCCCGCGTGCTTCTCCCTGCAGGCGCTCGACGCCGCTCGCGACGGTGACCGGGGCGACGCGTCGGTCGGGGTGCGACAGGACGCTGCGACGTGGGACGCTGCGCGGTCGCAGCGGGTGTCGGCGCCGGGCCGAGGCGGTCCCCGCCGCGTCGGGCAGGCGACCGAGGACGCTCCCTTCACCGTCTCGGCACCGGACCCGTGGGGCGCTGGGCAGGGCCTGCCCACGGCGGACGCCGAACTGGTGCGGGACGCCGAGCGCGCAGGTGGCGGGCGGGACGGCGCCCCGCTGTTCCTCACCGACTCGTGGCGGGTCGCGTCGGACGTGATCGGTGCCACCGGGAAGGAGGTCCTGACCGACGGCGGGTTCTCCGGTCAGGTCGCCGTGTTCTCCGCGGCGCAGATCGAGTCGATGGTGCACTCCGGTCGGGAACGGCTGTTCCTCGTCGCACGGGACGGACGCGCCGCGGACCCGGTGCGCCAGGCCACGACCGCGCTCGGGTGCCGCGTCCTGCACCGGTGGGGCCCCGCGTTGGGCCAGGGACCGTCGCAGTGGGACGCACTCCAGTCCTTCGCGCTCGAGCGCTGCTCCTGACCCCGGGCCGTCCGGCTACGGTGCAGGCATGACCTCCCCGACCGCACCGCACCACGACGCCGTCCTGCTGGCCGGCGGCCGAGCGACGCGCATGGGTGGGATCGACAAGACCGCCCTCGTCGCCGGCAGCGTCGCACTGTCCGACCACGCCGTCGCCGCGGCCGCCGGCGCTCGTCGGACCGTGCTCGTCGGGCTGCGGGCGGGACGGGGTGCACCCGCCGGGGTCGTGCACACGCGCGAGGACCCGCCCCTCGGCGGGCCGGTCGCCGCGATCGCCGCAGGACTCGCCGCCGTGGCCGACCCCGCGCCGTGGACGCTCGTGCTCGCGTGCGACCTCGTGCGCCCGGAGCCGGCGGCCGCGCTGCTGCTCGACGCCGCCGGCACGGCACCCGACGACACGGACGGCGTCGTCGCGGTCGACGAGGACGGGCGTCGCCAGCACCTGCTCGCGCTGTACCGCTCGGACGCGCTGCGCGCCGCGGTCCGGGCGCTCGGCGACCCGACCGGCGCGGCGGTGCGACGGCTGACCGACGGCCTCCGGCTCGTCGAGGTCCCGCTGCCCGCCGCACTCTGTGCGGACGTGGACGAACCGGAGGACGCCACGCGGGCCACGGCGGACGCCCGGCTGCTTGACTGACCGCATGACCACTGACGACGTCCTCGCCGCCTGGACCGCCGAGCTCGCCGAGGCGCTCGGCCTCCCCCAGGGCTCTGCGCTCGACCGCGACGTCGTGCTCGACCTCGCCCGTGACGCCGCCCACGGCGTGGCCCGTCCGGCTGCCCCGCTGACCACCTTCCTGGTCGGGTACGCCGCGGGGCTCCGCGGCGGGTCGGAGGCGGACCTGGCCGACGCCGCAGCGACCGCGACACGGCTCGCACTCGCGCACGGGGACACCCCGGACACGACCGACGGCCCGGACGGACCCGAGCAGACGGGCCGGACCGACGGCACCACCGGGTCCGACGCCCGGTGACGCTGGTCCTGCCGTCCTGGTCCGACGCCCGGCACGAGGCACACCGGCAGGGCGTCCGCCTCGCCGCCGACACCGCCGCCGACCCGGGAGCCGGATCCGTCCGGCTCGACCTGGCGTCGGCGCTCGGCCGGACGCTCGCCGGCGACCTCGCCGCCCGCGGCGACGTCCCCGGGCACGACGGCGCAGCCATGGACGGGTGGGCCGTCGCGGGGCCGGGGCCGTGGGTGCTCGGCGCGCCGATCGTCGCCGGAGCGGTCCCCTCCGGCGCGCCGCTGACGACGGGGCACGCCCGACCGATCACGACCGGGGCACCCGTCCCGCCCGGCACGGCGGCCGTGGTGCGGTCCGAGGACGCCACCGTCGACGACGACGGCCGGTTGGTCCGCCACACGCCGTCCACCCGACGACACGTCCGGCCGGCGGGCGAGGAGGTCACCCGGGACCAGGTGCTGTTCACCGGCGGCACGGTGCTCACGCCTCCGCGTGCAGCGTTGGCAGCCGCCTCGGGGGTCGACGACGTGCGCGTCGCGCCGGCCCCGACCGCCCGGGTCGCGGTGCTCGGCGACGAGGTCGTCGGTGCCGGGGTCCCACGACCCGGACAGGTCCGCGACGTCTTCTCGCACACCCTGCCCGCGGTGCTCGGGACCTTCGGTGCCGACCCCGTCGCCGCTGACCGCGTGCCGGACGACCCCGACACCACCGCCCGCGTGCTCGACGCCGCCCGCGAGCGCCTCGTCGTGAGCACGGGCGGCACGGCCGGTTCGTCGACCGACCACGTCCGCGGTGCGCTCGCCCGGATCGGGGCGGAGCTGCTCGTCGACCGGGTCGACGTGCGTCCGGGACGACCGATGCTGCTGGCCCGCCGCGGCCCGACGGTGTTCCTGTGCCTGCCCGGCAACCCGATGGCCGCGATGGTCGGCCTCGTGCTGCTCGGTGGACCGCTCGTCGCCGGACTGCTCGGGCGACCGCTCGAGCCGGTGGGACGGGTGCGGCTCGCGGTCGACGTGCCCAACGACCGGCCGGGCGCGCTGGTGCTCGCGTACCGCGCGACGCCCGAGGGCGCCGTCCCGGCGTCGCACCAGACCTCGGCGATGCTCCGGGGCCTGGCCGACGCGGACGGACTGCTGGTCGTCCCGGCCGGCGGCGGCGTGGCGGGCGAGGACGTGCCTCCCGTCCGGCTGCCGTGGTGCTGACGGGCGCACCGGACGGTCCGACGGCGGGCCTGAGGACCGCCACAGGACGGCGTGCGGGAACCGCACCGCCCTGGCGGGTGCCGGGCACGGGTGGTAGACCCGGAGCATGAGCCGGATCACGGCGCGGAAGCGCGTCACCCGCATCACCGTCGCGACGTCCCGGTCGGTGCGCGACGACCTGCTGGCCGTCGAGGAGCCGCTCGAGATCCGCGTCGGCGGGAACTCGCTCGCGATCACCATGCGGACGCCCGGCAACGACGTCGACCTCGCCGCGGGGTTCCTGGTGTCCGAGGGCGTGATCGCCCGGGGTGACGACTTCGCCGCCGCCCGGTACTGCGCCGGGGCGACGGACGAGGGGCTGAACACCTACAACGTGCTCGACGTGACGCTCGCACTCGGCGTCCCCGCGCCGGACCCGAGCCTGGAGCGCGCGTTCTACACGACGAGCTCGTGCGGCCTGTGCGGCAAGGCCAGCATCGACGCCGTGCGCACGACCTCGCAGCACAGCGTCCTGCACGACGACCTCGTGCTCGACCCGGCGCTCCTCGCGACGTTCCCCGACCGGCTGCGCGAGGCCCAGGACGTGTTCGAGAAGACCGGCGGCCTGCACGCCGCAGCGCTGTTCGACGGCGCCAGCGGGCGGATGCTCGTGCTCCGCGAGGACGTCGGTCGGCACAACGCCGTCGACAAGGTCGTCGGGTGGGCCGTGAAGGAAGGACGGCTGCCCCTGCGGGGCACGGTCCTCATGGTCTCCGGCCGGGCGAGCTTCGAGCTGACGCAGAAGGCCTCGATGGCCGGGATCCCGGTGCTCGCCGCCGTGTCCGCGCCGTCGTCGCTCGCGGTCGACCTGGCGAAGGAGGTCGGCATCACGATCGTCGGCTTCCTGCGCGGCCAGAGCATGGTCGTCTACAGCCGCTCCGAACGCATCACCGAACCAGCACCAGCCCCTCGAGAGACCGTGAGCGCACCGTGACCGAACAGCCCCCGAAGGACGACGTGACCGACGCCGAGATGACGGTCGGCGAACCGAAGGAGTGGGCCGCAGGCGTCCCCGGCGTCCTGCACTCGATGGCCCCGGCGATCGAGCAGCTGGGCGTGGCCCGCACCGCCAAGCTCATGCTGAACCTGAACCAGAAGGGCGGGTTCGACTGCATGAGCTGCGCCTGGCCGGACCCGGACAAGCGCAAGACCGCCGAGTTCTGCGAGAACGGCGCAAAGGCGGTCGTGTGGGAGGCCACCCCGCTGCTCGTGCCGCGCACGTTCTGGTCCGAGCACTCGGTCCACGACCTCGCCGACAAGACCGAGTACTGGCTCGGACAGCAGGGCCGCATCACCGAACCCGTGTGGAAGCCCGCGGGGAAGGACCACTACGAGCCGGTCAGCTGGGAGCGGGCGTTCGGGATCATCGCGGACAAGCTGAACGGGCTCGACTCCCCCGACCAGGCGTCGTTCTACACCTCCGGGCGCACCTCGAACGAGGCGGCCTTCGTCTACCAGCTCTTCGTCCGTGCCTTCGGCACGAACAACCTGCCCGACTGCTCGAACATGTGCCACGAGTCGACGAGCCTCGCGATGGCGGAGGTCGTCGGCATCGGCAAGTCGACCATCGCCTACGACGACTTCGAGGAGACCGAGCTCATCATCGTGATGGGCCAGAACCCCGGCACGAACCACCCCCGGATGCTCACCGCGCTCGAGGACGCCAAGGAGAACGGCGCCGAGATCGTCGCCGTCAACCCGCTCCCCGAGTCGAGCCTGAAGCGCTACAAGAACCCGCAGAAGGTCCGGGGCATCGTCGGCCGCGGGACCGAGATCGCCGACCAGTTCGTGCAGATCCGGCTCGGCGGCGACATGGCCCTGCTGCAGGCGCTCGCGAAGCGCGTCGTGCAGGCCGAGCTCGCCGCCCCCGGCACGGTCGTCGACCACGCCTTCATCGCCGAGCACACCAGCGGGTACGAGGCGTTCGTCGAGCACGTCCTGCGGGTCGACGACGACGAGGTCCTCCGCGCCACCGGCCTGACCACCGAGGAGATCGACGAGCTCGCCGAGCGCTACATGCGCTCCGAGCGGACGATCATCACCTGGGCGATGGGCATCACGCAGCACACCAAGGCCGTCGACACGATCAAGGAGATCATCAACCTCCTGCTCCTCCGCGGGAACATCGGCCGACCCGGCGCCGGCGCCTCGCCGATCCGCGGGCACAGCAACGTGCAGGGCGACCGGACGATGGGCATCTGGGAGCAGATGCCGGACAGCTTCCTCGACGCCCTGGCGGAGGAGTTCCACTTCGAGCCGCCCCGCGAGCACGGGGTCGACGCGCTGAAGGGCATCACGGCCATGCAGCGCGGCGAGATCAAGTTCTGGATGGGGATGGGCGGCAACCTCGTCGCCGCGATCTCCGACAGCCAGCTCGCCGAGGCGGCGTTCCGCGGCACCGAGATGACGGTGCAGGTGTCGACGAAGCTGAACCGGTCGCACGCCGTCGTGGGCGAAGAAGCCCTGATCCTGCCGACGATGGGCCGCACCGAGATCGACGTGCAGGCCGCGGGCCCGCAGTTCGTCTCGGTCGAGGACACCGTGTGCTCCGTGCACGGCAGCCACGGGCAGGTCCCGCCGGTCGCCCCCGGGCTGCTGTCCGAGGTCGCGATCGTCTGCGAGCTCGCGAAGGCCACCCTCGGTGACCGCGTGGCCGTCGACTGGCAGGGCATGCGGGACGACTACGACGTGATCCGCGACCACATCAGCCACGTCGTCCCCGGCTTCGACGACTACTCCCGCCGCGCCGCGAGCAAGGAGGGCTTCGTCCTGCCGAACGGTCCCCGCGACTCCCGGACCTTCGCCACGAAGACCGGCAAGGCGATGATCACCGTGAACGAGCTCGAGCACGTGGAGCGCCCCGAGGGCACCCTGCTGCTGCAGACGCTGCGGTCGCACGACCAGTACAACACGACGATCTACAGCCTGAACGACCGGTACCGCGGCATCAAGAAGGGCCGCCACGTCGTCTTCGTGAACCCGGACGACCTGGTCGAGCTCGGGCTGCAGGACGGCGACCGGGTGGACGTCGCGACGGTGTGGGACGACGACGTCGAGCGCGTGCTGCGCGACTACCGGGTCGTCGCGTACCCGAGTGCTCGCGGGTGTGCGGCGGCGTACTTCCCCGAGGCGAACGTGCTCGTGCCGCTCGACAGCGCGGCGAAGGGCAGCAACACGCCGGTGTCCAAGGCCGTGCCGGTGCGGCTCACGCGGGTGGCGGTGCCCGCGGGCGTGTGAGGCACGCGGGCGGCGGCGCGTGACACGCGTCCTGCGACGAGACCGCTGTCGTTCGACAGCCGCGACGTCGCGGAACGCGCGCCGCTGACGGACGGGAGGCACGGTGCCAGCCGGCACCGTGCCTCCCGTCCGTCGCGGTGCCGGGTCAGGGCTCCGGGTGCTCGCCCTGCCAGATCGTGTCGACGGCCTCGAACTCGCGCGGGTAGCACTGGGTGTCGTAGACCTCGATGCTCTCCGACGCGATGCCGTACCGGTACCAGGGCCCGTCGCCGCCCGGTGTCGAGCTCGACAGGCCGTCCGCGGCGTACGTGAGCGGGACGACGGCCATCGGGTGGCCGGCCTGCGCCATGCACGCCTGCAGCCGGTTGAACGCCGTCGTGTACTCCTGCAACGTGACGACCCCGTCGTCGGTCTCGGCGTCCTGCTGCGGCGACGGCTCGGCGATCGTCGCCCGCTGCACCCACGACACCCAGACGGCGTACCGCGCCGACCCGGAGCTCGACAGCGTCACCGACGGGTTTCCGGCGTCGTCCGCCGGGGTCATGCTCCACGGCGTGCGGATGACGTCCTCGGTCGAGGGCAGGCACGGGTCGCCGACGTCCACGCGCGTCCCGTCGACCGCCACCCGGAGGTCCGCCCGGTCCAGGCACGTCCACGACACCGTGATCGCGTCGGCACCGCGCGGTCGGTCGTCCAACGTGATGGTCCGGTCGCCGTGCGTGACGAGGAAGGTCGGGGTCCCGAGCACCGTCGCGTGATTGCTCTCCTCCACCTGGTACCGCGCGGACGTCGCCAGCTGGGTCTCGACGGCGGCGTCCGGGTCGGCTCCGGGCAGCGCGGCCGCGGTCAGCCCGCCGGTCAGCCCACCGCCGACCACGAAGGCTGCGAGCACAGCGAGCACCGCGCCCCGGGTCGGACGGCGACGAGGGACGGGAGCGGTGCCGGGGGTGCCGGACCGGTCGACCTCCGCGACGAGCGCGTCGCGCATGGCGGTCAGGCGGGGGGAGAAGTCGTCGTTCACAGTGCGCCTCCGAGGGGTTCCGCTGTGGCTGTGTACCGCTTGTGGAGCCGGGCCTTCGCCCGGTGGAGTCGGGACTTGACGGTCCCGGGGGCGACGCCGAGCACCGCCGACGCCTCGCGCTCGCTGAGTCCCTCGAGCACGCAGAGGGTCAGGACGCGCTGGTCGTCGAGCGACAGCCGCCCCATGGCCGCGACCGCACCGCCGTCGCCGAACTGCTCCGCTGGGTCGGGCGCCGGCTCGGGCGCCGGGAACCGGCCGAGGAACGCCCGGTGCCGGTGCGCCGACCGGGTGACGTTGTGCGCGGTGTTCGTCGCCGTGACGAGGAGCCACGGCAGGAGCGAGTCGTCGACGAAGCGGACGTGGTCACGGCGCCGCCAGGCCTCGAGGAAGGTCATCGCGACGACGTCGTCCGCGTCGGCCGGTGCTGCTGCCGGGACGAGGCCGACGGCATGTCGCCGGAGCCTCGCGGCGTGCCGGTCGAAGACCCTGCCGAAGGCCTGCCCGTCCCCCGCGAGGCTCAGGGCCCAGTCGGCCCGGTCCCCCGTGATCTGGTTCATGTCAGGTGGTGTCCGCACCGACGCGATCGGTTCCCGGCTCGGCGTGTCGCGCGCGGGCGCGGCGTGTTCAGCGCTGGTCGGCGGCCTCGCGCGGCTCCGTGATCCGCTCCCCGGTCTGCGGGTCCCAGCCGATGGTCCTCGGTTCCTGCGCACGCGGGCGTCGCTCCCAGCGAGGGAACCACGGGCGTGCCGACGGCAGGTACAGCAGCACGGCAGCGGCGACGACAGCGACCGGCTCGAGCGTGGGCCAGTCCGCGCTCCCGACGGCCACGGCGATCACGACGTTCACCAGGGCGAAGGCACCCATCACCCCGAGCCACACCCGCGCGGTGCCGGAACCACGCCACACGAGCAGGGTCGCCCAGGCGAGCAACGCGCAGATCCCGATGCCGAGCACCCCACCGATCACCGCGATGAGCGGACCACCGGACTCGTCCTGCGCCAGCTGCACCGCTGCCACCGAGACCGTGGTGACCCGTACCAGCAGCACGACCGCCCAGATCGCCACGGCAGCGGTGACCACCGTCGGTCGTCGCAGCGGTCGGTCGCTGTCCTGCGCGCGGTCGTCCGTCGTCACGGTGCCCCCTCTGGTCGCTCACGGACTCGTCGCCCGCGTACCGCGACGGTAGCGGAGTCGGTGCACGGCAGACCAGTCCCCCGCGTGGTCACCGGGCGGAGCCGGCACCCGCGGAGCCGTGTGTCGGCTCAGACGGACGCCTCCGTCCCGCGGACCTTCCCCACCAGGACGTCGACGATCCCGGCGATGAGCGCCGCCGCGACGAAGACCAGGGAGACCCCGAGCCCGAGCGGCAGGCCCTGCGAGTAGTCACCCTTCGTGCTCGCCAGCGACGAGTAGAACACGCTGCCGACCGCGGCGATGCCGATCGCCGAGCCGACGCGGGCCCCCACCTGGATGAGACCACCTGCGGACCCGCCCTGCTGGACCGGTACCTCGGAGAGCGTGAGCGTCTGGTTCGGCGAGATGGTGAGACCCGACCCGATGCCGGCGACGAGCAGCGGCAGCACGAGCCACCAGCCGAGGTCCGGGCCGTAGTGTTCCGCGACGACCCAGACGACCGCGCCGAGGCCGATGAGCACCAGCACGGTGCCGACCACGATGAGCTGCCGACCGAAGCGGTGCACGATCCGGCCGCCGACGGTCGACGCGATGCCCGAGCCGATGGCGAACGGCACCGACGCGACGCCCGCGAGCAGCGCGGAGTACTGCAGGCCCGACTGCAGCGCCAGGGTGAGGACGAAGAACAGCGGGGTGAACCCGGCGAAGTAGACCGTGGCGAGACCGACCCCGAGCGAGAACGACCGACGGCGGAACAGCCGCAGGTCGACCACGGGCTCGTGGTACCGGCCGTAGCGGCGCTCCCAGAGCACGAACAGCACCGCGAACACCACCGCGGCGACGACGAGCCACCACTTGGCGTTGCTCTTCCACTGCTCCGACTGCACGAAGGGCAGCAGCAGCGCGACGACCGCGGCGCCGAGCAGGACGATCCCGACCGGGTCGAAGTCGTGCTTCTGGCCGCGCTCCGCCTTCGGCGTGGTGGGCAGGTAGCGGAAGGCGAGCAGGATCGTGACGAGCCCGACGGGCAGGTTCACGAAGAAGACGAAGCGCCACCCGTTCTCGGTGCCGAACGCCGTGATGAGCAGGCCGCCCACCAGCGGACCGATCGCGGTGGCGATGCCGACGGTCGCGCCGAACAGGCCGAAGGCGGTGCCGCGCTCCTTGCCGCGGAACAGCTGCTGGATCAGCGCGGTGACCTGCGGGGTGAGCAGACCGCCGGCCAGGCCCTGCACCAGGCGGGCGACGACGAGCACGAACCCGTTCGGGGCGAAGCCGCAGAGCGCGCTCGCCACCGTGAAGAGTGCGACACCGACGACGAACATGCGGCGACGGCCGACGGCGTCACCGAGCCGGCCACCGGGCACGAGCAGCAGTCCGAACGCCAGGGCGTACCCGGACAGGATCCACTGGACGGCCTCGGGGGTCGCGCCGCTCAGGCCGCTCGAGATGGACTGGAGTGCGACGTTGACGATCGACACGTCGAGCAGGACGATGCCGCCGCCGAGCAGGCAGATGACGAGTGCCTTCCACCGGTTCGGGTCCGGGGCGTCGTCCTGCTGCTGCGCCGGTCGTCCGCCGGTCGGCTGCTGCTGGTCGGAGTGCTGCTCGGGGTGTTGCTCGGCCTGCGGCCCCGAGGGCTGCTCGGCGCTCGCGGCGTGGTGCGCGGTGTGGTGCGCGACGGTGGGAGCCGCATCGGGCTCGACGGGTCTGCGGTGTTCGGCTGCCATGACGATGCCACGCTAGGCCGGGCCCTCAGGGCGATCCGCAGGCTGTGCGGTTCTTGTCCCCCGATCCGACCCGCGGACGCCGAGGACACCGCGAACACCTCGGACACCTCGAACACCTCGGACACCTCGGACGCAGCAGACGCCCCGGACGGGCCGGTGGGTCAGCGCCCCGTGCGCTGCAGGCCGTCCGCCGCCCTCCCCAGGAGCCAGTTGACCGCCCAACCGAGCACGCCGACGACCGGCACCAGGACGATGACGAGCGTCCAGACGATCTTCACCGCGTCGCTCCGGCGTCGGTCGCGCCAGACCTGCACCAGCGCCAGCACGTCCAGGGTCAGCAGCAGCACGAGCACCAGCACGTGGGCACCAGCGAGGTTCTCGAACACGTCGTCCTCCTTCGTCGTCGGAGGTCCCACGCTAGGACGCGCCCCGTGTCGGTCGCGTCCTCCGCGAGGACGACCTCACTCCCCCTGGTCGGCGTCGACCAGACTGGAGCGATGGAGTCGTGCACGTTCTGCAGCATCATCGCCGGCGGGGAACCGGTCACCTGGGTCGAACGCGAGGAGCACGCCGTCGCCTTCGCCCCGCTCCCGGCATCGGCGCTGGCGCCCGGGCACACGCTGGTCGTCCCGGTCGCCCACACCGCGGACCTGCTCAGCGCCGACCCCACCTCGCTCGCAGCCTGCACGGCGCTGGCGCGACGGGTCGGCCTCGCGCTGCGGGGTGCCCTCGGCGCGACCGGGACCGTCCTCCTGCAGGCCTCCGGCACCGACGCCGGGCAGAGCGTGCCGCACCTGCACTTCCACGTGGTGCCCTGCTGGCCGGACGACGGCACGACGCACTGGCCGGAGCCGCCGTCGGCGCACGTGCACGACGGCGATCCGTACGCCGACCTGCGGGCGATGTTCGAGTAGGCGCGGCACCGGATGTCATCCCGGAGGAGCACGTCGGTCCTCCGCTGTGCCGATCCCGCCGTGGGCCGCGGTGCGCTGTGATCGTCCCAGACACGAAAGGCTCGACATGCCCCGCTCCACGATCACCGCTCCCCTCGCCGTCGGCGTGCTCGCCCTCGGCGCCCTGACGCTCACCGGCTGCTCGGCCCTCGGCGACCTCGCCCATGACCGGGTGACCTCCGAGGCCTCGACCCGCGCCGACCTCGACTCCGCACCCGACTGGCTGCCCTCGGACGCCAGCGACATCACCTCGGTCGCAGGCACCGGCGGGAAGGGCTCCGACACGACCCCGACCACGCTGGTCTTCACGAGCACCGACGGTGTCACCGACGACGCCTGCAGCACGACGCCCCGGCAGTCCGCGCCGACGATGGACGTCGACGGTGCGCCGGACGTGTACAAGGCCACCTCGGTGCTGCGGTGCGGCCCGTGGTCGATGACGTCGACGGGTGACCGCTGGGTCGCCTGGACGCCGAACCCGGGCGACGGCGGGTCCTGACGTGCCCCGTCCCCGCGGCCGCCACCGACGCACGAGGACGCGGCGCGCCCGTCCGTTCGGCGAGCACCGCGCCACGGTCGCCGTCGCGGCCCTCTCCGCCGGCCTCGGCGCCCTCGTCGTCACCGGCGCCGAGGCCGCGCACCGGATCGTCGAGCTCGGCGAACGCACCGGGTCGAGCGCAACGGTGGCCGCGATCCTGCCTGTCGTGGCGTGGGTCTTCATCGGGATCGCCCTGTACGTCAGCGCCGTGGTCGCGTCCAACACCTGCGCGACCGTCATCGCCGGCCGCACCCGCTCGCTCGGACTGCAACGTGTCCTCGGTGCCACCGGTCAGCAGCTCCGCTGGCAGGTCACCCGGACCGGGGCGACCTGCGGGATCGTCGGCGCCGCCGTCGGCACCGTCCTCGGCGCGGTCGTCGCGGACGCCGCGCTCGCCGTCACCGCGGCCGCGGACGTGCTCCCGTCGCTCGGCGTCGTCGCCCCGCCGTCCCTGGTCCCGATCGGGCTCCTGGTCGCGGTCATCACGACGGTCGCGTTCCGCATCGGCTCCCGCGCCGTCCTCACCATCTCCCCGCTCCGCGCGCTCGAGGCCGGCGTCGAGGCCGCTCCCGGCACGACCCGTTCCGTCGGCCGCACGGTGACCGCGAGCACGCTCTCCCTGCTCGGCACGGCGGGGCTCGGCGTCGCCGTGGTGCTCGGCGCGACGAGCGTCGACTCCCTGCTGCTCGCGGTGGCCTGCGGTGCCCTGTCGTTCACGGGCGTCGTGGTCGCCGCCCCGGTGCTGCTCCCCGCCGTCCTGCGGATCGCGGCCGCCGCGTCCGCCCGGTCGGTCGTGCCGGCGATGGCCGCACGGAACTCACTCCGGGCGCCGAAGCGCACCGCCCGCGCGACGGTGGGGCTGCTCATCGCGGTGACGCTCATGGCCACGTTCGCCGTCGGGTTCTCGACCTACGCCAGCATGCTCCAGGGCCAGGCCGCGGACGACCCCGAGTACTACCGCGGCATCCAGGAGCAGTTCGACCAGCTCGCGGTCATGTTCACCGGCCTCGTCGGTGCCGCGGGGGTCATCGCGGCCGCCGGGGTCGTCGCCGTCACGGCCCTGACGACCTCGCAGCGGGGACGTGAGCTCGGACTGCTCCGGGTGGTGGGCGCGACGCGGCAGCAGGTCCGCGCGCTCGTCCTCGCGGAGACGGCGATCACGGTCGCGGTCGCGGTCGTGCTCGGCGGGCTGCTCGGCACCGCGTACGGCTGGGCCGGGGCGTACACCCTGCTCGGCGCGACGAAGGGTGCGGAACTCATCGCGCCCGTCGTGCCGCTCTGGCTCGTGGTCGTCGTGGTGGTCGGCGCTGCGGGCACCGGGCTCGCCGCTGCGCTCGGCCCGGCGGCACGAGCCGTGCGGGCGGCCCCGGTGACCGCGCTCCGGTACGAGTAGCGCCCGACGGGGCCGGGGGGTGTCGCGGGGTCAGCCGGCCGCCCGACGCACGAGCTCCCGGAGCCGCTGCTCGACCTCGTCGGTCCACTCGACGACGGCGAACGAGGTCGCCCACATCGCGCCGTCGTCGAGCGTGGCGTCCTCCTGGAACCCGACGGTCGCGTAGCGCGCACCGAACTTCGAGGCCGGCTGCACGAAGGTGACGACCTTGCCGTCCCGCGCGTACGACGGGAACCCGTACCAGGTCTTCGGATCGAGCTCCGGAGCGACCTCGGTCACGAGCACGTGGTAGCGCGCGGCCAGGACCTGGTCGAAGCCCTCGAGTGCCTCGATCGCGGCCGTGCACGCCTCGCGCTCGGCCTCGCGCTTCGCGGCGCCCTTCAGCCCGCGCGTCGCCTTCCGTTCCGCTGCTGCCTGCTGCATCGCGGCTCGCTCCGCGTCGCTGAACACCTCGGCCATGCCCGTCTCCCTCACCGATCCGCCCGGTCCGCGACCGGTGCTGACGGCATCCTGGCACCGCCGGTGCGGACCGCGCGACCCGGCGGACGGGAGGCACGGTGCGGGTCGACCACGAGCCTCCCGTCCGTCCCGGCGCACGCCCGTGGCCCACGGACGACAGGAGCGCGCCGGTCCGAGGACCGACGCGCTCCTGTCTGCGCTGGGCTGGGTGTCAGCGGGTGGTGCGTCCGGCGCGGGGCAGGAGCACGCCGAGGACGATCATCGCGACGGCGAGGAAGGCGTGCAGGACGTTGTCGGCGCTGTTGAGCGGGACGAAGTTCGCAGCCCCGGCCATGCCGGCGACGAAGAGGCCGAAGACGAACAGCACGGCGTAGACGATGCCGCCGATGAGCAGGTACGAGCGCGAGCCCGCGGCCGAACGGGCGGCGAGCAGGCCGACGATGCCGAACAGCAGGTGCACGATGTTGTGGAGCACCGACACCTGGAACAGGCCGAGGAGCATGGCCATCGAGCTGTTGCCCGCGAAGGACAGCGTGCCCATGTCCATCGTGAGTCCGGGGATGAACCCGGCGATGCCGACGATGAGGAAGACGATCCCGAAGAGCAGTGCGCCCTTCTGGACGAGGGTCGAACCGGTACGGGGGGTTGCTGCGCTGGACATGTGGTCTCTCCTTGTGTGCGAGGACCGGGTCGTGGTTCCGGTCGGGGACGTGACGCGTGTCACGCTTGGTCGCCTTTCACGGTAGACATGCAGCCTGCTCTCGGTTTCCCCCCGTCCGGGGGCACGCGCCGAACGGACAGGACCCGTCGTACGGTGGGAGGGTGCGGGAACTCGACTGGGACGGCTACCGGAACGTGCGGGACCTCGGCGGGCTCCCCACCCCGTCGTCCCCGACCGGTGCGACGCAGCGCGGCCGGATCGCACGCGGTCCGCGCCGCGAACTGCTCACGGACCGGGGCTGGCAGGACGCACGCGTGTGTGGGCTCCGGTCGGTGGTCGACCTGCGGTGCGCCGACGAGGTGGGGCGTCGCGAGGGCGATCCCCTCGTCGCTCCGGACGCCCTCACCGACATCACCGTCGTCGCGGCCCCGACCGAGGACCAGGACGACCCGGAGTTCCGCGAGGTGTGCTTCCCGATCCTCGACTCCCCCGAGTACTGGCGGCACAACTGGCGGATCCTGCCCGACCTGGTGCTCGGTGCGCTGCGGGCGATCGCGGACGCGCCGTCCGGGGTGCTCGTGCACTGCAGTGCGGGGCGCGACCGGACGGGCATGATCAGCACGCTGCTGCTCGCGAACGCCGGCGTCCCGCCGACGGCCGTCGCCGAGGACCACGCGGCTTCCGTCCGCGCGATGGCCGGCACCGGGACCCACGCTCCGGGTGACCGCCAGGCGACCTGGGATGCCGACCAGGTGACCGAGTGGCTCGCCACCGTCACACCGATCGTCGAGGACGTCGCCGCCGACGTCGACGCGGCGTTCGCCGCCGTCGGTGCCGACGACGACCTGCGCGCACGGTTGCGCGCCCGACTCACCATGCCCTGACCACGCGGGAGCCGTCGGACGGGAGGCACGCTGCCGGCCCGCACCGCGCCTCCCGTCCGTCAGCTGCGCCCCGCCGTCGACTGCTCAGGTCGGTCGTGCGGTCACGGTCCGGGGACGGTGACGCGGACGGCGCTGATCCGCCCGGCGCGCGTGCGCGCCGTGGTGTCCGGGTCGTAGCTGTCGGCGGTGGCGAGGTAGAGGGTGCGACCGTCCTCGCCGCCGAGCGCGCAGTCGATCGCGCACAGGCCGGGGGCGTCGACGCGGTCGGTGACCTCGCCGCCCTCGACGACGCGGAGGAACTCCCCCGTGTCCACCGAGCAGACCCAGATCGCGCCCTCGGCATCGACCGTGCTGCCGTCCGGCGTGACGCCCTCGGGCAGCGTCGCCCACTCGCGGCGGCCGGTGAGCGACCCGTCCGGCTCGATGTCGAACGCGGTCAGTCGACCACCCCAGGTCTCGCTGACCACCAGGGTCCGCGTGCCGGGGAGCACGTTCGCGCTGTTCGGGAACACCAGGCCGTCGGCGGCGAGCCGGGCGGAGCCGTCCTGGTCGACGACGTAGAGCGGTCCCGGGCGGAGTTCTTCACCGCCGTACAGGTCGTAGCCGAACGCGCCGACGTACGTCCGGCCGGTCGCCTCGTCGACGACCAGGTCGTTGAGGAGCGAGGGTTCGATCGACGACAGGTCGGCGAACGGCTCGTTCGAGCCGTCGGGACGCACGACCTGGATCGTCCGGGCGTTCATGGCACTGACGATCAGCCGGCCGTCGGCGAGCCACCCGAGGCCGGACGACTGGCCGGCGATGGTCGTCTCGAGGCGCGGTCGCGCGTCCGCCGCACCGGGGTCGACCGAGAAGACCTCGCCCGTGTGCATGTCGGAGTACCAGAGCCGGCCGTCGTGCCAGCGGTTGCCCTCGGGGAAGCGGATGCCGGAGACGACCTCGGTCGCGGAGTCGATGGTGGTGTGCACCCGTCCAACCTGCCACTCGGGACTGGCGGTCACCTGGCGCTCGTGGCCGGGGTCCAGCCGAGCTCGGGGCCGAGCCGACCGGCCATGTCCTCGATGATCTGCGCGTAGTCGTCGGGTGCGAACGAGAACGGCAGCGCGAAGGCCACCTCCGTCGCCACCTGGTACCCGGCGTCGGCGCGGAGTCGATCGGCGATCTCGGCCGAGCTCCCGACCAGGTCGGCGGCGAACAGCAGCTTCCCCGGCCCCTGCGGGACCCCGACCCGACCGGCTCGCGCCGCGGCGTAGGCCCGGTACCGCTCGACCTGCTCCGGCGTCGCCGAGTCGGTCGGGATGACCACGAGGCCCTGCGAGACCCGCGCCGCAGCAGGATCCGGGTGCGCGTCGAGGTAGGCGTCGACCTGCGCGCGCTGGTTCGCGGCGAAGTCCGTGCCGACCTCGCTCCGGGTCACGCTCGAGGTGAGCAGGTGGAAGCCGTGCTCGGCCGCCCACACCGCGGACCGCGTGCTGCCGGTGCCGTACCAGATCCGGTCGGCGAGCCCCGGGCTCTGCGGTTGGACGGTCGTGGCGAACTCCTCGATCCCCCGGCGCTCCACGGTCGCCGTGACAGGGTCGCCGCGCACGAGGTCCCGGAATCGCAGGAGTCGGTCGTTGCCGAGGTCCTCGTGCTCGGCGGTGTCCGGGTGGATCGCGTCACGGTAGAGGTCGTAGTGCATGGGCGTCCCCACGGAGAAGCCGGGCTGCAGCCGACCGCCGAGCAGCACGTCCACCGTGCCGAGGTCCTCGGCGAGGCGGAACGGGTTCTCGGCGCCGATCGGGGTGACCGCGGTGCCGAGGGCGATCCGCGAGGTGCGCTGCGAGGCTGCGGCCGTGATCGCCACGGGCGACGAGATGCCGTGCTGCAGGTGGCGGTGCCGGAGCCAGGCACTGTCGAAACCGAGGGCCTCGGCTCGCTCGATCACGCGGAGCGTCTCCTCGTGGCCGTCGGCCGGGCGCACGGGGTCGAACGAGCCGATGGTCAGGAAGCCGAGGCGCTCGAGGGGCCGGTCGTCGGAGGGCATGCTCCGATCGTCGCAGACCGGGGCGCGGGGCGTCGGTGGTCCCGACGTATCCTGGCTGCATGAGCATGGAAGGCGCTGCCTGGAGCTCGCTGTACAAGATCTCGTCCGCGAAGGACGCCGGGCGGGGCTTCTCCCGCGAGTCGCTCCGACGGATCATGACGTTCGCCGTGCCCTACAAGGTGCAGCTCGTGGTGTTCATCGCACTGTCCGTCGTGGGGGCGTTCCTCGCGGTCGCGACGCCGGTGCTCGCCGGTCAGGTCGTCGACGTCATCGCGGCCCGCGGCGCCGTGTCGACGATCGTCTGGTTGGCCCTGGTCATCGCGCTCGTGGCCGTCGCCGACGCCGCGTCGTCGCTGCTCACCCGCTGGTACTCGGCGCGGATCGGCGAGGGCGTCATCCTCGACCTCCGCACCGCGGTGTTCAACCACGTGCAGAAGATGCCGATCGCGTTCTTCACCCGGACCCGGACCGGCGCGCTGGTCAGTCGGCTGAACAACGACGTGATCGGCGCGCAGCAGGCCTTCAGCGGGACGCTCTCCGGCGTCGTCACGAACTCCGTGGCACTCGTGCTGACCCTCGTCGTCATGCTCAGCACCTCGTGGCTGGTGACGGTCATCGCCGTCGTCATGCTCCCGGTGTTCCTCGTCCCCGCACGCCGGATGGGCAGCCGCCTCGCCGCACTCCGCCGCGAGGCCGCCGACCACAACTCCGCCATGAGCACGCAGATGACCGAGCGGTTCTCCGCACCCGGCGCGACGCTCGTCAAGCTGTTCGGGCGCCCCGACGAAGAGGCCGAGGAGTTCCGCGTCCGCGCCGCCCGCGTGCGGGACATCGGCGTCCGCACCGCGATGCTGCAGTTCGTCTTCGTCACCGCACTCATGCTCGTCTCGGCGCTCGCGCTCGCACTCGTGTACGGGCTCGGCGGCACGCTCGCCCTCGGTGGCCAGCTGAACACCGGCGACGTCGTCACCCTCGCACTCCTGCTCACCCGCCTCTACGCACCGCTCACCAGCCTGGCGAACGCGCGCGTCGAGATCATGAGCGCCGTCGTGAGCTTCGAGCGCGTCTTCGAGGTGCTCGACCTCCGGCCGCTCATCCAGGAGAAGCCCGACGCCGTCACCCTGCCCGACGGTCCCGTCGCGGTCGAGTTCGACGACGTCCGCTTCGCCTACCCGTCCGCCGACAAGGTCTCCCTCGCCTCGCTGGAGGAGGTCTCCACGCTCGACACCCGCGGCGGTGACGAGGTCCTGCACGGTGTCTCGTTCCGGATCGAGCCCGGGCAGACCGTCGCCCTGGTCGGGTCCTCCGGCGCGGGCAAGTCCACGATCGCGCAGCTGCTCTCCCGCCTGTACGACGTCGACAGCGGCGCCGTCCGACTCGCCGGCACGGACGTCCGCGACGTCACCTTCGCGTCGTTGCGGCACACGATGGGCATGGTCACCCAGGACGGGCACCTGTTCCACGAGACCATCGGCGCCAACCTGCGCCTCGCCCGCCCCGAGGCCACCGACGACGAGGTGTGGGACGCCGTCCGACGTGCGCGCCTCGAGCCGCTCATCCGGTCGCTGCCCGACCAGCTCGACACCATGGTCGGCGAGCGGGGCTACCGCCTGTCCGGCGGCGAGCGCCAGCGCATGACGATCGCCCGGCTCCTGCTCGCGCAGCCCCGCGTCGTGATCCTCGACGAGGCGACCGCCGCGCTCGACTCGACGTCCGAGGCCGCCGTGCAGGCCGCCCTGAGCGAGGCGCTCGACGGTCGCACGGCGATGGTCATCGCGCACCGGCTGTCTACCATCCGGAGCGCGGACCTCATCCTGGTCATCGAGGACGGCTCCGTCGTCGAGCGCGGTACGCACGAGGAACTCCTCGCTGTCGGCGGACGGTACGAGGAACTGCACCGGACCCAGTTCGCCGTCCAGGCGGACCAGGCGCCGGACCCCGCTCCGCTGCGCGGGAGCGGCATCCGCTGACGGCGCGACCGCAGCGTCCTGTGACGGGCTGCGGGCGGACGTGCGATCGCGCCCAGCGCCGGCCCGGAGGCGCGTGGTGCGCGCGCCCCGCGCCTCCCGTCCGGCGGCACCGCGGTCCGCAGCCGTCAGCCGCTCCGTGCCCGAGACCGAGATCGGGTCCACGTCCGTGACGATCCCGGTGCACGAACCGCGGCATCCGTGCACCGGGATCGTCACGCGGCGGACGGGACGTGGCCGCCCCGTACTCGGCTCCCGGCTCGCTCGGTGCGACGAGGCGCAGGATGGCGTCGTGTCGTCGCTCACGCCGCCACGGGACAAGGAGTCGAGATGACCGCGTACCACCTCTCGAGGCCGGCCTCGGGATCGTCCTCGGGATCGTCCTCGGAGCGGATCCCTGACCGATGCGGACGGTGAGGGAACACGTCCGTGCGGTGATCGCCGTCGTCACTGCGGTGACAGCGATCGTCGTCATCACCGGTTGCAGTGGAGGAAGCCGCGTGGACTCGGAGAGCAACGGGGCCGTGAGCACTGCCGAGGCCCGGCAGTCCGTGCAGGACATCGTCGACCGGACTGCCTCCTCACTCGAGGGCGACTGGGAGGTCTACAGCGGGCCCTCGGTCGAACAGTGCAGCAAGAGCGACGGCAGCGACGGCGCTGCCTACAGGTACATCACGGCTCTCGCGAAGCCGACCGGTGAACCCGAAACGGACATCGCCGTCGTCGAGAAGCTGTGGGAGGAAACCGGGATCACCACGCAGCCGTACGAGAGCGGGGGCGACGACCCGATCCTCGGTCTCCGCGGCGCAGGAGGCCCGACCACGTCCATCAGCTTCCTGGCGGACACCCGTCGGTACACGGTCTCAGCAACGTCCGAGTGTGCTGACGGGGACGCCGTCGAGATGCAGCGCAACGGCGAGTGACGAGCGGCGGAGATCCTCGACGGATCAGTGCGGCCCGAGCAGCTCGACCCCGTAGCTGACGACGACCGCCCGCAACTCCTCCAGGTACGTCTGCGCCTGCTCCGTCAGGGGCACCGAGGAGTGCGCGATCCACCCGATCTCGATGCGCTCGTCGACGTCGAGCGGGATGGCGACGATCTCCGGGTCGAGGTCGTCACTGATGAGCCCGGTCGAGATCGTGTACCCGCCGAGCCCGATCATGAGGTTGAAGATCGTCGCCCGGTCCGACACCCGGATCTCCCGCTTGCTCGACATCGTCGACAGGATCTCCTCGGCCAGGTAGAAGGAGTTGTTCGCGCCCTGGTCGAACGTCAACCGCGGCAGCTCGGCGAGGTCGTCGAGCGTCGCCCGCTCCTGCGACGCCAACGGGTTCCGCCGGGCGACGAAGACGTGCGGCTGTGCGACGAACAGCGGCGTGAACACGACCCCGGCGTCCCGCATGAGCTTGCCGAGCACCTGCCGGTTGAAGTCGTTGCGGTAGAGGATGCCGAGCTCGCTCCGCAGCGTCCGGACGTCCTCGATGATGTCCCACGTGCGGGTCTCGCGCAGCGAGAACTCGTACTGGTCGGCGTCGGCGCCCTCGACCATCCGCACGAAGGCCTCGACCGCGAACGAGTAGTGCTGGGCCGACACCCCGAGCAGCCGGCGCGACGCCTGGCGCCCGACGTACCGCTGCTCGAGCAACGACACCTGCTCGACGACCTGGCGGGCGTACCCGAGGAACTCGACGCCGTCGACGGTGAGCACGACCCCACGCGCAGAACGGGTGAAGAGCGGCCGACCGATGCGCGCCTCCAGGTCCTTCATCGCGGCCGACATGGTCGGCTGCGAGACGTAGAGCAGGTCTGCGGCCGCGCTGATCGATCCTTCGGAGGCGACCTCGATGAAGTACCGCAGCTGCTGCAGGGTGATGTCGTTCGCAACGCGAGCCATAGGAACAGGCTATGCGACCGCATAGCGTCTCGGTATTACCTGATGACCCGCGCCTCCCGTCATGATCGGAGGACCCTTCCCACAGTGCCCGCGGGCGCTCGACGACCGGACTGCGGACCATGGCGAACGACATCACCTTCAGCATCAGCAGGACACGCTTCGACGAGGACTACTCGCCGGCCGAGAGCTCGCGCTTGACGACGAACTTCGCGAACCTGGCCCGCGGGGAGCACCGGCAGCAGAACCTCCGCGACGCGCTCGCGCTCATCGACGGGCGCTGCAACGACCTGGCCGGTCACCCGGACGCGGATCGCTACCGCGTCGAGCTCGACATCGTGTCGGTGACGATGCAGTTCGAGGACGGCGGACAGGTCGAGCGCTTCCCCTTGATCGAGGTGCTCGACGTCACGATCGTCGACCAGCACTCCGGCGAGCGCCACCAGGGCATCGTCGGCAACAACTTCTCGTCGTACCTGCGGGACCACGACTTCGCCGTCCGCCTGCCGTCCGCATCCTCGCTCCCCGCCGACTTCGGGCTGCTGCACGGGCAGCTCTTCCAGCACTTCCTGCGATCGGACGCGTTCCGGTCGGAGTTCGACGCGGAGCCGGTCGTCTGCATCAGCGTCTCGACGAGCCAGACCTACCGGCAGACGGGCGTCGTCCACCCGGTCCTCGGTGCGGAGTACGAGCACGAGCACTCGTCGCTCACCGACGACTACTTCGGTCGCATGCGCATGCAGGTCCGGTACTGCATGCCGCCGGGGTCCAAGGCACCGCTCGCCTTCTACTCGCGCGGCGACGTCCTGACCGACTACTCGGACCTGCAGCTCATCGGCACGATCGCCACCATGGAGACGTTCCAGAAGATCTACCGGCCGGAGATCTACAACGCGAACGAGGTCGCGCCGAGCACGTTCCGCCCGACACTCGAGCACGACGACTGGACGTCGACCGGCATCGCCTACGACCGCGAGGAACGCAGCCGCCTCGGCGTCACGCAGGGCCGGTGGACCGAGGAGCACCTCGTCACACCGCACCGCGACTTCCTCGACCGCTGGCTCGCTGAGCAGACCGCACACGCCGACCAGGCTCTTCCCGCCGCCCCCGCTGCCCTCACCCACTGACCGACTGGACCCCCACGCGCATGAGCACGCTCCTCCCCACCGCGATCGTCGGCAGCCTGCCGAAGCCCTCCTGGCTCGCCGAGCCCGAGCGACTCTGGTCCCCCTGGCTGCTCGAGGGTGACGCCCTCGTCGAGGGCAAGCAGGACGCGCTCCGCTCCGCCGTCCACGAGCAGGAGCGCAACGGCATCGACATCGTCAGCGACGGCGAGCAGACCCGGCAGCACTTCGTCACCACCTTCATCGAGCACCTCGACGGCATCGACCAGGAGCGCAAGGAGACCGTGCGCATCCGCGACCGCTACGACGCCGCCGTGCCCACGGTCGTCGGCGCGGTGAGCCGCCCGGAGCCGGTGTTCGTCGAGGACGCGAGGTTCCTCCGGGCCCAGACCGACCGCCCGATCAAGTGGGCGCTCCCCGGCCCGATGACCATGATCGACACGCTCTCCGACCAGCACTACAAGAGCCGCGAGAAGTTGGCGTGGGAGTTCGCGACGATCCTCAACCAGGAGGCACTCGAGCTCCAGGAGGCCGGCGTCGACGTCATCCAGTTCGACGAGCCCGCGTTCACCGTCTTCCACGACGAGGTGCAGGACTGGGGCGTGGCCGCACTCGAGCGCGCCGCCGAGGGCCTGCGCGCCGAGACCGCCGTGCACATCTGCTACGGCTACGGCATCGAGGCGAACAACCGGTGGAAGGAGACCCTCGGCGCCGAGTGGCGGCAGTACGAGCAGTCCTTCCCGCTCCTGGAGCAGTCCTCGATCGACATCGTCTCCCTCGAGTGCATCCACTCCCACGTCCCGCTCGAACTCGTCGAGCTCATCCGCGGCAAGAAGGTCATGCTCGGTGCGATCGACGTCGCCACCGAGCAGGTCGAGACACCCGAAGAGGTCGCCGCAGTCCTCCGCCGCGCTCTCGACCACGTCGACGCCGACAAGCTCATCCCGAGCACGAACTGCGGCATGGCGCCGCTGGCGCGTGGGGCGGCCCTGCAGAAGCTCGGTGCGCTGTCCGCGGGTGCGGACATCGTCCGAGCCGAGCTCGCGAGCGTCGCGGTGCCGACAGCGCGGTAGCGGCGCGGCTCCAGACCGGTCTGGAGGCACGGCTCGGTCCCTCGACGAACGTGACGATCGACTGCTTCGCCTGCTCAGGGCTCTTCCCGCAGCGCTCGGGCCCGCCGCGCGACCACTGACACAAGCAGGTCAGGCTGGGAGCGTTGACTACGCCCATGATCACCAAGAGCACGATCCACGAGATCGAGAACGCTCCTGTCAAGGACCGCAACGGCGCATCCGTCGGCAAGGTCGCGCAGGTCTTCCCCTCCGCCGAGGACGGCAGTGCCGCGTTCATCAGCGTCGCAACGGGACTCCTCGGGGGTCACACCGTGCTCGTCCCGGTCGAGGACGCCACGTTCGACGGCAACGACCTGCACGTCGGCTACTCGAAGAGCGCGATCAAGGATGCCCCTTCCCCAGGAGCCGGGAACACCGTGACCGACACCCAGGCGAATGCCGTCCGCAAGCACTTCGGGCTGTCCCCGGCAGGCAAGGCGACCGGCGACATGGGCGACCCGCACGAGAACCTCGACCAGGCCGGTACCGGTCCGGCGGGCGCTGACGACACCGAGGGCGCGGGAGCGACGCCGCCGGCGTGAGCCGCACCAGGATGCTTTCGTGAGCGACGACCGAGACATCTTCGCACCGGAGGTGCGCGGCACCTTCTTCCGCGCGGTGGACCCGCGCTTCCGCGCATCCGCCATCGCAGGGTCACGGTCCGCAGGCCGGTACTCACGTGCTGACGAGCCCCCGCTGTACCTCAGCTCGTCGGTCGAGGGTGTGGAGGCCGCACTGGTGGCGCATCCGGACAAGCGCGCCACGGAGCCGATGATCGTCGAAGTGGGCGTGGTGGCGTCCCGGATCGTCGACCTCCGCGACCGGGCCGCTCGTTCCGAAGCCGTGGTCGACCTCGAGGACGCGACCGCTCCGTGGCAACAGGTCGTCGCAGACGGTGGCGTCCCGGCCTCGTGGCAGGTCCGAGACCGCCTGGTGGCACTCGGCGCCGACGGCCTGATCGATCCGTCGAGGAAGCGCCCGGGCCTCTGGCACCTCGTGTTGTTCCGCTGGAACACCGACGGTTCGCCGCAGGTACGCGTCCGGACAGAGGCCGGCTGAGACCGTGCCGGGTTCGACGACACGTAGGTGACACTGATACTTCGCTGTTCTCCGCCGGGGACGCTAGCGTCGTCGGCATGGACGGTGCGGTGGTGTTCCCGATGGCCCTCGAGATCGGGGCGGCTGCGCTGGTCACGTGGCTGACGTGGAGGGCCGCCAACGGCTCGCTGCCACGGAACAGCCTCGCCGGCGTCCGGACGTCGGTCACGATGTCGAGCGAGGCGGCCTGGCGGATCGGCCATCGTGCAGCGCTGCGCCCGACGATCGTCTCCGGCCTCCTCGTGACGGCGTGGTGCGCGATCAGCATCGGAGTTCCAGCACTCCACACTCCTGCCGCCGTCCTCGTCGCCGCTGGTCTCCTCGTCGGTGGAGCACTCCTGTCCATCCCGGCCGCCCACCGCGCCGTACGACGAGCGTTGCCCGAGGCTGGAGGCGACGGTTCTCACCCCGATGGCTCCCCCGCGACCCCGTCGCCCGTCTCGAACGAGAGGGACACTGACGACGCCGGTACGGTCGGATGATGCTGTGCACGTGGGTGTCCCATCCCGAGGTGACCGTCGACCCGACCGTCCGGATCCAGGACTGGGGTCTGGCGCCGGTCGGACGGGCCCGCGCCGCACACATCGCGACGCTGTTCCCCCAGCCCCTCCGCATCGTCAGCAGCAGCGAGCGGAAGGCCCTGGACACCGCGGAGATCATCGCCGGACAGTGGGGCTCGGAGTTCGAGGTCGACGAGGACCTCGGTGAGATGGACCGCGGCGCGACCGGTTACCTCGACCCGCGTGAGTTCGAACCGATCGTCGACGCGTTCTTCGCCGAACCGCACCGGTCCGTCCGTGGTTGGGAACGCGCGATCGACGCCCAGAGCCGTGTCGAGCGCGCGGTCCGACGCATCGCGGCCCAGACACCCGAGCGGAGCATCGCGTTCGTCGCTCACGGCGGGGTCGGGGCGCTCCTGCTGGCGAGCCTCCGACGCGAGCCCATCAGCCGCGCACTCGACCAGCCCGCGATGGGCAGCTCCTTCGCCTTCGACCCGCAGGACTGGACGGCGCTGTCGTCGTGGGAGCACGTCGGCTGAAGCGGGAGTCGGGGGCAGGTCCGGCGGCGGCAGATCAGGCCGAGAGCAGTACGCTGCCGTCAGGGGAACGCGAGGGGGAACCGTGACCACTGATCATCGAGAACGACCGACGGCCGGGCAGCTCGAGTGGCCCGCGGTGTCCTGGCCGGGGCTGCCGTAGATGGACGACCAGGACACGCGCGCAGGCCTCCCGGACAACTCATGGCCGGAGTCGGAGGTCGGAGACCAGCGCACCATCGCCCAGGTCAACAGCAGCCGGAAGGCCTTCCGCACCACGGCCAGGACCGGCTTCATCATCGCGCCGGCGATGTTCCTCCTCCCGCTCGTCTACCCGCTCCTCGGCCTCGGGTGGCACTTCCTGCCGATCATCTGCATGACGGCGGCGTGGGCCGTGCTCGTCTCCGCGTGCTCGTTCGCCGCGATGACCACCACGGAGCCAGCAGGTCACCCCTGGGTGCACCAGGTGTGGGCGGTACCCGCGGCCGTCCTCGCGATGTTCCCCGGCGGCATCGCCGCCTTCGCGCTGTACGGGTCGGTCGTCGCAACGGTCTACCAGCGAACGAAGTGACGGGCGGGCGCCGCTGCACCCGCAGGACCCGCGCCTCCCGGCCCGGACCGGAGGCGCGCGAGCGCCGCTGACCCGAACGGTGTGCTGCACCAACCGTTGCTCGGTCGACGTGGACGCTGCTGGCGTTCGTCGGTCTGGTCCGACGACGGGGAAGGTGGCGACGATGCCGCTCAGTGCCCCTCGTGGACTGTTCCCCACGAAAGCCGCCCCCGAGCTCGTCGGACCGCGGCCCGTCCCCCCCGGAGTCATGGCAACGCAGCACTGAGCTGACCGACACGGTCAGCCTTCCTCGCCGCGAGCGTTCTGCTCGCGTGCTCCTGCACGCCCGCGCCGCCGCTCGGCGGCGGTGCGACGACCTCACGGGAACACCTCCATGCGCTTCACCCCTGCCCGGTTCCGGCTCCACTCGCGAGCCTCCACGAGCACCGCTTCGTCACGTTCGCGGTCCTGACCGACACCGTCGGCGCCGGCCTCACGCTGCCGCTGACGATCGTCTACTTCACGATCACCACCGACGTGTCCCTGGCGGTGATCGGTGGCCTCTCCACCGTCGCATCCCTGGTGGCCCTCCCGATCGGACTCGTCGGCGGCGTCCTCACCGACCGGTTCGGTGCGAGGGCGTCGATGGTCCTCAACAACCTGCTCTCCGCAGCGGGCTTCACGCTCTACCTCTCCGCCCACGATCCGGCGGTGATCTTCGCGGCGATCTTCCTCGCCAACGCATCCGAACGGCTCTACTGGACCTCGTGGACTGCGTACGTCCACGACCTCGCGGCAGGCCGCCCGTTCGAGCGCTGGTTCGCATTCCTCGAAGCGACGAAGGCCGCCGCCCTGGGTGCAGGCGCGATCGTCGCCGCGGTCACCCTCGCGCACGGACACCAGGACGGGTTGCGGTGGCTGGTCCTCACCAACGTCGTCACCAGCGTCGCAGCGGCCGTCGTGTTCGCCATGCAACGCACCGGCCATCGAGCCCCGCAGGCAGCGGCACCGACGGGAGCGGGACCAGCCGATGCCTCCGGGCTGCTCCGCGCCTTCGTCTTCGACCGGTCGATGCGCCTCATCGCGCTCGGCCAGTTCCTGATCGGCCCCGCCAAGCTGCTGCCGAACGTCGCGTTCAGTGTCCTGTTCATCGAGCGGTGGGACATGTCCCCGGCGGTCGCACCCGTCCTGTTCGCCATCGCCACAGGCCTGTGCGCACTCTTCCAGACGTCCGTCACCCGGTGGGTCGCCGGGCGACGGCGCGGGACGCTCATCGCGCTCGGCGCCGTCCTGACCGCTGCGACGACGGCACCGTTGATCGTCCTTCCTCCGCTGCACGGACCGGGCGCGTGGTCCTACGTCGTCGTGGTCGCGGTCGTGCTGGCCGCGGCGGACATGGTCTCCCTGCCCGCGGCGAACGCGGTCATGGCTGCAGTTCCGCACCCACGCATCCGAGGCCGAGCCATCGGGGTGTTCCAGACCGCGAGCTCGATCGGGATGGCACTCTTCCCGCTCACCCTCGGACTGATGGACTCGCGGATGCCCTGGCTGCTGTGGCTCATCGCCACGGGCGTGTTCCTCGCCGCTGCCTGGGCCTGGCACGGAGCGGTCCGCGGACTGCCGCCCCAGGTCCAGGGAGCGGAGTCGACCGACGTCGACGGATGAGCGGGGCGCGGCCGGACGGACCTGCCACGGACCGGTCGCACCACGCTCGGCCGCACCTGACTCGGTACCGTGCAGGGGTGACTCCCCTGCGTCTGCCGGTCATCTCGTGCAGCCTCGATCCCGTCAGCAGCAGTCGCCGGCTGGCCGAGCGGTCGGCGTCCCTCCTGAGGGCGAGCGGCCACGGGTCAGAGGTCGTCGACCTCGCAACGGCATCGCTGCCGGCGTTCGACAACGACCAGGTCTTCGACAGCGACGCGTTCGGTGCGCTGCACGAAGTCGTCCGGGAGTCGGACGGCGTGGTGCTGGCGTTCCCGATCTACAACTGGGCGCCGTCATCGACGGTCAAGTCGCTCATCGAAGCCACCGGTGCGACGGGGGAAGGCCGGCGTGCTGCATGGTTCGACAAGGTGGTCACCTTCGTGTGCGCTGCCGGGCTCCCGCACAGCTACATGGCGACGGGCGCGCTCGCGCAGTCCCTGATGCTCGACTTCAAGTGCGTCGTCAACCCGTACACGGCGTACATCGCGGAACGGGACTGGGAAGCGGGGACGCTCTCCGTCGACAGGGCAGCGCGTCTGGAGAAGACCATGACGGTGCACGCCGAACTCGCCGGTCTCCTCCGCGGCAGGACCTCCCTGTCAGACTGGGAGGTGTGAGTTCGACGACGGTCGCGCGGTCCACCGGCCACCGGTCCTCCGGCGTGCTCGGACCCGATCACCGACCGACGATCGCCGTCCTCGGCGTGACGTCGAGGGTCCATGATGGGGCTGTGGCCACGCACCCGCTCTGGCGGCCGTTCATCGCAGACGGCAATGCAGCCCGTCAGTCGCAGCGCGTCGCGTTCCGACAGGTCGACCCTGGCAGCCTCCAGGACCACGACCCACATCGGGCCGATGCGTTCGCGCGTGTACGGGACCTCGTCGCAGGTGCGCTCGGCGCCGATCACACCATCGCGCACGTCGGCTCGACTGCCGTGCCCGGGATGATCGCCAAGCCGGTCATCGACGCCGACCTGCTCCTGCCCGACCTCGGTGATGAACGCACCTGGCTCCCGGAGCTCGAGGCCGTCGGGTTCCGTCTGGTCTTCCGCGACGTGATCGCCGGTGACCCGCACCGGCAGCTCACCCTCGGCGATCCCAACACCAACCTGCACGTGTGGCAGCCCGGGGCAGCGGAGCCGCAACGGCATCGCCTGTTCGTGGAGTGGTTGCGATCCCACCCCGAGGACCGGCAGGTGTACGCGGACGCGAAGGCAGCGGCCGTGAACGCCGGCAACGGCCTGCGCTACAACGACGCGAAGGCCGCTGTCGTCCACGAGATCTACGAACGAGCCTTCGCGTCGGATCCGCACCACACCCACGACGCTCAGCCGCGGCCATGACCACCTGCGGCCGTCCGTCGCCCGTGCCGCGGTAGGGTTTGGCCGATCAGCAAGTGCTTGCCAAAGTGGCAAGTATGTGCCAGGTTGGAACCCGAGAGGGGAACACCATGGACAACCAGCACAGCATCAGCCCGGCAGAGGCACGGACGCTCCTCGACACCGCCGATCGCCTCAGTCGAGGAGCGCACGAGTCCACCCGGTGGCCGTACGTGACGTTCATCCTCGCGCTCGGCACGGTGACCTCGTTCGGGACCCTCGGGATGGGCCTGACGACCGGCTCGGCCTTCGGCCTCACCTACGTCGGCACACTCGCCGCCTTCTTCGCGTTGATCGTGTTCTTCGCGGTGTCCATCCGCGGGCGAGCGGCCTTCGCGCGGAGCCGTCGATGGACGACCTACATCGCGAGCTGGTTCGTCACCTACGGGGCTGCGATCGCCGTCGTCGCCTGGGCGCACGGATCTGTCCTGTGGTCCGGGATCACGTCCGGAGCGATCCTGGCGGTCACGATGGCCTGCGCGTCGTACGAGGCACGACGATGACGACGACGAACCAGGCACCGGTCCATCCCCGTCACCGGCTCGACGGTCACTTGCTGAACCCGGTCCGCTTCTCGATCATGGCCACACTCGACCGTGCCACCACGCTGGGGTTCCGCGAGGTCCGCGACGCCGTCGAGATCACCGACTCGGCGCTGAGCAAGCAGGTCGCGCTCCTCGAGACGGCGGGGTACGTCGCCGTCGGGAAGGCCTTCACGGGGAAGACCCCCCGGACGTCGCTCACCGTCACACGCGAGGGTCGGACGGCGTGGCGTGCGCACCTCGCAGCGCTCCAGGAGATCGCCGACCCGTCCTGATCCCTGCGGTCGTCGCTCGCGCGGCACGGGACGAACCTCCTGGAGCGGCCGTCCGCTCCGCTCCTGTCCGCACGGACGGCGGGGGGGGCAGAGTGCGCCGAGAAGCGGTCGACACGTTGGGGAACGACGGGGTGTACTTCGACCCACTGTGGCGGATCGAGGTGCGCCTCACGGCGACCGAACAGCGTCCCCTCCGCACCTGGCCGGTGCGGCGTCTCGCCTTCATCGCCCACGCAGGAGCCGCGTCGATCACGACGGTGCAGACGTACTCTCGCCTCGAGCACTCGCTCGGGGTACTCGCACTCGTGGCCCATTTCGCGCCCGAGCACCAGCCCGCGCGCACCGCTGCGTTGCTGCACGACGTCGGCCACCTCCCGTTCAGCCACACGCTCGAGGGTCTCGCAGGCCTCGACCACGACCTCACCCGACAGCAGATCACCGCGTTGTTCGCCGCCGATGCGGCACTCGGTGACGATGCCGGGACGATCATCGCACTCGACGACGGAAGCATCCCCTCGCCACTCACGGCGTCACACGGCGGTCTGAAGCTGGACCACCTCGACTCGTTCCTCCGCAGCGGACAGGCCCACGGGCGCACACGATCAGCACCGCATGAACTCCTGCGACGGCTGCATCTGCGCGACGGTGCCGTCGATGCTGATCCGGTCGATGCGGTCGAACTGGCGGACCTCGCGATCAGCGAAGCACTCGCCCAGAGGAGCGCGGCGAACCTCGTGCCCGTCGCCGTCGTGCGGGGCCTGGTGGGTCGCCTCCTCGACACGGGAGCCCTCGAACCGACCGAGTTGGTCGGCATGACCGACGACGAACTGTGGTCAGTGCTCCTCTCCAGCACTGAGACCCGTGCCGACGCAGCGTCGTTGCGACGGCATCCTCAGCAGTGGCAGCTTCGCCATCACAGCGACGACAGTTGCGGCGAACCCTTCTCGCACGTGGTCCGCCGCAGCTACCTCGACCTCCCCAGGAGTGGCGGTCGCCCCACCTCCGATCCGCGCGTCGCCGCCTTGCAGGGGGACCTCCCGATGTGGGTGAGCGCGAAGCGGATCGACGATCGGACGCACGTCGCCTGAGCCGAACCGCACCCGGTGGTGGATCGGCCGTCGGACGGACCGGCTGTGCGTCTCGTGCAGCACGGGTGGGAGCCGACACGAGCCACGCAACTCCACCGGCTCGACGGCGATGACTCAGCAGGTGATGACCGCACCGATCGACCACCAGGACGAACGCGCGCGGTAGGTTCTCGGCATGGACTCGGCGAGCGCGAAGGTGCTGGGTTCCATCGCGCTCGTCTTCGGCTTCATCTTTGTCGCGGCATCGGTCGTGCGCCTCACGCGTCCCGAAGGAGACGTGCTGCTGGTGCTGCTCACGATAGCGCTGGGCGCCCTGTGGCTCGGAGCAGGGGTGTGGTTGTGGCGCTCAGGGGCTTCGCGGCGGCCGCCGAACGAGGTCGCGGTCTGGACGCCGTGCACATGAACGCTGGCGGTGGGGTGTTCACGGCCCTCGACGCCGTCACCGCCGGAAGATTCGAGGTGACGTTCGGCATCACCCGCCGCCAAGCTCACCCCGACCGATGACCGGGCGACCCGCTCTTGGACACACGTTTCCGAGAGCGGATCGTTCAGCGAGACGCAGGAGTTTCCAGGTCGAGTGTGGCGGCGATGAGTTGCGCCGTTCTGTCTGCGCTGAGATGGCTCGTGTCGATCCACCAACCGCGGTCTCCGAAGCCGCGACGCATCGACCGGTCGAGTTCGTCGTACCCGTCGAAGGTGAACCGCTCGCTCGCTTCTCTCCCTGCGTCGCGCTCCTTGCACGCAGCCGCGCCCGGGGCAAGAACAACCAGAGAGAAGGAATCCGTTGAGAGATTCCCGAGTAGCCGATTGAGGTGCGCACCATCCGGAATAACGCAGTCGATGACCGTGATGAACCCAGCCTCGGTGAAGTTCTTGGCCAGCGCAGCGAGATTCCGGTAGCTGAGCTCGACCTGACGGTCGGCCTCTTCCGCGGGTTGACCAAGTGGCCAGACGGCACCGGCGATGATCATGGCGTTCAATTCGTCCGCTGCGATCCGCGCGGCGCGCGGCAGCCTCGTCGCGAGAAGTCGGCTCACGGTGGACTTGCCGGCACCGGGCATCCCGGTCAGGATCACTGTCTGCACGAAGCCATCCGATCACGTCCGCGGTCATCCGACTCCGAGCGGAGCTTCTCGACGCGGCTTGGTCCGAGAAGCTATCGGGCTGCCGGTGCGCGGTAGCCGATGGGCATCCGGATGCACATCGGTAGAAGCGCGGTCCTCAGCACCTAGAGGTCCGGATCAGCGCGCCACGTTGTCCACCGGATCAACTGTCTCAGCCGGCTTAGTTGCGCGAGGGCTGACCTGCGTGGCGAGGACGACACCAACGGCGCAGAACACCAGCGGCAGGATCAGCGCGTGACTCAGACCCGTCAAATGTGACAGCCACCCGATGACGGCAGGTCCGGCGAGGAGGCCGACGTAGCCTGCTCCGACGACCCGAGAGATGACCACGCCCTGGTTCTGCACGCCGAGGTTGCCCGCCGCGGTGAAGATCTGCGGAACGATCCCGGAGAGCCCGAGGCCGAACACGACCCACCCCACGAGGGTCAGCGGGTACACGCCGGAGAACACGACTAGGGCCATGCCGATCGCTGCGAGGACGGAGCCGTAGCGGACGATTGCGACGGGGCCGAAGCGGTGTGACACGGGGTCGGCAGCAAACCGCCCGATGGTCATGGCGACCGCGAACGCCCCGTAGGCGATTGAACCAGCGGCCTCGGGCACGCCGAGCCGCTCCACCGCCTGCAGGGCGGACCAGTCGTTCGCCGTGCCCTCAGCCAACATCAGCAGGAACGCCAACAGCGCCAACGCTGCGATGCGGCCACGAACTACCTTCGCTGGTACGACGGTCGATGGAACGGGCGCCTCTGACCCGGCCGGGCTGACCGGCGCGCTGGGCAGCAGCAACGGGATGCACACGGCGGCCAGGATGACTGCGACCACGGCACCGAACCCGAGCGACCAGTGCACGGAGAGCCCATTGGCCTGGACGAGGGCACCGACCCCGGCGCCGACTGCTCCACCCACCGAGAAGAACGCGTGGAAGCTGGACATGATCGGCCTACCCCAGCAACGCTCGACGACCACGGCCTGGTCGTTCATCGCGACATCCATGACGCCGTTGCCGAGTCCGAGGACGAACAACGCCACACCGACACCCCAGGCATCTTGCGCCACTCCTGGCAGGTTCACGCCGACCGCGATCAACGCAGCACCGAGGACGGTCATGCGCTTGCTGCCGAGGCGGTCGATCAGCGGACCAGCGCCCTGCATGCCGATAACCGATCCGGCGCCGAGAACGAGGAGAAGTCCGCCGAGCACGCTGTGCGAGACCCCCGTCCGAGCCTGCACGGCGGGGATGTTCACAACCCACATGGCCAGCGCGAGGCCGGTGAGGAAGAACAGGCCGATGACCGCGAAGCGCGCGCGGCGAAGAACGGTGGAAGTGGGCATGCGTACGAACGTACACATGATGTGGACGGTCGTAAACTCCACGTATGGTCGATCATTTTCCCGGCGACGCCCGAACCAACCGGGAGCGCATGCTCGCCGGTGACCTCTACATCGCCGACGACCCCGAGAACACCCGTCGCGCACAGCGGGCAGTGCGCCTCGCGGCCGAGTACCACCGTGCCGCGGTCGAGGACGAGCCGTCCGCTACACCGATCCTCGCTGACCTGCTCGGGCACCTGGGCGACGACGCGTTCGTGAAGCCGCCGTTGTTCGTCGACTACGGCGAGAACATCTCGATCGGTGCCCGGACGTTCGTCAACTACAACCTGATCGCGCTCGATGTCGCCCCGATCACGATCGGATCCGATTGCCAGATCGGACCGAACGTGCAACTACTCACACCGACCCACCCCGTCGAGGCAGGCCCGCGGCGGGACAAGCTCGAGGCCGCGCGGCCGATCAGCATCGGTGACAACGTCTGGCTCGGCGGAGGGGTCATCGTGCTGCCGGGAGTGAGCATCGGCGATGACACCGTCGTCGGAGCCGGTGCCGTCGTGACGAAAGACCTGCCCGCAGGTGTGGTCGCCGTCGGGAACCCGGCGCGGGTCATCAGGACGATCGCGTGATGCGGCGCCTCGATCCCGAGCGGCGCGATCGCATCATTGCTGCCGCGACCGACAGCATCGCCCAAGAGGGGGTATCCGGTACGTCGCACCGCAAGGTCGCGGTACGGGCGGACGTCCCGCTCGGTTCGATGACCTACCACTTCTCAAGCATGGACGACCTCTTGACCGAGGTGTTCACTGCCTTCGCCGCGACGATCAGCACCGAGTTCGAAGCACGCATGGCGGCAGCGGAGACACCCGCTGCCGCGCTGGATCAGATCGTCGATCTGATTCACAGCGACCTCCAGCGATCCAAGCGGGAGCACGTGCTGACGTACGAGCTCTACACACTCGCGGCACGCCGGGCCGACTTCCGCTCGATCACCGAGCAGTGGATGCAGGCGAGCCGCGCAGCACTCGAACGTCACTTCGAACCAGACGTCGCGCGCGCCCTCGACGCGTACATCGAAGGAACGGCACTGCACATCGCCCTCGACACCAGACCGCAAAACCGTGAACTTACCCGCGCAGCGCTGCACGCACTCACCAACAGCTCGTCAATTCACGAACGATCCAAGATTGCCTCCTGACACACCACCTCAGGCGGGATTGGGAGTTCCCGCTCCGCTTGAGGTGTCTCAATAGACGATTGGCTATTGGACACCGACGGGTGTTCGTAGGCTGCACGAGTGGGGGCCGGTGACGCGAGACGACAAGTGCGACGCCTCACCCTCATCGCCGCACTGTGGATGCTCGGTTTCAGCGTCGGCACGCTGACTCATCTGGTCGAACTGATCGCCGTGGGGGTGAACGTCTACGACGGCGCACCCGAGCCGGTCCGATGGTTCTGGGTCTCGCTCACCGTCGTCGATCCTGTGATCGTCGCCCTGCTCCTGACCAAGCTCCGAGCAGGTGTGCTCGTTGGAGTGGCCACGATGGTCGCGGACGTCACGGTCAACTGGTTGGCGGCGTCCGCGCATCCTGCCCTCGCAGGGCCCGGGCTCGTCACGCAGCCGGCGTTCCTGCTGTTCCTGCTGCTAACCGCCCGGCCGCTTTGGAACTCTGCTGGAGCGACGCGACCTCGTCGTCCCCGTCCCGATAGCTGATCGGTCACCGGTCACACGATCGCGACGTTGTGGGCACGGAAGAAGTAGCCGTCCTGCCCCGGCGGGTACGGCTCTACTTCGAACCGGACACGTTGTCCGGCTCTCAGCGAGTGGTAGCCGGTCATGTCGACGTTGGAGAAGTGAACGAAGACCTCCGACTCGACCTCGTTTGAACGGAGAGCGCCCCAACCGTCCTCGTCACTCCACCAGACACACACGCCATCGACCACCTGCACCAGCGCACGCTACCGCGCTATCGTCCGATAGCCGATCGGCTACCGGGACGGCGTTGGCTACCCGGTTTCGGGTTGTTGGCTGGGTAGACCGGTGGCTCGTACGCTCAGCGTGTGATGGACCGTGAAGACGACGTCGAAGTTGAAGACGATGGACGCTGGGGTGCCGCCACGGAACAGGCCCGGGTGCTTGCGGAGCGGGGTCCAATCGTCGTTGGCGCGTGATTGCAGGCCGTTCTCACAGGACTCGCCTTCGTGTTCTTTGCCCTCGCAGCGCTGCCGGCGTCGCTCGGATCACCTCCTTGGGGACTCATCACGAGTGGCGCCGGCTTCGCGGTCGCCGCGATCGCTTGGTGGCGAGCTCGACGCTGGAACGGGCTCGAGCCGGCTCTCCCGAGTGGTGAGCCGACTCCGATGGCCCTTCTGCGTCCAGGGCAGCGACGGGATCTGCGTTCACAGCTGCGCGGGAGGACGAAACCAACGCATCAGTCTGTGGAGCTTGTGCGCTTGCTTATCGAACGGCAGCGTGCGTCGTCGAGGATTCTCTGGCCCACCCTCGCCGGGTTCGGCATCACCCTCCTGGGTAGCAACATCACATCGCCCCGACTGTTGCTTGGCGGTGCGATATGCGTCGTCCTGGTTGCGATTGCTGTGTCCGTCGAACGGTCGCGGTGGCGCCGAGGAGTAGGGCTATCGCTCAAGTCAGCGCGTTTCGGTAGCTCATCCTTTTCGGGACCCAGGATGCTGAACATGTCTACGGAAGCGGCCGTCGTCGGATCCAAACGGTGACCACCAAGTGGGCGAGTCCGCTTCCGGCGGCGCAGATCATGGCCCATCCGATGAGGCTGCGTCCGGTGGCGATGGAGACGACCCCGAACGCGAGGGCGAGCGCTACCAGTAGTGCGCCGAGGACGACCATCACCAGGCTGGTCACGGGACTGGCGTTCTGAGTGAGCTGGGTGTCGCGCACCCACGTCGGATTCCGCACGCGCCACAGGAAGAGCGCGACGGTCCCCACCAGGACCACGACGCTCACTGCAAGGAGAAGCGCTTCGGCCATGACGAGATGCTAGCTCGCGTTCAGATCCGCCCAGCCAACGTCCGGAAGGCCCGCCTGCTTGCCCCATTGACCGATCCGCCAGTGAGACGGTCAACGAGTCGACGGTGATCGTCGAAGGCGCCCCTCGGGCGACCGGCTATTGGGCGAGAGGTCAGTGCTCGAGCCAGGTCGCGCCCCCGCATCACGTCGTGTCAGGATGACCGCATGGGGAAGCTAGTAGGAACGCTGGTGTTCGGGGCTGTCATAATCGTCGCACTTAGCGGCTGTGCCTCCAACCAACCGGCACCGACGAAAACTGTGACTGTGAGCGCAACTCCGCGCGCGCTACAAGCCGGCGACATGGACACCAGCGTTCCGGCAGTCTGCGGGCAGATCAGCGCCGTCGAGACGATCGCATTCAATGCCCGCGAGGCGCATCAGCGCGGGGAGCTCTCGGACGAGGGGTACCAGTCACGGCTAGAAGCGGCGCGATACGTCTACGCACACCTGCCCACCAACAATGCGATCGCGGCGGCTGTGATCAAGTTGCAGTCGTGGCTGTCCGATCATCCGACGACCGCTGGAGCACTCGCGCTGGACCCGGACGATTCCGGACTGCAGGATGCAATTGGTGCCGTAACGAAATCATGCGGCGATGCTGGCTCGCCCATCGGGGTGTCCGCCGCGTACGGCGGATGACTCCTCCCGCGAACCCGGTCGGAATCGTCGATTCCGTCGTCGACGGCCGCCACGGTCGGACGACGACCCGAAGGTCCTGGCGAAGGCTTCGACCGCCGAACTGCGGTGCGGGCCGGCCCGCCGCGGGCTATCGCGGGGTAAGACGGCGATGGCCGCGCTACATCGGCTCGGCCTCCGCACGCCGGACGATGTCGCGGCGATCGGTGTCGAAGACGCACCCTCGCGGTGCTATCCGGCCCGCCGCCGACGAGCGTCGCCCTTGTCGGGGATCAACCACCCGGGGTGGAGGAACGAGTCAAGGCGCTCGAGGCGCCGACGGGCTCGTCCGAGGGACGCCGAGTGGCCGCCCGGGCGTCCGCCGGATCGATCCAGGCTCAGCGATCGCCTTGAGGCGCCGTCGTCACCGACCACCCGGGGCGGAGCCGTGCCGTCGTACTCGGACGGCGTCGTCCGGAGCGTCCCTCAGGACGCCTCGCGGGCCCGTGCCGCTCGGGTCGCCTCGTCGAGGTACCGCTCCGCCGCATCGCGCAGCGGATCCAGCGCTCGGACCTCCCAGTCACGGCCTTCGGGAGCGCCTCCGGAGGTCGTCTCGGTGAAAAGCGCGTCGCGCATCGCGACGACGACCGCGACGGCCAACTCGGCCCGCGAAACGAAATTGCTCAGGTCTCCGATCGCCTCCCGGACGTGGGCGGTGACTGCCGTGATGGTCTGCTCATCGTCGCGAGAGGTCATGCATGGCAGTCTGCTGCATCCGCAGGTCTCGGCGCCACCACGTCCCGAGCATGGGACCCGTGCGCGCGGTCGAGCGTCTTCCGCTGGCACGATGCGACGGACATCAGCAGGATGGCCGTATGACGAGCAGCTTGTACACGGACCGTGCCGATGGCGGCGGCCGAGGACCGCTCAGACCCTGCCCGCGGCGACGGCAGATGGTCTCCTCGCCCTGGTGATCTCCCGTCTGCAGGGGGATTGGTTCGCCGAGGGGTTCCCCGACCGCTGCCCCGATCCCGATACACAGCATGTCTACGCGACCGACGTCGACGCGTTCCAGCGGCGCATTCAGGCCCTCGTCCCCGACCTGCGCATCCCGCTTCGGCGTAACCACGGGCAGATCCGGACGACACCCTGTTCGACCTGCTCGAAGCGGTCGGGGGGTTCGTCTCGGAACCCACCAGGCGGTCGTATCACAAGTTCAGGGTCCGCCGACGTGGATGGTGCAGGAGTTCATCACCCGCCTCGACCGCGGCGAACCGGTCGGTCCCGGCATCGACGCGGGCCTGCTCGTCACCGACGTTGTCGTCGCGATCCACGAGTCGTTGGAGACCGGGGAGCGGATCACGCTCGCCGCGACCACGGGCGAGAGCGCCGAGCGGTGAGCGCGATCGTCCGCCCGGAGCGCCGGGCCAGGTCGCTGACGCGGAGCGTGACGACCGTCGCGGCGGCGGTCGGCGTCATCTACGGTTACGACGCAGGGTCCATCAGCGGTGCGCTGCTGTTCCTTGAGGATCAATACCGCCTGACGACGACGGAACAGTCGGTCATCACCTCGGTAGTGGTGCTCGGCAGCATCATCGGGGCGATCATCGGACCGCGGATGGCGAACGAGCTCGGTCGTCGGACCACGATGATCGTCCTGTCCGCGGGCTTCGCCGTGTTCGCCGCCCTGAGCGCCGTCCCGCTGGGGGTGGCTTGGCTGACCGGTGTCCGACTGCTCCTCGGCATCACCATCGGACTCTCCACCGTCGTGGTCCCCGTGTTCATCTCGGAGTTCGCCGCCCCCCACAACCGCGGCAAGCTCGGCACCGCATACCAATTCTTCACCAGCGCCGGTGTCGTGCTGTCCCTGGTGGTGTCCTACCTGCTGGCGCCGTCGAAGCCGTGGGAGCTGATGCTCGGGCTCTCCGCGATCCCCGCAGCAATCCTCTGCGTCGCGTTGTTCCGCTACCCCGACAGTCCTCGCTGGTACGCGATGAAGGGCCGCGACGCGGAAGCACGGCACACGGTGCACCGCATCGACCAGGATGCCGACGCGACTACCGAACTCGCCGCGATCCACGCCGACCTCGGGCACGGTGAACAGGGCCGTTACCGGGACGTGTTCACCAAGCGATACGCGCGGGCGACGTTCTTTGTCATCGCTTTCGGTTTCTTCGTCCAGATCACCGGCACGAACACGGTGCTGTCCTACAGCCCGACGATCTTCCGCGCCGCGGGCATCGCCGACGCCTCACAATCCATCCTCGTCTCCGCCGCGGTGCAGGCAGTGTCCGTCGTCGGCGTCGTCCTGTCGATCCTCACCGTGGACCGGTGGGAGCGGCGCCGACCGCTGATCGTCGGCGGCGTGGCGATGGTGGTCGGGCACGATGCTCGCGACGGCATTCGCGATCGGCGCCAGATCTGCGAGCGTGCTCGCCATTGCCGGGATGTCGATCTTCTACCTCGGCTTCTACTTCTGGATCGGCTCGCTGATCTGGATGTACACCGGCGAAGCGTTCCCCGCCCGGCTGCGCAGCGTCGGCGCCGCCGTGCTGCTGCTGTCCGACTTCGGCGCCAATCTCATCGCGACGTTCCTGTTCCCGGATGTGCTCGCCCACCTCGGTGGCAGCGTCGGCTTCGGAGCGTTCGCCGTCCTGTCCGTCCTGGCGGTCGTGTTCATGTGGTTCCGCGCCCCGGAGACCAAGGACCGGTCGCTCGAGGAGATCCGCGGGTACTGGGACAACGGCGGCAGGTGGGCCGACCGCGCGGGACGCTGACCACGACGCACGGGCCTGGCCGGCGGTGCTCTTCGGCGCCGCTGCCCAGGCCCGTGCGGCATTCAGATGTCGATGCGCACGATCTGTCGGATCTCCTCGAGCAACGGCGGAGGGATCGCGGGATAGTTTTCGAGGATCCGTCTGGCGCCGTTGGAGCCGTAGAGCGCTGCGATGACGCAGACGATCACCCCAGCCGGCGTCGTACAGGGGATCGGGAACGCGGGCCTGCTCTCGAGTACGTGCCGCCTGTTCAGACCCGCGTTGACGTCCGGGTCGTACCAGAACGGTGCATGGAAGCCTTTGTCGTCGCTACCGTCGACGATCTTCTGCCACGAGGAGATCGCCTGCACGTGCGGGAAGTGATGGAAGTGGTCCCCGGTTCCCGGTCCCCCGTCGGGACCACCATCGGGCAGCTCGAACCGCCACCCCGACGCGTACAGTCGCGCGTCCTGTTCGTAGTAGGTGACGATGCGGACGTTCATGTTCGGCATGTCGTCGCGTTTCCCGAATCCGAACATCACCACCGGGTACAGGGCCAGACCGTCCGCGGTCGCGATCGGCGCCGGCAGGAAGCAGTCCTGGACATAGTTGATCTTCACCTCACCGCGGGCCTTCTCGTACTCATTGAGGTGCTTGCGCAACACCTGCGCGTTGGTGCGGCTGAAGTAGTTCCGGTAGGCGTCCGCCGGGCTGGTCGAGTCGATGTCGGCCGGCGACGACGCCTCCCACGCGAGCATGACGTCGTAGAAGCGTTTCGTCGCCTCGCTCCACCCGCCGCTCACCGACGTCGGGTCCTCGGTCGGTACTCGACCTCCTCGTCCCCACGACGGTCGAGGCTCTCGACGAAACGGCGAGCAGCCGACCCGGGCAACGCGGACCGGAACCCATCCGCCTCACTCGGGTCGACGAAACGCGACGTGTCCTCGGCGTAGACCAGACGCACCGCCGGTCCGGTCGACGTCCGCTGCCGTGGGCCGAGGGAACGAACCGCCTCGAGGTCGTAGAACGGTCGTCCGACCAGCTGCGAGACCGGGCTCCGGGCGGCGTCGAGGAAGCGAACGTCGACGGCGGCCTCGGCTCCCTTCACGGCGGCCGCATCCCAGAAGCCGCGTTCGGCGACGTCGTCGCCGAAGAGCTGCGGGAACCGGGTGAGCAGGTGCGGCAGGTCGCTGACCACGTTCTGCGGCGAGCAGACGGTGCGGACGAGCCATCGCAGCAGTACCGAGGCGGCTACCCGGCGGACGGCGTCCTCGCCCACCGGCGCGTCCGGGAATCGCAACCCCAGCGGTGAGTCGACCAGCTGCCGGAACGTCGCGTCGTGCGGATCGTCGACGTGCTGCAGGACGTCGAGCTGCTCCGGTTCGAGCAGGTCGGGGTCGATCCCGAGCGTGTCGAAGACCTTCGCGTCGAGATCCTCGACGACGGTCACGGCGCGGTCGATCGCGTCGAGACGCGCACCGAGCACTGGCCAGTACGAGGGGTTGAATCGAGCTCCGTCGGCCGTCCCGGTCCAGAGGGCAGCATCGCCGATGTCGTCGTTGGTGATGTACAGGTCGGCGGCGCCGGTCTCGAACAGGTTCATCGTGAGGTCGAAGAACCGGCTGCCGTAGTAGCGGTTCACGACGATGATGTACCCCACCGTGGTGAGGGCGCGTGCCTGCCGAGCGAGCGTCTCGCCGGACTGGTTCCGCAGCGCACGGGTGATGTCCTCGCCGTCGGCGATGGCATCCATGTCGGATCGGCTGGGCGTGAGATCGGAGTCGAGGACGAGCAGCCCGGCGTCGTCGACCCGCCGCAACATGGCCGACTGGTCGGAGGTGAGATTGGCGTCCGGGTGGCCCGCCTCCCGGTGTGGACGCTCGGCCTCGGAGAGCGCGTCGACGAGGAGAGCCAGCTCGGTACCGGTGATCTCCTCCACCCGCCATCCGTCACCCAGGCGCTCTTCGAGCTTCGTCGCCCACGTGTGGAGGCGGTCGGCTCGATCGTCGCAGACGAGGGCGATCTGGGTGCTCATCAGCGGTGGCTCCATTCGATCTGGACGGCGGTCGACTGGCCCGGCGGCGGCGGGACGAACGTGACGCGCACGCGGAGCTCGTCGGCGATCATCCGCACGATCGTCAGCCCCAGACCGGTCCCGCCGAAACCTTCGTCGACGATATCCGACGAGAGCTGCATCCGGCGGACGAACGGTTCCCAGAGTTCGTCGGCGCGTGCAAGGTCCACTCCGGAACCGTTGTCCATGACACGGACCCGGCCTCCGCGACCCCGGTGCTCGGCGTCGATGGTCACGGTCGGCTGCGCGACACCGTCCATGGCGTTGAAGGCGTTGACGAGCAGATTCTGGAAGATCGACGTCCACGCAGGGTACGGCCCGACGGGCAGGGTGAAGTCCTCGGGCACACCGCTGGTGTCGATGTCGATCATCGCGGAGACGGACCGGACCTGATCCTGCACGTCGGCGATGATGGCGTCCAGCTCGAACGCGTCGACGGCGTTCCGATCCTCGGGTGAGGTCAGCGGGGCGAACACCATCCGCAGGTCGCGGGAGCGTTTCGCCCAAGCGCGGATGTCCCGCGATGCACGATGCACCGCCGGGCGGGACCGTTCGGCGACGTCGTCGACGAGGCCGTCGAGGACGTCCGCGATGTCACGGATGGTGCTGACCTGCTTGCTCATCTCGTGTTCGTAGGCGAGCGACGTCATACCCGCGGTCGCGAGCGCACCCAGCAGTGCCGCATATCCGCGCCGAGACTCCTCCGCGGCGGTTGCCTCTCGGGCCGCGGTGTCGAGACTGCTCTCGAGCCGTTCGAGTACCGGTACGGGGATATAGGGGCGGGCCGCGTCGAGCTCACGCCGGACCGACACGAACGACGTCGCGGCCGGCGTGATGTCCGCGGTGCGGGTGATCTGGTAGGACCGGTCGCGCGCCGCCTCCATCGCGTACAGGTCCAGCGGCGCGCGCAGGAGCACCCGTAGCTGCTGATAGGCCGCGTTGTCCGTGAGACGGTCGCGACTGACCTGGATCGACAGGCCGGACCGTGGTGCGTAGCCGATCTGCTGTCGCCACGCGGTCTCATGGTTGGTGGAGACCTTCACCCCGCCGTACAGGCGGCGGTTGCTCGGCAGTTCCAAGAGGCCCCGGCTCACGGAGAGGTAATCCGGCAGCAGCCGCGAGGCGACCAGCCGCGCCGAGTGGGCCTTCTCGATGTCCAGCCAGTCCTGCTCTCCGCCGTAGTAGGGCAACCGGAACCCGTTGTCGTAGACGCCGACACCGCCGAACCGTCGAAGGTAGGACCGGGCCTCACCGACACGGATACCCTCGGGTTGGCGGTTGTCGAGGTCGAACACCAACACCTCGAGGTCGAGTTCGTCGATCTCGCAGTGCTCGACCCGCCAGACGGTCGTCGTCGTCGAGCGGTCCTTCAGCTCCACCGTCGCCTGCAGGTACCGGGTCGGCAGCCGTCCCCGATCCGGTTGCACGTCGGCGGGATCTACCGGTTCGTCATCACCGATCCCGATCGGCGGTAGCTCCGACGGCAACGGATGCGCGTACCCTGGCGGTTCCTCGCCGGCCGGCAACAACGCCGCCGTGACCCGCGCGTTCCAGATCTCGAAGATCGCCCGCATCTTCTTCGAGAAGGCGTCGACGATCTCCTGGTGCTCGGAGGTGAGCTCGATGGTGAACGCGCCGGTGTCGACATCGAAGGGGGGCTGCAACGCCCACACCTCCTGCCCAAGCCGGCCGAACCGGGCACGGTTCCACCGCTCGACCAGACCCGAGAGACGGATACGCGTCCCGTGCCGGCTCCCACCCGGGTACATCGTCGCCGCGGGCCGGGACCGCACGTCGACATCGACGGAGGTGAGGAAGTCGTGGCGGACGGCCGAATCCCAGTCGACCTCCGCCTCGATCTCCCGCTCCAACCCGCGCGACGGGTCGGTCTGGTCCTGCAACGCGGTCGAGGTGATCTGGATGTTGCGTGCCAGCAGCTGTGCCGCCAACCGTCCGACACCCTTCGACCCGGTCATCGTGCGCGAGAACCGAGGAGAGGTACGGCCGGAGAGTTTGTGGACGGTGCCGACCCGGAGCCATTTCTCCGCGAAGTCGTCCTCCGACATGCCGTGGCCGTCGTCGCTGACGATGATGTCGGATCCAGTGAACTCGATGCGCACGTGCGTCGCGTCGGCGTCGTAGGAGTTCTTGATCAACTCCGCGAGCGCGATGTGAGGGCGTCCGACGAGACGTTCGCCGAGTTCTCTGAGCAGCTTCGCGTCGACGGTGAACGAGTGCTTCGCCAAGTGCCCTCCACTGCCGGGGAACGGTACCGCCGGCACCCGACGGGGACGCGGCCGTTCGAGCCTATCGGGCGACGCACCCGAGAAGGCCCGACCCGCTCGCCATCCATGACATCGATGCCGACGCGCGTCCCGGCTCCGGCCGGTCGGGCCGCTGGGCCAGCCGACCTCATCCGGGGTCCGTGTCCGCCTCGGCCCGGCGCTGCAGGCGAGCCGAGAACATGGCCGCGACGGAGCGATGCAACGTCGTCACACGCATGGTGGCGGCGACGACCTTGCGCCGCAACGCCGTGACGTCGTCGAAGTGCTGGCCGAACCGTTCGGAGCTCGACCACCGCACCGCTTCGTCGAGGGCGTCCAGCAGCCCCCGCTTGTGGAGGAGGATGCGTTCCACCGCGTCGGCGAAGGCGAGGCCCGCATCGGTCTGCTCGGGTGTCCGGTCGTCCATCGGGTCGCTCCTGTCGTCGGGGTCACGACCGCTATGCGCGGACGGAACGACGAGTCGCGAACCCGGACGGCCCGGGCGCGAGGATGACGGTGGACTCGAGTAGGGTGACCGGGTGCAGCACCGACCGGCGTCCGAGCCCGCACGCGCACTCCGCGTGGTGTCCCTGTTCTCCGGTGCGGGTGGCCTCGACCTCGGTCTGGAGCGAGCCGGTCACCGCATCGTGCAGCTCTGCGAGAACTGGGCGCCGGCGCAACGGGTCCTCGCCGAACGGTTCCCCGGCGTGCCCATCGCGGACGACGTCCGAGAGCTGGAACCGACGACCGAGTACGACCTGCTCACCGCCGGTTTCCCTTGCGTCGACCTGTCCCACGCAGGCCGGCAACGGGGGATCTTCGGGCCGCAGTCGGGACTGGTCGAGGAGGTGTTCCGCATCGTCGAGGCGACGGCGCCGGCGTTCGTCCTGCTCGAGAACGTCACGAACCTGCTCCGCCTCGGTCGCGGCGCCGGGATCGCGCACGTCGTCGATTCGCTCGAACGACTCGGTTACGCCTGGGCGTATCGGGTCCTGGATTCCCGGTTCAGCGGTGTCCCGCAGCGACGACGACGGGTCTTCATCCTCGCCGCACGCGACGACGATCCGACGTTCCTGCTCGACGGGGATGCGGTCGTCCCTCCCCCGCCGGACGACACGGATGTGTACTCCGGTTTCTACTGGACCGAAGGCCGTCGCGGCGTCGGACTCGTCGCCGACGCCATCCCGACCTTGAAGGGCGGGTCGACGCTGGGGTTGCCGTCCGCGCCGGCGATCTGGCGGCCGGGGGCACCCGTCGGTGACCGGATCGTCCTGCCCGACATCTCGCACGCGGAGCGGATGCAAGGGTTCCCGGTCGATTGGACGGCACCGGCGCGTGTCGCCGGGGAACCCGACCGCCGCTGGAAGTTGGTCGGGAACGCGGTGACCGTCGGTGTCGCCGAATGGCTCGGCCGCCGGCTCGCCGCGCCGGGCACCCCGGTCACTTCCCGGCCGGCGGAGCCTTGGGATTCCACCCGGCCGTGGCCGGATGCCGCATCCGGGGACGCATCGGGACGATGGCGTTCCCCCGCGACGGACCGACCCGAGCAGTCCACCCCGACCCCTCTGGCGAGCATCTTCGACGAGGGCAGCACGACCCCGCTGTCCCGACGCGCCACGGCCGGGTTCCGTTCGAGGGTCCGCGAGTCCGGGATCACCTTGAACCCACGGTTCGTCGAGGACCTCCAGACCCACGAGACGGCCATGGACACGCTGACGGTGTCCTGGGCGTCGTCGCCGACGGTCCGACGACGTATGCAGCACACGCTGCCCGCGGGGGGATCGGCCGAACAGCGGATCCGTCGCGCGTTGACGGCGCGCGGCGCGCGGTACCGCCTGCAGATGCGGCTCGTCCCGGACGCACGGTGGCGGTCCGACATCGTCTTCACCCGAGCCCGGGTGGTCGTGGACGTCCGCGGATGCTTCTGGCATGCGTGCCCCGATCACGGCACTCGACCGAAGACGAACACGACCCGTTGGGACACAAAACTCGCTGCGAACATCGACCGTGACGCCAGGATGGTCGCCGACCTCCGACGGCACGGCTGGCATGTCGAAGTGGTCTGGGAGCATGAGGATCCCGACGCCGCCGCCGAACAGATCATGCGGATCGTCGCCGACCGCCGAGCAAAGATCGCCTCATAGTGGCGAGCTCCCCGACGACACTCGGTGCGGTGTACACCCGACGCTGGGCGGCCGAGCTGCTGCTGGATCGGATCGGGTACGTCGCCGACGAGGACCTCACCGTGGACGTGCTCATCGAACCGTGCTGCGGTGACGGTGCGTTCGCGGTCCCCATCGTCGAACGGCTGCTCCGTTCGGCGCGGCAGCACGGCGTTCCCGCGGCCAGTCTGCGGAGATCGTTGGTGTTCGTCGATATCGACCCCGACGCCGTCGACGCCGCGGCGGAGGCCGTCACCGGTGCGCTCCTCCGAGCGGGCGTCGACTACGAGACCACGGCCATGTTGACCGGCAGCTGGTTTCGGGTCGCGGATTTCCTCCTCACCTGCACGTTGCCGGGAGCACGATGGGTGGTCGGGAACCCGCCATACCTGCGCATCGAGGACGTCCCCGCAGCGCGGCGCGACCGCTACCGGCGCCGCTGGGACGCTATGCGTGGTCGGGCGGACGTCTACGTCGGGTTCTGGCAGGCGGGTCTTGCCACGCTCGCGCCCGGCGGACGGGTGGGCTTCATCTGCGCCGACCGGTGGCTGCGCAACCAATACGGCACCACCCTCCGACGGATCGTGGCGCAGCGGCATCGAGTCGAACTCGTCTTGGACCTCCACGACGTCGCGACGTTCGAACAGGACGTCGACGCGTATCCCGCGATGGTCGTCATCGGACGTGGACCCTCGTCCGAACCCGCCCGCGTCGGGAAGCTCGCCGCGGGCTTCGGCGCAGACGACCTCGACGCCCTCGAGACCGCACTCACGCGCTCCGCGACCCGCCGGACCGAGACCTTCTCGGTCTGGTCGCAACCTCAGGCCTCGTTCGGCCCGTCCGGCTGGGTGCTCGTCTTGCCGGGAGACGACGGCGACGTCCGGCACCTGCAGGATCTGCTGCCGTCGCTGCCCGATGCCGGGGTGCGCGTCCACGGCGGCCTCGCGACCGGCGCCGACGACGTCTTCATCGTCCATGGGAGCGTCGACGTCGAAACAGAGTTGCTGCGCCGCATCGTCGGGCCGTCGGATCTCGTCGGCGGCCGGCTCGTGTGGTCGGGCCGTCGGCTGATCTTCCCCTGGACGCGATCGCGTGCGCTGGTCGACCTCCACGACCACCCGAGGCTCGCGGCCTACCTCGCTCCGTATCGTGCTCGCTTGGAGCGTCGTCACGTCGTCCGGACGCGGAAGGATCGGGACGGGTGGTGGCGCACCATCGACCGGGAACCCCTCGGTGGGTACGTGGGCGATGCGCTCCTCATCCCGGACATCCGGGAACGGGTGGAACCCGTCCTGGACACCGAGCAGCACGTGCCGATGCACAGTCTCTACCGGCTGACTTCCGACGTGTGGGACCTGGAGGTCCTCGGGGGTGTGCTCCTGTCGGACTTCGTCCACGGTCAGATGAAGGCGCTGTCGATCGCGATGGCGAGCGGCCGGATGCGCGTCAGCGCCCAATACCTCAAACGGCTCCGTATGCCGACCGTCCACCAGCTGGGCGATGTCGCGGACCCGTTGCGGGAAGCGTTCCGCCGACGTGACCGCGAGAGCGCTTCGGAACTGGTACGCGGGGTGTTGACGGCGGTGCAGGCGTCGTCGGAGGCGGGCCGCGATGGATGCTGAATCGGCGGGCGAGTGGGAACTGCCCCGGAAACGGTTGCGGGTGGGTGTCGTCTCGGAACGCGGAGCGGTGAACGCCGTCCGCGCGCTCCTCGAACGTCACAGCTTCGTGGTCAGCGAATGGGACGCGCGCAGCGACTACGGCCGTGATCTCTTCATCGACCTGACCGACGCCGGTGAGCTGACCGGCACGGTCATCGCCGCGCAGGTCAAAGGAGGCAGGTCGCATTTCTGGAGAGGGACCGCGACGATCTCCGCACGCCTCTCGGACATCCGGTTCTGGTCGGAGTCCACCGTCCCCGTCGTCGGGATCGTGTGGGATCCGGACGATGGGTCGATGTGGTGGGTGGACCTGACGCTGCGGAGCCGGGAGCTCGCGGTCCGGTTCCGCGACGAACGTCCCGCTCGCGGGCATGTCGAACGCATCGCCGTGACAAACCCGCTGGACGAACTGACCGTGCACGCGATGATCGACGCGGTCAAGGACAACGCTCCCGGATACGCGGAGGACGCGTTCCTGAAGTTGTTCGACGACGACGACGTGGTTCGCTCCGACGGCGTCATCGCATGCTGGACGTTCGCGCGACGAGATCCTAGATCGTTGACCCTGCTGCGTCGCGCGCTGCCCCGCCTCCGCGGCCGCAGCTTCCTCGACGCCCTCACCGTCTTCGGGATGTACGTCGGACACCCCGACATCTGGTACCCCCGCGGGTTCGACGTGGATCGGCGGCCGAAGGATATGCCGGCGCTGCTCGACTGGAGCGGCGAGGAGGTCGCCGCGATGATCCACGAACACGAACGTCTCGTCGGCGACGACGACCAGTGGCGACGCGGCGGCACCGGACAGACGCTCTGGCACGTCCTGCATCCTCTCGGTCGGACCGGACCGGTGCCGTTCGAGGAGGCGCTGCGTATCGCGGTGCACCGCCGGCAGTTCGATGCGGCGTTCAGGATCCTCGTCGGCGTCGCAGCGTGGGCCGACGATCCGTGGACGGCGCTCGGGGATGCGCTGCGGACGTATCCCGCTCTCGACGGACGCAGCGACGTCGCGATGTTGCTCCAGCACATCGCCGACGTCGGGACGATCGAACCGTACGACTGAGCGGACGCGCACCATCGGCATCCCGAACGCAACCGCGACGGCCCGGTGACGGCACCGCGACCGGCCCCCGCGGCGGCACGCCGAGACCCGGACACGGGTCCTTCCGCCGACGTCGGTACCCGCCGCATATGATCGGCGGAAGACGACCGACAGCCTCGTGCCGCCGGTGACGGATCCACACGCGGGAGGAACCGATGTACGGAGCACAAGACGACCTCGCCACCGGGCTGGCGACCTCGGCCCTCGGTCTCGAGCTGACACGCGTGGCGACGGCTGCGTCGAGGACCCGTCACGGTCAGCCGCCGCTTCCCGTGGAGCTGCGGGCGATCGATGCGGTCGTGCACAAGCTCCGCACCGAGGTCGACCTCCTCAGCGGTCGACGTGAGGCAGCGGTCGACGACCGATCATCGTACGCGATGGCCGGGTTCACCCTCGACGCCCTGCACGCGCAGACGGCTCCACGACCGGCCGACACGTCACCGGACGCCGCCGTCGACGAGCTGGAACGCATCATCGATCGACTGCAGCGACTGCACGACGCACACGTCGAAGCCGCCGATGCCGAGTTCCTCGAGGAGCTGTTCCTCGCGAGCGGTTCCGGGGCGCTCCAAGCGCTCTCCGCGACCGGCGAAGAAGCCCCGGCGCAACTCTGATGCTCCCCGTCGTGCCGTCGAACGCTCGTGCACGGCACGAACGCGACGCGCTGCTGGACCGGGTCAGAGCATTTTCGTCCCACGTGGAGACACAACGCGCCCTCCTCGGCGGCGACGGCACCGGTGCGCATCTGGCGCTGCGACTCTTCCTCGACTACTGCGACCTCGTCGAGGTCGAAATCACCGAGTCGTTCGATACCGCTCCGAGCGATGCGACCCGGTTGGGACAGATCCGACACTGGAGCAACCACGTCCGCACCCGCGTGCGCCTGTTCGACGCGCAGTTCCGCCGCGGCCGAGGGGAGGTCCCCGCGCCGGTGGTCGACCTTGTCGAGTCGGAGCTGACCAGCATGGGTCTCCCGGACGTACGTGCGGTCGTGTCGGTGGGGATCCCGGGCAACTTCCTCACCTGGACCGACTTCGTCCGGTCGCTGTTCAACGGGCTGTCCGATCCCGCCGCACGCGACCGCACACCGATGGTCGTGATCACCGCCCCGGACATGGAGGGGTCCCAGGCGTCGTGGATCCCCATCGTCACAGGTCATGAACTTGCCCATTACCTCCAACGCCACCGGCCGATCAGCCGCTCCCACCCGAACCAGTTCACGGAATGGGACGTGGCAGCGCTCCCCGTCAACCCCCACTCGACGCACGTGGAACTGGCTCGGGAACTCAACCAGATCGCAGCCAGCTGGTTGGAGGAACTCACCTGCGACGCATACGCGGTGCACCGTTACGGCGCAGCCGCCGTCGTCGCACTCACCGACTTCCTCCACTACGTCGGGCCCGTGTCCATCCCGGGCGAGAGCCACCCTCATCGTGCGCTCCGGACACGACTGATGTTCCGGTGGCTGGACGGCACCACCGGCGGCGACACGCTCCGGATCGCCGGGGTCGCCAGGCCCATGACCGTACAGGACCGTCCGCTGCCCGCCTGGGCGCAGTTGCTGGAGAAGCACTTCGAGGCGGTCGCGGCGAGCATCTGGGACGACGTGACCGCATGGTCACCGCACACGACGTACACGCAGGCCACCGCGAGCGACACGATCGAGGACTGCGCGGAGCAGCTCCTCGCAGGACACCCGGCGATCGCTCGAGAACGCGCCCCACATCGTGGGGACCCGGTCAGCGAACCCGACCTGGTGAATGCGATCTGGCTCGCCTTCCGCAGCAGCACCGACGTGCCGCTGAACCGGATGGCGTTGAAGTCGTTGGACCTGCTCGGCTTCCTCCACCGATGGCACGCCGCCGGCGGCGGCCACCAGCCGCCGGCGGCGGCGGCCACACCGTCGCCCACCCCGTTCGGTGCGCTGTCCGCCGCCGAACTGACGCATCGGCTCGGAGTCACCGACGACACCCGCTTGCAGGTCATCCCCCGCCTGCCTCCCGCGGTGACCGCCGCGAGCATCGACCTCCGGCTGGGCAACGAGTTCATCGTGTTCGAACGTTCCTCCCTCGGCGAGTTCGACGCGCTCGACGATGCGCAGGATCCACGCGCGATCCAGAAGCGGGTGTCCCGAGCGTGGGGCGACACCTTCTTCCTCCATCCCGGGCAGCTGGTCCTTGCGGCGACGTTGGAGTACCTGATGCTGCCCGACGACCTGGTCGGCCAGGTGATCACCCGTTCCTCGTACGGTCGACTCGGGCTGCTCTCCGCGACCGCGGTAGAGGTCCATCCCGGCTTCCGAGGATGTCTGACCCTGGAGCTGGTCAACCTCGGCGAACTACCGATGGCGATCGCGCCCGGAGAGCGGATCGCGCAGCTGATGCTCTGGCACACCGCACCGCCCGCGGCGGGAGCGGGGACCACCGCGGCGAAGTACAGCTACCCGATCGGACCGGAGTTCTCCAAGATCCGAAGCGACACGGAGGCGGAGACGCTGCGGCGGATGCGGCAGGCGCACGCAGCGCGGTGACCGCGCACCGTGCGACGTCGCACCGGCCGGCGCACGGCAGCCGCTCCCCCGCTCCGCTCGCATCGGGTGGCGGCGGCGGGCGGGCCGGGCGTCGACGAGGGCGTCAACGCATCGGATCGCCAGCCGGCGGTTCCTCTAACCGCCGGGCGACGCCGTCCACGGCACGTTCGGGTGACCAGAGGACGAACGTGGAACCGGCACCGCCTCGGCTCTCCAAACGGATGCGGCCATCGTGGCTCTCGAGGATCTGCCGGGCGATCGCCAGGCCGAGCCCGCTGCCGCTTCGCCGGTCCGACGTGTCCGCACCACGGTAGAAGCGGTCGAACACGCGCGCACGGTCCGCCTCCGCGATCCCCGGCCCCTCGTCGGCGACACCGATCCACGCCCACCTCGGACGCTGCCGACCCCGACCGTGATGGTGCTGCCGGCGGGGGCGAGCCGCACCGCGTTGGAGAGGACGTTGCCGACCGCACGCGCGAGCGCATCGGGGTCGGCGAACGCGACGGGCCCAGCGGCGATACGCCGGCGGATGACGATCCTCCGATCCTGCGCGGTGCTGCGGTACTCCTCTGCGGTCTGCTCGGCGAGTCTGGCGATGTCGACGACGCGGTCGGTGAACGCGCCGGATCGTGCGCGAGCGGACGCGAGGAGGTCTTCGAGAAGCCGACTCATCCGCCGCGTGGACTGTAGGACCACCGTCGCGGCGGCGTGCCGCTCGGACGGCTCGGTGAAGTCGTCGGCGAGGACGGCTTCGACGTTCGACTGGACGACCGCCACCGGGTTCCGGAGCTCGTGGGAGACGTCCTCGACGAGCATGCGTTCGGCTCGGAACGCCCCGTCGAGCCGTTCGAGCATCCCGTCGATGGTGTCCGCGAGGCGATGGAGCTCGTCCGGGGGCCCGTCCGCGGCGATGCGTCGGGAGAGGTCGGTTGCCGTGATCTCCTCCGCCGCCCGGATGATCGCACCGACCGGGCGCAGTGCCCGCCCCGCGACCCACCAGCCGATCCCGAGGCTGAGGGCGAACATCACCACGAGCGCGATCAGCGATTACCGCTGCAGGCTCTGCAGCGACGCGAAGTTGACCGCGCGTTGCACCGTGGCGAGGTCCGCGACCTGGAACTGCTCACCCGGCCGGTAGACGATCGTGCCGTCGGCAGCGGTGTAGAACTTCTTTACCGTCACCGGGTTCAGCGGCGCCGCCGAAATGGTGGACGACACCGCGACATAGACGGCGGAGAGCGCCAAGCACGAGAGGCGGACGTCGGGAAGGCGACGCTCTCGCGACGCGCAGCCGGATGCGGTGTCCGCTCAGGGTCGTGACGAAGAGCTTGCTGTCGGAATAGCTGCTCGACGGCGTCAGACCCTGCCAGTCGGCTCCCTCGAGTCGAGGTGAACCGCTGAAGTGCATGTCACTGCTGACGTAGACGTGCCGCTCGACCGAAGTCAACAGAGCGGTCATCAGGTAGGGAGCCACCACGTTCGCGGGCAGCATCTCACTACCAGAGTTCACGCCGGCGTTATGGACGACGGCCTGGACCGGCGCACCATCCTGGAGCTATTGGATCGCGTCGAGGACTTCCTGTCGGACGGCGAAGTCCGCGACGACCATATCGGCGCCGCGCTCGACGAGGTCGGCGACGGCACCAGCGCGCTGTGCGGAACGGGCGTGGAGAACGACGTCATGACCGTCGTGGAGAAGCGCTTCGGCTGTCGCCCGCCCGATGCCGTCGGTCGAACCGGTGATCAAGATCCGTGTCATGGCACCATGATGGATCGCGAAGCACGGACCTGCGGAGAGGACAGGCCCGGGTCCGGGTCCGGGCCCGGGCAGTCAGCAGAGCTGCACACCCAATGACAGCTGCAATCGTCCGATCGTTGCGAGATCAGGCCACACCGTACCGGCCAGCACATTGGTCAGAGTCTGATGATTTACGCCCGCCTCAGCCGCAACGGAACGAACGGAACGTGAACCGATTGCTGCCCTCAGCCGCAACACGAACTGGCGCCCGAACTCGCCCAAGGGGTTCGGACTCATCACATCGGGCCACGGTGCCGGCGCCAAATCAACTGGCCGAGAGCGAGCCAACCTACCCATAGAACGCCACCACCGAAGCCATCCAAAGCAAACGACCCCACACCTGACCTCGGAATGCCCCTCCGGGAGAGACCGCTACAGCGCCGAATTGGCCAAAAGCGCACAACATCGGCCAGATCACCTGCCGCGCTGACCACACACCACGCATGTTTGGCCAACTCCGGCCCGGCGCATCAGGAGCCAGCGGGGCGTTCTCGTTCGTCAGACCGGGATCAGAAGTCCCAGTCCTCGTCCTCCGTCACGACGGCCTTGCCGATGACGTACGACGACCCCGACCCCGAGAAGAAGTCGTGGTTCTCGTCCGCGTTCGGCGACAGCGCCGACAGGATCGCCGGGTTCACGTCCGTCGTCTCCTTGGGGAACATCGGCTCGTAGCCCAGGTTCATCAGCGCCTTGTTGGCGTTGTAGTGCAGGAACTTCTTGACGTCCTCGGTCAGCCCGACACCGTCGTAGAGGTCCTGCGTGTACTGCACCTCGTTCTCGTAGAGCTCGAAGAGCAGGTTGAACGTGTAGTCCTTGATCTCCTGCTTGCGCTCCTCGGAGGCGCCCTCGAGGCCCTTCTGGAACTTGTACCCGATGTAGTACCCGTGGACGGCCTCGTCGCGGATGATCAGGCGGATCAGGTCGGCGGTGTTGGTGAGCTTCGCCCGGCTGGACCAGTACATCGGCAGGTAGAAGCCGGAGTAGAACAGGAACGACTCGAGCAGCGTCGAGGCGACCTTGCGCTTCAGGGGGTCGTCACCCGTGTAGTAGTCGAGGACGATCTGGGCCTTCTTCTGCAGGTTCGGGTTCTCCGTGGACCAGCGGAAGGCGTCGTCGATCTCGGGCGTCGAGGCGAGCGTCGAGAAGATCGACGAGTAGCTCTTCGCGTGGACCGACTCCATGAACGCGATGTTCGTGTAGACGGCCTCTTCGTGCGGGGTGATCGCGTCCGGGATCAGGCTGATCGCGCCGACGGTGCCCTGGATCGTGTCGAGCAGCGTCAGGCCGGTGAAGACCCGCATGGTGAGCTGCTGCTCCTCCGGCGTGAGCGTGTTCCACGACTGCACGTCGTTCGACAGCGGCACCTTCTCGGGCAGCCAGAAGTTGTTGACCAGCCGGTTCCAGACCTCGACGTCCTTGTCGTCCTGGATGCGGTTCCAGTTGATGGCACTGACCGCGCTGATCAGCGGGATGGACTTGCCCGTGGCGTGGACCGGGTCGGTGAGGGTCATGGCTTTCTTCCGGGTGGTGGTGGACAGGACGATCGGACGGACTGGAGGCGCAGGGCGGGGCCCGCCCCGCGCCTCCAGGAAGAGAGCAGCAGCTCTACAGCATGCAGCTGACGCAGCCCTCGACCTCGGTGCCCTCGAGGGCGAGCTGGCGCAGACGGATGTAGTAGATCGTCTTGATGCCCTTGCGCCATGCGTAGATCTGGGCCTTGTTGATGTCGCGCGTGGTGGCGGTGTCCTTGAAGAACAGCGTCAGCGACAGGCCCTGGTCGACGTGCTGGGTGGCAGCCGCGTAGGTGTCGATGATCTTCTCGGCACCGATCTCGTACGCGTCCTGGTAGTAGTCCAGGTTGTCGTTCGTCATGAACGGCGCCGGGTAGTAGACGCGACCGAGCTTGCCTTCCTTGCGGATCTCGATCTTCGACGCGATCGGGTGGATCGACGACGTCGAGTGGTTGATGTACGAGATCGACCCGGTCGGCGGGACGGCCTGCAGGTTCTGGTTGTAGATGCCGTGCTCCTGGATGGACGCCTTCAGCGCCTTCCAGTCGTCCTGCGTCGGGATCGTGATGTTCGCGTCGTCGAACAGCGAGGCGACGCGCTGGGTCGCCGGCGTCCAGGCCTGGTCGGTGTACTTGTCGAAGAACTCGCCCGACGCGTACTTCGAGTCGCGGAAGCCGTCGAACGTCTCCCCCGTCTCGATCGCGATGTTGTTCGAGGCGCGCAGGGCGTGGAACAGCACCGTGTAGAAGTAGATGTTCGTGAAGTCGATGCCCTCGTCGGAGCCGTAGAACACGCGCTCACGAGCGAGGTAGCCGTGCAGGTTCATCTGGCCGAGGCCGATGGCGTGCGACTTGTCGTTGCCGTCCTCGACGGAGCGGACCGACGAGATGTGCGACATCTGCGAGACCGAGGTCAGGCCGCGGATCGCGGTCTCGATGGTCTTGCCGAAGTCCGGCGAGTCCATCGTCAGCGCGATGTTCAGCGAGCCGAGGTTGCAGGAGATGTCCTTGCCGATCTCCTTGTAGGACAGGTCCTCGTTGAAGGTCGTCGGCGTGTTGACCTGCAGGATCTCCGAGCACAGGTTGGACATGTTGATCCGACCCTTGATCGGGTTGGCCTTGTTCACCGTGTCCTCGAACACGATGTACGGGTAGCCCGACTCGAACTGGATCTCGGCGATGGTCGTGAAGAAGTCACGCGCCTTGATCTTCGTCTTCTTGATGCGCGAGTCGTCGACCATCGCGCGGTAGTTCTCGGAGATCGGGACGTCGCCGAAGGGCATCCCGTAGACCTTCTCGACGTCGTACGGCGAGAACAGGTACATGTCCTCGTTGTTCTTCGCGAGCTCGAACGTGATGTCCGGCACGACGACACCGAGCGAGAGCGTCTTGATGCGGATCTTCTCGTCCGCGTTCTCGCGCTTGGTGTCGAGGAACTTCATGATGTCGGGGTGGTGCGCCGACAGGTAGACGGCACCGGCACCCTGACGCGCGCCGAGCTGGTTCGCGTACGAGAAGGAGTCTTCCAGCAGCTTCATCACGGGGATGATGCCCGACGACTGGTTCTCGATCTGCTTGATCGGGGCGCCGGCCTCGCGGATGTTGGAGAGGAGCAGGGCCACGCCACCGCCGCGCTTCGAGAGCTGCAGCGACGAGTTGATCCCGCGCGAGATCGACTCCATGTTGTCCTCGATGCGGAGGAGGAAGCAGGAGACGAGCTCGCCGCGCTGGGCCTTCGCGGTGTTGAGGAACGTCGGGGTCGCGGGCTGGAAGCGGCCGGCGATGATCTCCTCGACGAGGTCGATCGCGAGCTGCTCGTTGCCCTGCGCCAGGCCGAGGGCGGTCATCACGACGCGGTCCTCGAAACGCTCGAGGTAGCGCTTGCCGTCGAACGTCTTGAGCGTGTAGCTCGTGTAGTACTTGAACGCACCGAGGAACGTCTGGAACCGGAACTTCTTCGAGTACGCCAGGTCGTTGAGCTGCTGGATGAAGTCGAGCGAGTACTGCTCGATCGTCGCGGCTTCGTAGTACTCGTTCTCGACCAGGTAGTCGAGCCGCTCCTTCAGGTTGTGGAAGAAGACGGTGTTCTGGTTGACGTGCTGCAGGAAGAACTGCTTGGCGGCCTCACGATCCTTGTCGAACTGGATGTTCCCGTCCGCGTCGTAGAGGTTGAGCATCGCGTTGAGGGAGTGGTAGTCCATCCCCGTCTGCGGCGACGTCAGATCGACGTCTGCAACTGCTGCGTCCAAAATGCATCCAATCCTGAGTTGACCGCCTGCACGTCGTCAGGCGTTCCGAAGAGTTCGAAGCGGTACAAGAGCGGGACGCCGCACTTCTCGGCGATGACGTCCCCGGCGAGGCCGTAGGCCGCGCCGAAGTTCGTGTTCCCTCCGACGATCACACCGCGGATGAGCGAGCGGTTGCGTTCGTCGTTGAGGAACTTGATGACCTGCTTGGGGACCGCGCCCTGGCCGTTGCCGCCACCGTAGGTGGGCAGCACGAGCACGTACGGCTCGTCCGCGTGGAGGAACGGGTCGCTCGGGAGGAGCGGGATGCGGTCCGCGTCACGGCCGAGCTTCTCGACGAAGCGGGCCGTGTAGCCGGACACGCTCGAGAAGTAGACGAGGCGACTCATGTGCGCGCTCCTTGTGAGAGGTGCGGACAGCAGATCAGGGGTGGCCCGTCGGAGGTGCTGCGCGCCTCCGGGCCGGCGGAGCTGCGGGCCCCGGTGACGGGACCCGCACGGCTCACGCGAGTTCGGCGCTGAGCGTCGCGATCTTGTCGGGACGGAAGCCCGACCAGTGGTCGTCGTCGGTCACGACGACGGGGGCCTGCATGTAGCCGAGGCTCTTGACGTGCTCGAGCGCTGCTTCGTCGGCGGAGACGTCGAGCACCTCGTACTGGATGCCCTTGTTGTCGAGCGCGCGGTACGTCGCGGTGCACTGGACGCAGGACGGCTTGGTGTAGACGGTGACGGCCATGATCTCCCCTGGTTCTTGCTGGTGTCGTGCTTGCTGTGGAGGTGGTGCTGATGCCACGTGTGCAGGTGGTGCAGGTAGCTGCGCAGACGTGTCCGGGAAGGGGCCGCTGCGATGTCTCCACACTACATCTAGTGGCTGACTGCCGCACCGACCACTAGAGGAAGTGTTACAGCCGTGTAGTTCTCCACAAGCCCTTCCACAGTGTGCACAGCTCGGGGAGGCCCGCGGTTCCGCCAGTCTGCGGCCGACCACCGACACTTCCCCACACTCGTGGAGAGCCTCGATCCACAGGTGTGGAATCGACGCGTCGGCGTGTCGCGGCAGCCCGTGCCGAGCACCGTGGGCACCCGGTCTGTCCACAGCACCCCCGGACGGGTGACGGCACGTTCCGTCCGGTCGGTACGCTCGTCCCGTGAGCGCCTACGGACCCCTGCTGAAGACCCCCGGAGTCGGTCGCGTCATCGCAGCACAGCTCACCGCGCGCTTCCCGTTCGGCATGCTCTCGCTCGCCTACCTGCTGCACGTCGAGCACGTGTTCCACTCCTACGGCGCCGCGGGGCTCGTCCTCGCGACGACGAGCATCGGCCAGGCGATCGCCGGCCCGCTCACGAGCCGGTGGATGGGCAGCTGGGGCATGCGGCCGGTGCTGGTCCTGACGAGCGCCGTCGCCCTGGCGAGCATGGTCGTGATCGCGTTCGTCACGATGCCGCTCTGGGGGTACGTCGTCGTCGGGTTCCTCGGCGGTCTGGCGGTCCCGCCCGTGCAGCCCGCGGTGCGCACCATCTACCCGAAGATGGTGACCTCGTCGCAGCTCACCCCGCTGTTCTCGCTCGACGCCAGTGCGCAGGAGCTCATCTGGGTCGCCGGCCCGGTCATCACCACGTTCGTCGCGACGCAGGTCGGCACGGTGCAGGCGATCGTCGTCGCCATGGTGTTCCTGGTCGTGGGCGGCGTGTGGTTCATCGCCTCCCCCGAGCTCGGTCGCGTCCGCATCCCCCGGTCGAAGCGCGCGTTCGGTGTCGTGCTGAAGCGGCCGTCGGTGATCGTCGCGACGCTGACCGGCCTGCTGCTCATCGGCGCGTGCTCGGCGGTCGAGGCGAGCGTCACCAGCGTCTTCGGAGAGGGCAGTCCGAACGCCGGCATCGTCCTCGCGGTGTTCGCGGTCGGGTCGCTCGCCGGCGGCCTCGCGCTCGGACACCGACCGATCTCGAAGAACACGCTCTGGGCGCGCATGTCGATCGTCTTCGTCGGGCTCGCGCTCGCGGTCGGCGGCACCGACTTCTGGTGGCTCTGCCTGGCCCTCGTCATCGCCGGTGCCGGCATCGCACCGGCACTCGCGGTCATGTTCGGCTCGGTGTCCGCGACGGTCAAGTTCTCCGACACGGCCGAGGCCTACGGCTGGATGGGCACCGGCCAGCTCATCGGTGCCGCCGGCGGGTCCGCCGTCGCGGGCTTCCTCATCGACGCGAACGGCCCGACCGGCGGCATGACCGTCGGAGCGGTGATGGCGGCGGCGGGGGTCGTCCTGCCGCTCGTGACGAAGCGGTGGTTGCCCGACCTGCGCGGCCGCGACGCGAGCCCCCTCCCCGACACCGAGCCGGTCACGCTGCCGAGCTGACGGCCGGGAGGCACGACGTACCCCCGCCCCGATGGGCAGGATGGGTGCATGGTCACCTCCTTCCCCCTCCGCGACGGCCGGTCGATCCCCGCGATCGGGTTCGGCGTCTACAAGGTCGACGACGCCGAGGCGGAGACCGCCGTCCGCCTGGCGCTCGACGCCGGGTACCGCCACGTCGACACGGCCGAGATGTACGGCAACGAAGCCGGCGTCGGGAAGGCGATCCGTGCCTCCCGGCTGGACCGCGACGACGTCTTCGTGACCACCAAGGTGTGGAACGACCACCAGGGGCGCGACGCGACCCTGCGGGCGTTCGACGCGAGCCTCGAGCGGCTCGGACTCGACGCCGTCGACCTGTACCTCATCCACTGGCCGGCGGCGGCGAACGGCCGGTACGTCGAGACGTGGCGGACGCTCGTCGAGCTGCGCGAGCAGGGTCGGGCGCGGAGCGTGGGCGTCTCGAACTTCCAGGTGCCGCACCTGCAGCGGGTGGTCGACGAGACGGGCGAGGTGCCGGCCGTCAACCAGGTCGAGCGCCACCCGTGGCTGCCGCAGCGCGAGCTGATCGAGTTCCACGAGGAGCACGGCATCCGGACCGAGGCGTGGTCGCCGCTCGGACGTGGGCGGCTCGTCGACGACCCGGTGCTCACGCGGATCGCGGACGCGCACGGGGTGAGCGTGGCGCAGGTGCTCGTGCGGTGGAACGTGCAGCAGGGGGTCGTCGTGCTGCCGAAGTCGGTGACGCCGTCGCGCATCCGGGCGAACATCGACGTCGACGGGTTCGAGCTGACCGACGAGGACCTGACCGCGATCGCCGGTCTCGAGAACGGACAGCGGACCGGGTCGCACCCGGACTCGGTGTCCTGACGCCGTCGCCATCGCCGTCGCCGTCGCCGTCGCCGGGGATCTAGAGCGTGTCTCCTGAATGGTGGGTCCAGGCGATGACGGCGTTGAGCACGACGGCTGAGCGGTAGACGATCGCGAGGTCGTCGTACCTCGTCGCCAGGGCTCGCCATCGCTTGAGGCGACAGAAGCCACGCTCGACGACGTTCCGGTTCCTGTAGTCGATGCGGTCGCAGGTCACGGGTCTCCCGCCGCGGGAACCACGCCGTTTCCGGCGTCCTTGCTGGCCGCGAGGCTCGGGGATCACGGACTCGATACCGCGGTCGCGCAGGTGTTGCCGGATCGCTTTGGATGAGTACGCCTTGTCACCGCGGAGCCGGTCCGGTCGGGTCCGCGGCCTGCCCACCGGACGGGCCACTTCGAGCGCTGCCAGCAGCGGCAGCAGCCTCGGTGAGTCGCCGGCTTGTCCGGGCGTGATCAGGGTGACCAGGGGCAGCCCGTGGCCGTCGACGAGCTGGTGGACCTTCGTGGACAGGCCGCCGCGGGAGCGGCCGCATCCGTGATCAGGCGGCTCGAGCGTCCGCAACCGGACGGCCACGTTTGCCTGTCGGACTCGGCATGAACGACTGGATCGAAGACCACTGAGCATCGGAGAGCAGCTGGAATCATGTCACCACTACAGCGCGCCAGCGCTCTACCTGATCTTCAGCAGACACGCCCTAGTGCGTTGCAGCGGGAGTACTGGCGTGGGCTTCTTCCGATGTGGGGTCTTCGCTCTGCGCTCGCTTGCCGGAATTCCGGGTCAGGAGACCGGCGATCGTCGCGGCGAGGAAGAGCGCGGCGGACACCAGGAAAGCGGTCTGGTAGGCGGCAAGCGTCGTCGCACCTGTCGGTGTTCCCGAACCCTCTGTGAGGAGAGCAGTGGCGTAGACGGTGTTCAGCAGCGCGACGCCGAGAGCTCCGCCCAGCTGCTGCGTCGTGTTGATCGTGGCGCTGGCGACTCCGGAGTCAGCGTCCGTGACGCCGTTCAGCGCGGCGTTGTTGATCGCAACGTACGTCACACCGAGTCCGAGGCCCATCAGGATCTGGGAGGGCAGCACAACGGTGATCCAGGATGACGGGCCGATCGTGGTCAGCCACGCCATGCCTGCGGTAGCGAGGATGAGGCCGCCGACGATGAGGGGCTTGGCTCCGATGCGGGGCAAGAGGGATGAGGACAGCGTGGCACTCGCGACGATGCCGATGCTGAAGGGGAGGAACGCAAAGCCGGTCTGCAGCGGTGTGAAGCCGAGGGAGAGCTGCAGGTAGTAGGTGAGGAACAGGAACATACCGAACACCGCCGCGTTGGCAAGGAAGCCGGCAGAGAGCGCGCTGGCGCGGGTGCGGTTCGTCAGGATCCGTAGTGGGAGCATCGGGTTCTTCACCTTCGCCTGCACGAACACGAAGGCTGCGAGAAGCACGACGGCGCCGATGAGCGAGGCGATCGTGACGGCGCTGGTCCAGCCCGCGCCGGGTTCGGCGGCGTAGGTGAACCCGACGACGAGGAGAGCGGATCCGGCGGTGACGAGCACCGCGCCGAGAACGTCCAGGCGGCGCGAGTTCCCGGCGTGGCTCTCCCGAACGGCCCACATCGCCGTGATCACGGCGACGAGGGAGATCGGCACGTTGATGAACAGCGTCCAGCGCCAGTTGACGAATTCGGTCAGGACCCCGCCGAGGAGCAGACCGACTGCACCGCCAGCCCCCTGAACGGCCCCGTACGCGGCAAACGCCCGTGCTCGCTCACGCGGGTTGGTGAACGTGACGTTCAGCAAGGACAAGGCTGCGGGTGCGAGGGCTGCGGCGAACACACCCTGGGCGGCGCGAGCGGCGAACAGCATCTCTGGCGTTGAAGAGAGACCACCGATGGCGGACACGATCGCGAAGCCGATGAGCGAGATGACCAGGGTCTTCTTGCGCCCGACGATGTCCGCGATCCGACCGCCGAGCATCAGGAGCCCGCCGAAGGTGATGGCGTAGGCGGTCACGGCCCAGACGCGGTCAGCGTCCGAGATCCCGAGTTCCTGCTGCGCCTCCGGCAAGACGATGTTGATGATGGAGGCGTCGAGCACGACCATGAGGCTGGCCAGTGTGATCGCGACGAGGGCGAACCACTTCCGTGGGTTCTCCGGTGCGGACGGCGGCGGGGCGGTGACGGGTGAATCTGACACGTGGTGGTCCACTACTTTCGGGCAGGCCAAGGAGGCCCGAGGTGACGGGGAGGGTGGGGCAAGCACGAAGCACGAACCGGCTTCGGTTGGTCGGTCAAGGACGCTGGGCGATGATGACGTTGTCAGCGACGTCGGCGCGCTGCCCGTCAGGGCCGGACGCCTCACGCCACGCGGTCTCCTGCCGCACGATGCGCAGGTCTTCACCGAGGCCCAGCCGGGTCACCGCCTCGTTCGCGGTGGGGAACTCCTGGTCGTGGGCACCCCAGGACCATGGTGCCGATGACGCGTGGTCGATGACGACGAGGTACCCGCCCGGGGACAGGACTTCGGATGTGCGACCGATGATCGCGTTCCGGTCGATGTCCACTGGCGTGTGGAAGTAACAGGCGTACACCAGGTCGAACGGGCCGGCGGGGATGTCTCGAGCAAGATCCTTCCGGAAGGCACTCAGGCGCGGGCCCAACTCACTGCGCTGCGCTGCGTCGGTGACGCGTGCAATGGCGGTCGCGGAGACGTCTACCGCAGTGACGTGCCAGCCGTTGGAGGCGAGCCAGAGCGCATCCCCACCGTGTCCGCATCCGAGGTCCAGAGCACGAGCCGGGACAGGAGCCAGGTCATCCAGGACTGCAGCGAGGACTGCGTTCGGCCGGGTCCCCCAAGACGGGTCCATGCCCTGGTAGTGGGATTCCCAGAACCGCTCGCTCGGCGTGGTGTCCTCGCTCATCGCGTCTCCGCCTTCGCGCTGCCGCGGAGTGCGAGGCGGACGTCGTCGAGGACGAGAGCGTGGTTCACCGCGCCTGCGGCGAGGGCCGCGGTGCCGATGGAGACAGGGACGTTGGCCATCGCGTTGACCACGTTCCCGGCCGCCCACACCCCGTCGACGCTCGTCCTCCCGCTGGGGTCGACGGTGGCGAAGGACCCCCAGGGGTGTTCAGTGCGCTCGACCTCCAGCTGTCGCAGTGCCGCGTCCTGTGGGATCAGACGCGGTGCGGTGAAGATCGCGTCGAGCTCGATGGTCCGTCCATCGTCGAACTCCACGCCGGACAGCTGGTCACCTCGGGACAGCACACGCGTGACTCGCCCATCCTCGATCCGGATGCCGCGGGCGTCGAACGCCGCCTGGTCCTCACCGGTCGGCGCATCCGTGTCGTGTGCGAGGTAGATGATCTGGTCGGACCACTGTCGCAACAGTTGCGCTTGGAAGATGCTGCCGGGGCCGGTAGCCAGGATCCCGATCCGTCGGTCGCGCACTTCGTACCCGTCGCAGTACGGGCACGCCGCGACACCGCTGCCCCAACGCTCGGCGAGGCCATCGACGTCAGGCAGTTCATCGCTGGCACCCGTCGCCACGAGGAGCGCCCGCGCCAGCACGGTCCGGGAGTCATCGGTCTCCACCGCGAACCCGTCGCCCTCGTGACGGGTCGTCACAGCCGGAGTGTCCCAGATGGCACCGCCGTGGGCTTCGACTTCGGCCCGACCTACCGCGAGAAGCTCCAGCGGAGGTTTCCCGTCATGACCGAGGACACCGTGCATGTGGGCGGCGAACCTGTTCCGGGGTGCCCCCGCATCGAGCACAAGCACCTTGCGGCGCGCACGTCCGAGCATCAGCGCTGCGCTGAGGCCAGCACTACCGCCACCGAGTACCACGACATCCCACTCGAATCTGCTCACGTGATGACCCTGCAACACGGTGACCAGAACCTCAAACTGATTTGCGAGAATCGCAAAGGCGGGAGAGGCTGTACGGTATGGGACACGACGACCTCGATGCGGTAATGGACGGGCTCGGCGCGCGGCTGAGGGAGCAGCGGACGAGACGGGGCCTCCGGCTCGCCGACGTGAGCGAGATCACGGGAGTCTCGATCAGCATCCTGTCCAGGCTCGAATCAGGGGTCCGCGCTCCAAGCCTCGACGTGCTGCTGAAGATCGCCCGCGTCTTCCAGGTTCCTCTCGACGAGCTCGTCGGCGCGCCCGCATCCGGTGATCCACGTGTGCACCCCAAACCGGTCCGTCGCCACGGGATGATCTACCTTCCCCTCACCACGAGGCCGATCGGGGTTCAGGCCTTCAAGGTGATCCTGCCGGGTCGTGAGCCGGACGCGCGGATCTGCCAGAAGACCCATGTCGGCTACGAGTGGGTGTTCGTTCTCACTGGGACGCTGCACCTGCAGATCGGCTCGACACTCACGGTGCTCGATGCTGGAGAGGTGGCCGAGTTCGACACGGCAGCGCCGCACGGCATGGCCAGCGGCACGACGAACCCGGTCGAGGTCCTGACCCTCTTCAGCGCACAGGGCGAGCAGCTGCACATCCGCGACGCCTGACCGTCGAGACTGCTCGCCAGGGTTGACGGTCGAACACAGAGAACCCGCGGTGTGGCGCCTTGCCGACCGCGTCACCTACGAGCGCGGGGCAGGGTTCCCAGGAGCGCCGAAGTTGATGAGCTCAGGAGGGCGTCCCAGAGACAGAGATGCCGCACCGCAATCTCCGGTTGGTCGGCCTACGCGGTGTGACCTGCAACGCGGAGTGGGCACAGGGCAGAGCTGCCCTGTGCGGACACCCTCCGTGCGGCGTGTGCCGTCGGGGCCGGCGTTGTGCTCCACGAGTCGAGCCAACCGCCGTTTCGTCACCTGTCAACGTGTGTTGACGTGCCGTATCGGGCCGCGCCTCCGCGTCCCCTGACAAGAGCTCCTTCCGGTCAGCGAACTTCGTTGAAGCGAGGTCTGCTGGCCGAACCCGCGTTCACGACGCCACACGCGGCAGCCCCGAGTGGGCGAAAGTCGGACCCGTCACCCGACGACATCAACGCCGTTGTGCAACGGCGATCGTCGCTGCACCCGCACCCGAGCGGACGGCCAGTCGACGCCGCCGGCGCTACAGACAGGATCGGTCCGACCTACCAAGACTTCTTCACCAACGGAGATGCCAGTGGTACGCGCGTCCGTTCGGCTGGGGTCCAGAGAAATCGCACCGGACTGATCTGCCGACGACTCGGTTTGAACATGCGCTTGACTCCCGGCTCGGCGGGCGGGCCCCGTTCCCGAGTGACCAGGGCCTGCGTGCCTACTGCTTCGGCGTCCTGCCGGTCATCTGCCGACGGCAAAGTGTTCCTGCACCGCGGCCGCCGGCAGCGTGTCTTCATATACGGCGACGTTGTCGAGGTTGCCCTTGAAGTGGAATGTCGTGTGGTTGCCGGGCCAGCCGTTGAGGTTGTCGAAGCCGATCCGCCACCACCCGGTGCTGACCTCTGCTCTGGCGTTCGAGCTCGCGGCGACCTGTTCGCCGTCGACGTACAGCCGCATGCCCGACGCGTCCATGGTCGCGGTGGCGAGGTGCCAGACGCCGTCGTTCAGGCCGGCTGCGGAGCTGATCGCGATGTTGGTGCCGTTGTAGGCGCCGAAGTGCACGGCGCCCTCGTCGGAGAGGTAGAGCTGTCGGTCGTACTTGGTGGACTGGTCCGAGCGGAGGTTGCCGAAGCCGAGGAGCATCCCGCCGGTCGTCGTCGTGGTCCGGAACCACGTTTCGATCGCGAAGATCTGCGGTGCATCGACCGCCGCGTCCGTGATCACCTGCCCCCGCACCCCGCCCGTCAGCAGGGACGGACTGTCCCCGGCTCGGCAGGTGCCCGGGGCGAGCGAGACTCCCGAGGTGAGGGTGCCGTGGCGACCGTTCCCGGATCCGTCGGCCGCGGAGGTGCCGGGGGCGTCGTCGAACCGGTAGGTCAGGTACGTGTGTGCGAACGGCGCTCGCTGCAGACACGGGAACGTCGCGGTGGCGAGCCGGGTACCCGTGTTCGCCGCGGTGGCCGTGAACGCTGCGCGAGCGGCATCGTCCACCACGATCACCACGGCGAGGACGGCGGCGAGTGCACCGACGAAGACCACGCTCCGGGCACGTTCCGCGCGGACGGACCGCCGTCGTCGCCGACCGTGCCCGACCGCACGGGTCACCTCGGGTCCGCCTGGGCTGCCCAGGCGGGACGAGAGCACGAGGGCGCCCCCGAGTCCGAGCGTCGCCGCGGCGAGCCTGCCGACGTCGTGCTCGCGGACCCACAGTGCAGGGAGACCGACCAGCGGGACCCGGAGCACACCGACCCCGCGGACGTCCTCCGGCTCCACCGTCCGGGCATCGGGCGTGGGGTTCGCGTCACCGCGGAGTTGCAGGGAACCCGACGGCGTCCGCGCGACGAGTCGGTGCAGCAGCAGCGCTTCCGGGTGGTCGGGGTCCTCGACCAGCAGCACCTGCCCGATCGTCACCTCCCGATCGTGGACCGGCATCGCGACGACCACGTCACCTGGGAGGATCTTCGGCGCCATGGATCCCGACACCACCGTCGTGGGGGTCCACGCCCATGACGCAGGCAGCGCTGCCCAGAGCAGGAGGCTCACGGTGACCACGAGGACCGTGCGGCCGAGCAGTGCCGCAGCGAACACCACCCAGGTCGAGGCGGAGGCGTGCCCGGATCGTGTCACCGCGACAGCCGAGGGCTGTTCGCGTCGTCCGTCCGGACGCAGGGTGACGTCGGCCACGGCCGGGCTCAGGAACTCTGCGCTTCCCAGGTGAGACCGATGCGCGCGGTCCCGTTCTGGGCAGAGTTCGGCGTCGCGGCGTCGAGCGCGACCGTCACCTGGTACGTGCGCGACTCGGAGGAACCGCCGGCGGTGCGCCAGGTGCCGATGCCGTTCGAGAACCTCGTGGCGGTCGATCCGAGGTCGGCGAGGGAGCCCGACCAGACCGCGGCGGGCGAGAGCGGGGTGAAGCCGCTGCACTTGCCGAAGGACCCGCCGGTGCCCTCGGTGACGGTGACGTGCAAGGAGCTCGACAGTGCGTTGGTGGTCGCCGGGTCCGTGCCGTACAGCTTCACCGTCGAGGGGAGTGAGCCGGTCGACGTGACGACGATGCACGATGTCCGCGTGTCACCGGGCTGCAGCCCGGAGGCCGTGAAGAGCGCGGTGTCGGAATCGTCGTCACTGAGCGAGACGGACCCGGCAGACCAGGTGTTCGGGGCGTTGCTCGTCGTGGCCGAGAAGGCGGCGTAGGACGCCTGGGCGATGACGAGGCCGGAGGCCAGGACAGCCGTCGGGACGACGGCGAGGGCGATGGTGCGGCGTGCTCGAGACGTGAGGTGCACGGGGTTCCTTCGGGGAGGGCGCCACACCGTCGTCGGTGGACGCGAGCATGTGCAGGACGAGGGAGCGCGGATCGACTCCCGGTGCGGGGCGCGGCGGGGCCGTGCTGTCGGTCCCCGCCGCGCCCGGAGATGGTCAGACGCGGCCGAGCATCGCCTCGTTGAGGATGGTGCCGCCGAGCATCCAGCCGCCGTCGGCGACCTCGTCGAGGATGACGAGCGTCGTGGGTCGGGCTCGCTCGCCGTAGACGTCGACGATGGCGTCGGTGACGGCGTCCTGCAGCTTCTTCTTCGACTCCGGGGTCAGGGTGTCAGCGTGGACCTTGATGTTGGCGAAGGGCATGGTGTTCCTCTCGGTGGGGTGTCCCGGACGTTCCGGGGGTCAGAGCGCGGCGTTCGGGGACAGGAGGTCCTCGATGCCGACGCGGTGGTAGAACTCGGATCGGATGCGGTCGGCGACCGCCGAGACGACCTCGCTGCCGTCACGGGAGGGGTCGACGTGGGTCCGGAACGGGCGGGCGCCGTCGGCCAGGCCGACCACGCGCACGATCTCGTCGGCGACGTCCTGCACGTCGGCGTCGGCCGGCACGATCGCGGCGAGGCGGTCGGTCAGGTCGCGCCGGAGCGCCCCGTACTCCGTGTCGTGTTCGTCGACGCGGGCGGTGTCCGTCGGGACGGCGGCGTTCGTGAAGTGGTTCGTGCCCGAGGTGAAGGCGCCCGGGACCACGATCGTGGTGTCGATGCCGAAGCGGATCAGTTCCGCCGCGTAGCTCTCGGCCAGGGCGTCCATGCCGGCCTTCGCCGCGAAGTACGGCGCCAGGAACGGCGGGTGGCCGCCGCGGGTGGCCGAGCTGCCGACCCAGACGACGAGTCCGGACCGGCGCGCCCGCAGGTGTGGCAGGACGGCACGTGCGACGCGCTGGGCGCCGACGACGTTGACGTCGTACAGGGCGGCGAACTGTTCCGGCGTGAACGCCTCGGCCGGACCGTAGGCCATGTGGCCGGCGTTCTGCACCAGCACGTCGATGCGCCCGTGCGCACGGATCACGGTGCTGACCGCCTCGTCGACGGACTGCTCCGACTGCACGTCGAGCTCGACCGCGCCGAGCTGCAGGCCCTCGCGCACGGCGAGGTCGTCGAGCGCGGCACGGGCGGGCGCGTTCCGGCCGTCGACCGCACGCATCCCGGCGACGACGACGTGCCCCGCCCGCGCGAGCGACTCCGCCGTCAGCCGGCCGAAGCCGCTCGACGCGCCCGTGACGAGGACGACCCGCGGCGTCGGCATCAGACCATCCCGCCGTTGGCGCGGATGGTCTGGCCGTTGACCCAGTGCCCGTCGGGCCCGGCGAGGAACGCGACGACACCGGCGATGTCCTCCGGCATGCCGAGCCGTTCGAGGGGCGGGACCTTCGCCAGGGTGTCGATCTGGTCCTGCGTCTTGCCGTCGAGGAACAGCTCGGTCGCCGTCGGCCCCGGGGCCACCACGTTCGCCGTGACGTCCCGGCCGCGGAGCTCCTTCGCGAGGATCATCGTCATGCCCTCGACCGCGCTCTTGCTCGCGACGTAGGCGCCGTAGGTCGGGAACTGCGTCCCCACGACCGACGTCGACATGCCGACGAACGCCCCGCCGGCCCGGAGACGACGGGCAGCCTGCTGCGCGACGACGAAGGTGCCGCGGATGTTCGTCCGGTGCAGTGCGTCGAGGACGTCGAGGTCCTGGTCGGCGATCGTCGACAGCGCAAGGCGGCCGGCGGAGTGCACGACGACGTCGACGCCGCCGTGTTCGGCCTCGACCCGGTCGAACATCGCGGCCACGGCGTGCTCGTCCGCGACGTCGGCCTGCACGGCGACGCCACGGCCGCCCGTCCGCTCGATCTCGGCGACGGTGTCCTCGGCGGCGGCCGTCCCGCTGGCGTGGTTGACGACGACCGTGAAGCCGTCCGCGGCGAGCCGGATCGAGACGGCGCGGCCGATGCCGCGAGAGCCGCCGGTGACCAGGGCGACGCGGCGAGGAGTGGTGCTCATCGTCTGTCCTTTCAGTGATACGCGCAGAGCATTTCGGCGCTACGGCAGAACGTAGCACGGTTACGATCATCGATACAACTTGCGCTACGATCACTGCATGGCCCGATCTGACGAAGCGCTCCGCAGCGCCCTGCTCCGCGCAGCGGAGGACCAGCTGGTCACTGCCCCCGACGGGGACGTCGCCACCCGAGCGGTCTGCGAAGCGGCCGGCGTGACCCAGCCCGTGCTCTACCGGATCTTCGGCGACAAGCGCGGGCTCCTCGACGCCCTCGCCGAGACGGGCCTGCAGCGGTACACCGCTCGGAAGGCCGAGCTCGAGGTGTCCGACGACCCGGCAGCGGACCTGCGCCACGGATGGGACGACCACCTCGCGTTCGCTCGGGAACACGCCGCCCTCTACCGGCTGATGTTCGCCCCACGGCCGTGGGCGAGCAGTTCCGCGCGGGACGGCCTGACCGCGCTGCTCGAACGGACGCTGACCCGGTGCGCGGCCGCGGGCCTGCTCCGCGTCGACGTCCCCGTCGCAGCGACCATGCTGCTCGCCGCCAACGTCGGACTCGCACTCCACCAGATGACCACGACGGCTCCGGACACTGCCGACGACGACGCACTCCGGGACGCGGTCCTCGACGCCGTCCTCATCGAGGCGTCCGCCCGCGACCAGGACGACCTCGACGCGGCTGCTCGTCGCCAGCTCCGCGCCCGGCTCGACGACGACGGGTCGGACGCGTTGCTCCCCGAGGAGACCGCACTCATGCGGATCTGGCTCGACCGACTCGACCACGAGGCCGACCACGAGGCCGACCACGGCCACGAAACCGACCACCACCAGGACCACGAAGGCACCCGATGATCTCCACGTTCCTCGCCGAACACGCACCCCTCGTCCCCATCGGGTTCTGGGTCGCCCTCGCCGTCGCCACGGGGGTCGCCTGGCTGCTCCACCGTCTGCGGCTCCGCGGCGTCCTGCTCGGCCTCTCCGGCCTGTCGTTCGTCGCCGCCCTCGTGCTCACCCTGCTCCCCGACGGTGCCCGCTCTGGCGGCGTCACCTGCACCGTGCAGTTCTCGGTCCCGTTCCAGGGCATCGACACCCTCGCCAACATCGCGCTGCTGCTGCCGCTCGCGCTCTTCCTCAGCGTGGCGACGAGCCGGCCACTCACCGTCCTCGCCGGCACCGTCGCCCTCTCCGTCGCCATCGAGGTCGTGCAGGCCCTCGCACCGGCCCTCGGCCGGCGATGCGACACCAACGACTGGTTCATGAACACCGTCGGAGCACTGCTGGGCGCGGTCATTGCTCTGACCATCCATGCGATCGACCGGCGGCGGCGCGCCGCTTTCGTCCTGGACTGAACCGCTGCCGGATCACGACAGGCGCTGACCGGTCGATGTCCGTCCTCGATCAGGGTGCGATGTGCGCGTGCTCACCTGCCGCAGCAAGAATGGTGAGCGCCCCGACAGGCCTGCCGTCAGCTGCACCGATCGTGTGCGGGATCATCGTCGGCCGAGTCCCTGCCACTTGCGGAACCCGGCGACGCGCGACGCGTCGGGGCGCTGACCGAGGATCAACAACACGTTGCCCAGGCTGTAGGCGTGGAACGCGGACGCGCGCGCGAGGAACGCCGTCCACCGTTCCGCGTCGCGCAAGCTCTCAACCTGCGTCGCGATCGACTCGTGGAGTGCGGCGGCCTGCGCCTTCTTCTCCTCGATGGTGCGGCGGGGCGTCGAGGTCTTCCCGGCCGGACGGAGGGCCGCGGTCTTGGTGGTGCGTGTCGTGGTGATCATGGTTCCTGCTCCTGGGTCGATCGGGGACGATGGGCGGAGCGGGAGGGATCTAGATCGTGTCTCCTGAATGGTGGGTCCAGGCGATGACGGCGTTGAGCACGACGGCTGAGCGGTAGACGATCGCGAGGTCGTCGTACCTCGTCGCCAGGGCTCGCCATCGCTTGAGGCGACAGAAGCCACGCTCGACGACGTTCCGGTTCCTGTAGTCGATGCGGTCGCAGGTCACGGGTCTCCCGCCGCGGGAACCACGCCGTTTCCGGCGTCCTTGCTGGCCGCGAGGCTCGGGGATCACGGACTCGATACCGCGGTCGCGCAGGTGTTGCCGGATCGCTTTGGATGAGTACGCCTTGTCACCGCGGAGCCGGTCCGGTCGGGTCCGCGGCCTGCCCACCGGACGGGCCACTTCGAGCGCTGCCAGCAGCGGCAGCAGCCTCGGTGAGTCGCCGGCTTGTCCGGGCGTGATCAGGGTGACCAGGGGCAGCCCGTGGCCGTCGACGAGCTGGTGGACCTTCGTGGACAGGCCGCCGCGGGAGCGGCCGCATCCGTGATCAGGCGGCTCGAGTCCCGGATCCGTGTGATTCGATGGTTCCCCCTGTGGTGCGGGCGATGTTCGTGGCGTGCTGATGCGCGCGAGCGATCGTGGAGTCCACTGACAACGACCGATCCACCGCCTCAGCCTGGTCCGCGGACGCTGTCACCGCGGCGAGGACCCTGTCCCACGTGCCGTCGCCTGCCATCCGGCGATGCCACTTCCACACCGTCTGCCACGGCCCGAACACCTCGGGCAGGTCACGCCACGCGATCCCGGTCCGATACCGGTCCACGATCCCCTCGACCATGCTCCGAGCGTCCGCAAACGGACGGCCACGTTTGCCTGTCGGACCCGGCATGAACGACTGGATCGAAGACCACTGAGCATCGGAGAGCAGCTGGAATCATCTCACCACTACAGCGCGCCAGCGCTCTACCTGATCTTCAGGAGACACGCCCTAGCCCCGGCGGTCCTCCTCGGACTGCCACGGCAGGTTCAGGTCGCCCGGCTCGGGCTCGACGTCGCCCGCGTCGTCCGCACCGCCGGTGCCGGGTGCCGCCACCACGCGGGACGGGTCGATGCCGTCCTGCTCGAGGTCCTCGCGGCTGCGCTGCTGCGTCTGGGACGCGACCGTCTCCCGTTCGCTCGACGGGCTGTAGGACGTGTCGGCGGCACGCTGCTCGCGGTCGCTCACGCCGTCGACGTCGTCGCTGTGCGCCGCGTCGCGGAGTTCGTCGTTGCGGGCGCGGTCGTCGGACTCGTCGGGGCCGGGCACGTTCGGGATGCTGTCGCTCATGCCCCGCACAGTAGGCCGGGGCTCCTGGTACCGGTTCGGTCACGACGGCCGTGATCCGGTTCGCGCTCGGGTACCGTCGTCCCGACGAAGGGGGTCGGACGATGGGTCGGACGAGGGCACGGGGCACGGCGGCCGTCGCACTGGTGGGGATGAGCACGCTGCTGTTGGCGGGCTGCTCGCTGTTCGGCGACGACGCCCCGCTGCCGGCGCCGACCGGCCACGCTGCGCCGAGCGCCTCCGCGACGCCGGGGCCCGTCGACGGGTCGGCTGCCGCGGACGACACCGCCCAGCCCGTCGCGGCACCGCAGGCGGTCCCGGCCGGCACGGTGGTCGCGGAGACCGACGCCGTGTCGAAGTCCGGCGACACCGCGGTCCACGTCCGGGTCGTCGCGAACGACCACGGCACGTTCGACGCGGAGCTCTCCGGCTACCGCACCACCCAGCCGCAGCCGATGTCGGTGGAGTTCCGGCGCACGGCGCAGTACGGGGACGGCTACGACGCCCGAGCCGTGGGCACGACGAGGTGGGGCGCGCAGGCCCAGCCCCCGGCCACCGTCAGCCTGTCCGGAGCAGGGGCGGACCCGGACTGGCTGCGCACCGTCGTCCTCGTGTCGGACCAGTCCGACGGTGACGACAGCGACCGCCCGTGGGTCCACAAGGTGCTCGCGATCGGCACGCTGTCCTGGTCGATCCCGGATCCGGAGCCGGATCTCCACGTCACGCTCGGCACCGCTCGCCCGGGTGCCTACGGCTACGCGTTCGACGCCGCCGACGAGACCCTCCGCGGCACCACCGGCACCCCGGTCAGCTACCGCGTCAATCAGGGTGACGACCTGACCACGATCGCGAAGCGCTTCGGGATCACCGTCGCCCAGTTGCGGTGGCTGAACCCGCAGATGGAGACGGAGGGCGACGACTGGGTGATCAAGGGGACCCTGCTCAACCTCGACCCCGCCACGCGCTGATCTGGCGTGCGTCCGTCGGTCGGCTACGCTCGACCAGCACCCCGCACCACCCAGGAGGCCACATCGTGACCATCGTCGCCGCCGCAGACGGCTCCGCCCTCGGCAATCCCGGACCGGCCGGCTGGGCCTGGTACGTCGATGACGACCGCTGGGCAGCTGGCGGGTGGCCGCGTGCGACGAACAACATCGGTGAGCTGACCGCCGTGCTGCAACTGCTCCGCGCCACGAAGGACACCGGCGAACCGCTGCACATCCTCTGCGACAGCCAGTACGCGATCAAGGCGTGCACGGAGTGGCTGGCCGGGTGGAAGCGCAAGGGCTGGCGCAAGGCCGACGGCAAGCCCGTGCTGAACGTCGAGATCATCAAGGAGCTCGACGCCGAGCTGCAGGGCCGCAAGGTCACCTTCGAGTGGGTCCGCGGGCACGTCGGCCACGAGATGAACGAGGCCGCGGACGTCCGTGCCCGCGGCGCTGCGACCGCCTTCCAGAACCGCACCGAGGTACCGACCGGTCCGGGTTGGCCGGACACCGTCGTCCCGCCCGCTCCGGAGCCGGTGCAGGTCGAACCGCCCGCCACCCTGTTCTGACGAGCCACACGCCCTGTCGGGCTGCACGACGACGGGCCGCACGACGACGGGCCGCACGACGACGGGCCCGGGCGATGTCCTCGCCCGGGCCCGTCGTCCGCTCGGGACGTGCGCTCAGTAGGTGCCGTCGCGACGGTCCTGCCGGGTGATCTGCTCCCCCGACGCCGGGTCGACGCCCGACCGGGTGGTGGTCGTGGTCCGACGCCCGCCGAACCCGACCGCCAGGCTGATGATGAGCAGCACGACGCCGGCGGCCATCAGGATGTAGCCGATCAGGCGCAGGTCGATGCCGGCGATCTGGTAGTCGACCGCGAAGGCGACGATCGCTCCGATGACGATCAGGGCGATGCTCGATCCGATGCGCATGACGGGTCCTTCCGTGGTGCCCCGTCCCGGGTGTCCGGGGCTGGCGTCGAAGGTACCCGGACCGCGGCGGCGAGGTTCCCTGTGACCGCCGAGCGAGGCCGCCCTCAGTCGACGTCGACCTCGGCCCAGCCGTCGAACCGGCCGATCTCGGTGACGCGCACCACGGCTTCGCCGGTCTCGTCGGACGCGTCCAGGTCGATCGTCGCCGAGAACCCGAAGTCCTTGTCGCCCTCGGGGTCGGCGAAGATCTGCCGTGCCCGCCAGGTCCGACCCGGCCCGTGCTCGTCGAGCACCAGGTACGCCATCGAGCGGGCGTCGCCGTCGGTCCCGATCGCGTCGTGCTCCTCGTAGTACTCCTCGAGCACGGCGTCCCACTCGTCCTGCCCGAACCCTGCGGCCCCGTCGAGCGCGGCGAGCCCGGCAACGTCGTCGGCCGCCGCGAGCAGCACCCGCTGGAACAGGGCGTTCCGCACGAGCACCCGGAACGCCCTCGGGTTGCCGGTGAGCCGGGCGGGCTGCGGCGGCGCGATCTCGTCGTGTTCCGCGGCGGCCTCCGCGACGGAGCCGTTGACCAGCGCCTCCCACTCGTCGACGAGCGAGGAGTCGGTCTGCCGCACGACCTCGCCGAGCCACTCGATCAGGTCGTCGAGCTCGGGCGTGCGCTGTTCCTCGGAGATGGTCTGGCGCATGGTGCGGTAGGCGTCGGACAGGTACCGGAGCACGAGTCCCTCGGAGCGGGTCAGCTGGTAGAACCGCACGAAGTCGCCGAAGGTCATCGCCCGCTCGTACACGTCGCGCACCACGGCCTTGGGCGACAGCGTGAAGTCGAGCACCCACGGCTGTTCGGCCGCGTAGGCCTCGTACGCGGCGGTCAGCAGTTCGTCGAGCGGCTTGGGCCAGGTGACCTCCTCGAGCAGCTCCATCCGCTCCTCGTACTCGATGCCCTCGCGCTTCATCCGGGCGACCTCCTCGCCGCGCTCCTTGAACTGCTGCTGCGCGAGGACGGCGCGCGGGTCGTCGAGGGTCGCCTCGACGACCGACACCATGTCGAGCGCGTACGTCGGGGACTCGGGGTCGAGCAGTTCGAAGGCGGCGAGTGCGAACGGCGACAGCGGTTGGTTGAGCGCGAAGTTCACGGGCAGGTCGACGGTCATGCGGTAGCGCCCGTCGACCTTCTCGATCACGCGGGCGTTGATCAGCGTGCGGGCGATCGACAGCGCGCGTCGGGCCATCGCGAGCTGCCGGGAGCGCGGCTCGTGGTTCTCGAACACGAGCGAGCGGACGTCGGTGAAGGCGTCACCCCCGCGGGCGACGACGGCGAGCACCATCGCGTGCGTGATCCGCATCCGCGACACCATCGGCTCGGGCTCGGCGGCGATGAGCCGGTCGAACGACGCCGGCCCCCACGAGACGAACCCCTCCGGCGCCTTCTTCTTCTTGACCTTGTTCTTCTTCTTCGGGTCGTCCCCGGCCTTGGCGACGGCCCGGGCGTTCTCGATCTCGTGCTCCGGCGCCTCGGCCACGACGTCGCCCTCGGTGTCGTAGCCGGCTCGTCCGGCTCGTCCGGCGATCTGGTGGAACTCGCGGGCGGACAGCTGCCGCATCCGGGAGCCGTCGAACTTCGTCAGCCCGGTGAGCAGCACGGAGCGGATCGGCACGTTGATCCCGACCCCCAGGGTGTCGGTGCCGCAGATGACCGGCAGCAGGCCGCGCTGGGCGAGCTGCTCGACGAGCCGGCGGTACTTCGGCAGCATGCCGGCGTGGTGCACGCCGATGCCGGCCCGGATGAGTCGTGACAGCGTCTGCCCGAACCCGGCGCTGAACCGGAACCCGGCGATCGCGGCGGCGATCTCGTCCCGGCGTTCACGCGACGCCACCTTCACGGACATGAGCGCCTGCGCACGCTCGAGCGCCGCGGCCTGGGCGAAGTGCACGATGTAGACCGGCGCCTTCCCCTCCTCGAGCAGACGTTCGACCGTCTCCTGCACCGGGGTCAGCACGTACTCGTACGACAACGGCACGGGCCGCGAAACGCCGGTGACCCGTGCGGTCGGGCGCCCGGTCCGGCGCGACAGGTCGTCGGCGATGGTCGTGACGTCGCCGAGCGTCGCCGACATGAGCAGGAACTGCGCGCGCTCGAGCACGAGCAGCGGCACCTGCCACGCCCAGCCGCGGTCGGGGTCGCCGTAGAAGTGGAACTCGTCCATCACCACGACGTCGACCTCGGCGTCCGGGCCCTGGCGGAGCGCGGTGTTCGCGAGGATCTCGGCCGTGCAGCAGATGATCGGGGCGTCCGCGTTGACGCTCGAGTCACCGGTCACCATGCCGACGTTCTGCGCGCCGAACAGGTCCACGAGCTGGAAGAACTTCTCGGAGACGAGGGCCTTGATCGGCGCCGTGTAGTAGCTGCGCTTGCCCTCGGCGAGCGCGGCGAAGTGCGCCCCGGCCGCGACGAGGGACTTGCCGGTACCGGTCGGCGTGCTGAGGACGACGTTCGCGCCGGAGACGAGCTCGATGAGCGCTTCGTCCTGCGCCGGGTAGAGCGGTCGTCCGCCCGCCTCGGCCCAGTCGGCGAACGCCTGGTAGACCGCGTCGGGGGGGGGGGGGGGGGGGGGGGCCGCCGCCGGGGGGGGGGGGGGGGGGGGGGGGGGCGGGGGGGGGCGGGCCCCCCCCCCCCCCCGGTCGGCGCCGGGTGCGGGCGGGAGAGCGTGACGGTCATGCGGCTCCTCCGGG
>NZ_JAQMHU010000010.1:0-120096 GCF_028307415.1 Curtobacterium uvaldense | reverse complement strand
ACCGGGGGCGAGCGGGGTGGTCGTCATCGAGGACCGACCTTCTGTGGTGAGCGATCCTTCGACCGATCCGGAGAGTTGACGCATCCGCGCTTGGTGCAACGCTACAGCCTGCGGATGCGTTCCACCCGTGAATGTTCGGCTGGGAATGCCGTGCAGCCGCCGTTTGCCATTTCCATGGCGAGGAGCGCGCGGCTCCTGCTGTCGAACAGGCCGAGCAGTCGGACGACACCGTCCTGCTGATGCGCCAGCGCTCGGAACCCGTCTCGCTGCGGCCGGACCCGGCCGATCGAGTGCCCCTCGAGCGCGGCGACGGGCCAGCCCCATCGCCCGCGTGCTAGCAGTCGTGTCCTCATGTCACCACCCTCCTCGTACCCGGATGATGAGCAAAGAAGGGTCCCTGGTCACGGCTGTTTGGAACCTGCACGCCGTCACCAGCGGAGAGGAGGACACTGCCGTCAGACGGCTCCGACCACGATGCTCGCAGCGGCGCACGCACCCTGGCGGTCACCACCGTCGACGGAAGCAGTCACCATGACCGGCTCATCCACCACTGCTGACCAGCACCTCGCACTGGCGGGCGTCGTTGCGTCCGGCCTCCCAACGACTCTCGGCACCGACGCAGCCGAACGGTTGTACGACGTTCCCGCCGTCTTCAACCGACGACCCAACCCGCAGGAGATTGCAGCGTTGGAAGGCTCAGGGAGTCACCACTCGCTGGAGCGTGTCGGCTACCGGGATGTGACCCTGGCCGTCCACGATCGGCGCTTGATCATCGGCAACACCAATCTCGGCCAGCTCGAACGCGGTCTCGCCACCGCCATCGCGAACCTGGTCCAGGAGATCAGCACCGATGCCCTGATGGCCATGCGGCAGTCACGTGCTGATGCGCAGACCGCGCAAGATGCTCAGATCGCTCGCGCCCAAAACATCACCCGCGCTGCCGAACGAATCCACTTCACCCCCGACACCTCCGACGATGCGGCGGGCGGCGCACCAGACAGCCTTGCAGAACGCAGGTCCGAGGCGCCGTGAGCAGTCATGCTCACCGCCGACACAGCACGGGACGCCGATCGGTCGACCTGCCTTCGCCCCCGTGCGCTGGCATCAACCGGCTGACCGCAGAGATCGAGAAGAACACCATGTCGGACTCAGCAACTCACATCACGCTCGACCCCGCAGGAGTGCTGCGGACCCTCGTCCTCCAAGAGCCCGCCGGTCCTGACATCACCCTGACCCTCCGGGGAACCGCCCCGGAAAGGTTGCAGTACAACGGGCGGATTTGGGCAGCCACGCATCATCGCCTGCACCGACCGATGGCACGCAACGGCTACCAATACACGCTCCTACAGCCGCTAGAAGCACCCCCGCTCAGTTGACGGGTACGCACGTCTCGTGAACTTCGGAACCTGCGTTGAGCGGCGATCTCACTAGCGCTGGTGCTCCTGGGCTTGTTTCCGACCGTTGGCGCCGTCTGGCTCCTCGCCCGAGGCAACTCACTCGATTGGGTCCTCCTTGCGGCTGACATAGCACTTGGTTTCGCGAAGGTGCGCGTGGCGGCGGCGCTCGACGGTGTCCCGTCCGACCGGTAGCGGATCGTCAACCGGACTGCCTCGCCAGCTGCGATGAGCCCCGCGCGCTCAGGCGGTCCGGGGTTGAACGTCAAGACCGAATCAGTTCAACGTGCCGAGGTATTCCATTGCTAGGGCTGCAAGCTGACCAGTAACGACCTTGACCCCAACGTCGGTCGAGACCTTGACCGCACCTGACTTCACCCGGCCCAGAAACGACTTGACCTGGGGGCCTTCGACGCTTCGGTCCGTGTCAAGGGCGTTTGCGAACTCTTCGGCCGAGGCCTCATCAAGTCCAACCTTTGTCAGCTCCTCACGAAGACCATCGCGGTCTCCGGCGTTGACGGTGGACGTCTGCGTCATCGACGAGCCCGCCGCGATGTTCGTACCGTGCCCGGTGACGTTGTTCGTCACGTTATACACCACCGAAGCGACTTTGGGATCCGTCTCAATCGTCGGACCTCCTACCGAACCGGCGTCAGGGTTCGCCAGCTGCAGTTCGATCGCGAAGTCCAGTGCAGCCGTCCGGATGCTGTCAACGAGACCTCGGAGCATTTGCGTCGTGAGAACTTGATGCACGCTATAGAGCGAGTGGTACTCGAACCGGAAAGTGCCGGTGCTTTCATAACGCCTGACGATGGCGGTTGGCCACTCGAAGGAGCTGTCTCCATCCGCGTCAGCGAAGGCCTCTAGCTCCGCGACCGGCTGTACGAATGCGGACTGGAACCACGGCTTCCAGGTTTCGGCGTCCACGTGCGGTCGAGGTAGATCATGCGTGAGCGAGGAACGCATCGGGCCAGTGAAAACTCCCTGAACGATCATGTCTCTTGCCGCTCGGTACGTCGGGAGGTCGTCGACGGCCGGGTAGCCGTTTAACTCGTTCCTGACCCAGGTCACCACTTCCTGCGCACCAAGCCTCGCCGCGGCGACTTGCACCTTGCGCAGGAGGTTGGATGTCGAAACGGAGTCATTGGTCGCTCCATCGATGATTTCGTCAAGCAGGCTCATTAGCCCAGTATGCGAGATCCCCCTGACACGGAGTGAATCTGCTCCCGTCGCAGCCTCCCGCAGCGTGCTCGTTGTTGGCACCACCAAACTCGACACTGGCCCCGCGAAATCGACGAAACAGAGCGAAGCTGCTCACAGTGCGGTCGCGGCGATGGAGGGTGCTCGCTGCAGTTGATTTCAACCCAACTCGTCCAACGATCCTCAATCGGGGATTGTGAGCGCCGGGCTCCGATCTCGTCGACTGAAGGAGACATCGCCGTACGACACGTGAACGTGCTTGGCTGATACGAGTGTCAGTTCAGGATCGCGACCCACATCGGCTCACTGGCGCAGGGTCCCGTGCCCCCGGGCGGATGCAGTCGACTCACCGATCGCTCATTAGACCGAGAACGGGATGTTCCACGCGTGGCAGAGGGCATTGTGGAGGATGAAACTACCGTGTAGGTAGAGTTGCGCGTCGTCTCGGCGGTGGTAGAACTGCATGTAGCTGCCTCCACGGATTTGCACTTCATTTCCGATGGCACCGGCGAAGAAAAGCAGCTTCAGTAGCCGATTGACCACAGCGGCCTCGGTGACGCCAAGTGTCTCGAGTTGCTGGGCGAAGGCGGCGCGGTCGAACCGCTGCCGCTGCAGAGTTTGGAGGGTGTCGAGTGCTTTGCTCGCCTCATCGGGGCCGAACTCGTATCCCGCGAACTCGTTGCGGATCGCGCCGGGGAAGTACCGGGTTGCATACTGCAGAACTCCTTCCCGGATGACATCCTGACGGAGTTGTCGTTCACTTGGCGGGAAGACCTGCGACGCCTCAACGTCTCGGATCGCGTCAAGCAGCCGGAGAAGGTCGCGAGGGGTGTGGCGGGTGAAGTTCAGTAGGTACTGCAGTCGGTTGATCGTGCGGTGGCTCTTACCGTGTAGCTCGATGTTCTTCGGAAAGTATTCAAGGACGTCAACTCGGCCCACTTCAAGGGCGCGGGCAGCTTTGCCATTGACGAGGCGGATCAGAGGAGCGTTGGCACCGGCTGCCCCAGACAAAACACGCCAGTCGAGTTCGACCGAGAAGTCGTCGCGCATCTTCTGTGAGTCGGGCAGGGTCAGAGCTACCCGGTTGAAGACGTCGTTGCGGAGCAGCAGTACGATCGTTCCAGTCGCACCCGTGTTCGAGAGCTTCTGATTGATCGAGTACGCCGCTTGTACGAGGGAGGCGAGACTTTCGTCGTACTTCTCGTCATTGAGAAAAATTGAGTCCAATCCGTCGAGCATAAGCAGGTGGCGATTGCCGGATCGGGCGTTCGCTGCCCACTCTTCGAGGTAGGGCAGCAGCGAAAAGATGTTCAGCTTTGCCCGGGACTCGCGGCGGTAGATCGTTCCCACTTTCGGGATCGGTATCTCGATCGTCGTGTTCGAAACGTTGAGGATTGCGCGGCCGGAGGTGTCGCCGAGGAGTCCGTACTGGCGCAGCAGACGTGTGACGCGGGTCACCTCAGCGCGGTTCGGGAGGTCACACGACTGGTCCTCGAGGAGCAGCGCCAAGTAGTTGCACAGGAGGATGAACTTCCAGGCTGACACGGTGCGGTCGGTGCCGGCGGGCTGCCCAGTGTCAAGTCGTGGGATGTCCGCGAGCGGAAGCTCGGACGCATCGCGCACGACGCAGAGGTAGTTGTTGCCGTGCTGTGACTCATGGAGGTACCAGGCGAGGGCAGACTTCCCAGTGCCCTTCGGCCCCAGCACCATGGTCTTCTCGCCGGAAACAACGGCGTCGGTGATGCGATTGAGGTCGACAAAGCTGCGGACGAAATCGTCTCGTCCGCCAGACAACTCGTTCTTCGAGTCGCTCTTACCGAAGTAGAGGTCCGCGAAGCGAGGCATCGTCACCGTCATGTTGGGATCGTAACGTGCCGCGCCGACCTTGCCCGCTGATCGAGCCGTTCTGCGCTTCCGGGCTCAACGACATTCGACCGGCGCCTGATAGCCGGTCCGCCACTGGGTCGGGGCTTGCTTCCGGGACCTTTGGACTCCGACGGTCCCGCTCAGGAGCGAACGCTGTCTCACATAGGTGGTCCGCGAGCTATCTCAGTTCACGCACGCCATACGGACGCCTCCCGACCCACGAGTGCGGAGCTGTGCGTTAGTCGACGTGGCTGCGTCGCGCTGCCAGGCAATGTGTCCGCATCCGTATTTCAGACGCGTTGAATGGCAGTCGGACAAGTCAGCTAGCAGACGACAACACTGCAGGCAGGGCCGAAAGTGGACACGAAAGTCTAGACGTGGACATTTCGGCTTGGAACCCACACGACAACATGCGACTACTGCGGCATGTTGACGAACCGCGAGAACATCCCGTGGAACGCCACCGTGATGGTGTTGAGCTCCACGAGCTCTCCCGTGCTCACTCGAAGTGGAAGTGGCTCCTGCCGAGGACGGGCTACTCCCGCTTCGTCCTCGATCGCGTTGCCCTTCGGACCAGGCGACGGCAGTTTTTGCAGCCGACCGAGCCCTTCGCCACATGGTTGTCGGGGCGTTCACGGAAGTCCCCGTGGAGCGGGCAGTTCACGGTGACGTAAGTCTTCTGGTCGATGAAGACGACCTTCGCGTAGTCGTACTTGTCGCCGTGCCGGTTGGTGGCTCGTTGGATGAAACGCTGCGTGCGCAACTCCTGGTTGGCGTTGCGGAAGCCCTTGCAGCTTCGGCATCCCTGGCCGCGCTGCGGCCCCCAGGGCGTTTCGCGGACTCGGCGGTGCTCGCGCGGGGTTTGCTCGAAGGGCCCGTGGTCGGGGCAGATGATGGTGACCTTGGTGTCGCCGTTGACGTAGCCGAGCGGAACGTGCGCGTAGTCGTATCGGCCGTCGTGCAGCTTCGTCGCGAAGTCGATGAACTCGGCGGCTCGTTCTTCACGGGTAGCGGCGGGTAGTCCAAGGGGTCCTCCAGGAGTCGTTGTCCTGGAGCTATGCCGGCACGCCCGCTCCAGCTGGGGAAGTCGGCTAGGAGCGGTCCTTGAAGGCCGTGTCGGTCTACTTCTCGGCGTTCCTCACGTCAGGGTCCGGCCGTCAGGCATAGCCGTGGCATGCCTTCGCTCCCTACCGCCGTTCGAGCCGCGCTCCGCTCACCGAGTTCAACCGGGCACCTCGTCGTGCCGAACCAGGAGACCGTCACGTCCGCGACCGCCCTGGGGCGCCCCATGGGCGCCGCCTTCGGTCGTCCGTTCCCACGTCAAGGTCCCGTCGAGCACTGCTCGCACGTCCAATGTTGGGAACCCGCGCCGCTCATCCTCGGGCACTCAACGCTCGGTGCCCGAAGCTCGAACGCAGACAAGGGGACTCTTGTCGCGCAGCTTCGCCCAGAGCCCCTCAACGCGATGCGGAAGTACCGGAACCAGTCGGTTCCCGCCGACCGGTGGGCCAACATCGAGCCGTTCGTGCTGGACGCTGTCGCGCTCGTCGCGCCCGCGTGTGCCTACCTTGCTGAGCGGCTGATGGTCGCGGTGACGCCGTACGTTGACTGGGTCGTCCACGTCAACGGGATGCAGAAGGTCGCGAACGTGTTCCACCCGGTGCTGATCCGCCGATACATATCCCGCGACGACCTCCACCTCAAGGACAAGACGCTCCGCGACTACCGGTCCTTCCTGCTCCGAATCTCGGAGGTTGTCCTCCCCGACGAGGGGCCGATCGAGTTTGCGCCGTTGAACGGGCAGTCCGTCACGGCGCCGTACACCGACCTCGAACTGACCCTGCTCGAGTCCTGGGCGCGCGGGCAGTCAACGGCACTGCGACGTCGAGGTGCTGGAGCAGTCCTCGCCCTGGGAGCAGGTGCTGGGCTTGACCCGTGGGAGATGCAGCACCTCCGGCGCAGCGACGTGCGCGTTGACCGTGACGGAGCGCTCGTCGACGTCCAGGGCGGAAGGCCGAGGTCGGTGCCTGTGGTCGAACGATGGGAACAGCTCCTCATCGACTCCCTCGCGGACGTGCCGGACGAGGCATGGGTGCTTGGCGGGGAGGACAGAAAGACGACCTACAACTTCGTCACGCCGTTCATCAACCACACCGACTTCGGCAACGAACCGAAGCCAGTCCCCACGCGAATGCGCACTACGTGGATCACTACGCACCTCGCTGGCGGCACGCACGCTGGGGAGCTCATGGCTGCCGGCGGACTGCGCAAGCCGGAGCACTTGGTCACGTCCCTGCGGCACATTCCGACGATGGACGCTTCCGAGCACCGTCGACGGATCCTCGGCGAAGCACGCGAAGTTCGGTAACGCCATCAGAGGACCCGGAACCGTGCTGCCCGGAGCTCCTGTTCGCGTTCGGGCAGCAGGCGGCCGCGGGCGTGCTGGGCTCGCTGCTGGGCAACCCACCGTCCGATCGTCACCTCGGCAGGGTCAGTCGCGCGACGACGCGGCGGTCGCTGATGATCAGCCCAGAACTGCTGGTGCGCGGCGAGCATCGACGACCACTGCGCGTCACGGGGGTTCCATGCGAAGCCCGGCACCACTTCAAGTCGTCGAACCTGATACGAGCAGTAGCCACCCGCAGCGCCGACCTGCCGGAAGTAGGTGAGTGCGTCAACGAGGGTCTGCTCGGCGGTCGCAGGGCGAGGCCGGGTTGAGTCGGCGCGGGGCATCCGTCCGTGCTCGTCGACAAAGTCATCGAGGTCGTGCACTCGGTCGGTCCAGCGTCGCACGAAGGATTCAACCTCCACGGCGTCATCGGTGTCGGCGACGTAGAACGCGACGCCGCGTCGTTGGTCGAGGGTGAGCGTCAGGGCTGGCTGCGTTGCGTGGTCGGAGTACTCGGCGTGGAGCGCTGCGAGCGCCGTGGTCGGGGTGGGCATGTGGTCCTCTCCGAGGCCGGTGGTCGGCCTCGGAGGGGGTATGCGCGGAGCGGGCGTGATCTTGGAGGACGCGCGGGTCGCGGACGAGCGGGGTCCGCAAACAGGACCAATCCGGCCGCGAAGATCACTACGTTTTCTGAGTCCCCGAAGCAGAGAGCCGCCCGGATCGCATGCACATCGCGAGCGTCACGCGTACGACGCCGACGTCACCGTCACGTGCGCAAGCAAGCGGCGACACGCCCGGCATCACGCATCCGTTCGCATCGGCGGCGGTACCCACCGATCCCTGCGGGCATGCGGATCGGCAGGCAGCGAGATCAGAATCTGGAGCGCTTTCCCACGGCTCATCTCACTGCGCCTGCATAGGCCGGGCATGCCTAGCCAGATCCTCCGCTCGCTGCGTCAGTACATCGCCCCGATGCTGCGCGCCCTCGTGTCGTTCCTCGCACGCGGAGAAACACCGGTGAAGTACGTCCCGACGTTCGCGGACGACCGATGGAGCGTTGTCCGGGACTTCGTAGTCAGCGCAGTGGCCGACGCGGCAGCATGCATTGCTCGGCCCGCCGACCGGCTCATCGTCGTTGCGGCACCGTTCGTCGACTGGGTCATCAACGTCAACGGATACCCGGCGAAGACCGTCGTCGTGTTCCACCCCGTCATCATCCGGCGCTACATCACCAGGACCGACGTCACCTGGTCGGACACCACGCGTCGCACGTACCGGTCCGCTCTGATGCGTATGTCCGAAGTCCTCGTCGGCGAGGTGCCGCTGGAGTTCGCGCCGACGGCTCCGCAGAACATCGCAGCCCCCTACGACGACCTCGACCTGCACCTCCTTGAGAGCTGGGCGACGGGCCAGTCGACCGCGGCTCGACGTCGCAGCGCCGGCGTCGTCCTCGCGCTCTGCGCTGGAGCGGGGCTCAAAGCGAACGAGCTCCTCCGGGTCCGCCGCCGAGACATCGTCGCTGACGCCGAGGGTGTCAGCGTCACCGTCACGGCGGGAGCCCGGACCGTCCCGCTCCTCGCGCGCTTCGAGAGTCTTCTGCTCGACTCCATCTCCGATGTCGAACCGGACCACTGGGTGTTCGGCTCTCCGAAGCGTGTGAAGCACGGAATCAGCACGCTCACCACGTTTCTCTACGACACCGATCGTGGCAACGAGCCCGACCCCGTCACCACCCGCATGCGGAACACATGGCTCATCACGCACCTCATCGCCGGGACCAACATGCGTTCCCTGATGACCGCCGCTGGTGTCACAAAGTTCGAGCACCTCGACCAGCTTGTCGCCCACGTTCCCGCGCCCGACACTGCTTCCTACTGCCGTCAGCTGCGCGCGGAGGTTGCACGATGACCGCGGCGAAGCCGAAGCATCACGACTTCGACGACGCCGAACGGTGGATGCAGGACGACTTCGGTATGAAGATGTCGACCTACATCCGCATCGGTCAGGCCTTCCCCCTTGAGCTGGCGACGTTCGAGACCGTCCGCTTGTTCGACCTGGGGTGCATTCGAGCGCGCATCGAGCGTTGGAAAGCGGAAGACCGGACGTCCGAACGGGGCCGGAAGGCGTTGATGTCGGAAACCTCCGTGCTCATGCTGATGTTCATCACGATGCGAGCTCGCCGGAGCGTCAGCATCCAGCAGATGACGGAAGTCGCGATGTCCCTGACGACGTCACAGCGTGAAGCAATCGGCATCCTGAAGTTCACCCCCCACCAGGACACCCTTTACCGCCGCATCTGGGAGGCAATCAAACGACTTCGGAAGCTCATCGACCGCCACCCCGGACCTCGCCGCAACAACATGACCGAGGCGGAACGCGCGGCGGTCGTTGCAGAGCTGCGCGACCCGGTGGAGATGGCGAAGCGCGCAGCCCGCATGCTCGAACTCACGAACCAGCTGATCGAAGGGTCCGTCCAGTTCCTCAACCGTGAAGTCCGCCGGCGATTCAAGGGCGCGATTGCCATCGATGCCACATTCGCGGAAGTCTCGGGCAAGCAGAAGAGTGCAAAAAACATCAAGCCGGGCGATAAGGTCTCCACGAACTACGACTGCGGTTGGTACGGCCGGCAGGGCAGCCACGACCCCGACCAGGACGGCGGCGACAAGTACGCGTTCGGATGGGAGCTCGAGTACGCGGTTATGACCCGCGACCCGAACGAGACTGAGGCGAGCTATCCCCTGCTCTTTCTCTCCACCAGCGGTCACAAGCCTGGCGCGCTCACGGGGCACGGCTTGTTCCTCTACCAGTCTGCCGTTGAACGCGGTCACGCCATCAAGACCGTTGTCGGCGACCGCGCCTACTTCCCTGGAGCGAAGCCCGAGGACTTGCAGCGCCCTCTCGCGCAAGCAGGCGTCAAGGTCGTCATGGACTACAAAAACGAGGAAGAGGAGCTCGGTCAGCAAGCGTTCTACGCAAGCACCGATGGCCGGCACAACCTGGTCATGGTCACGGGTAGCTGGCACCTGCGGTTCATGCCAGCCGCCCTCATCGACGCCGAGAAGACATACCTCGACTACCTCAAGACCATCACGAACAAGCCCGAGGCCGAGCGCTCCAAACTTCGAGACGAAGCCCACGCGCTTCTCCGCCAGCGCCGCAAGGAGCGCTCTCGCTACCGGCTCATCCCCCGTAGCGGTTACGACGCCACCGGCGCGCGCCAGTACTCCTACCCGGAGTTCACCGACCCGAAGGTCTACGACGCAGAGTCCGACACCTGGACCGACGTCGTCATCCCGGGCAAGACCGTGAAAGTCCCCGGGGTTCTCAGCGACAAGAACGGCGTCAAGAACCAGAACCACCTCAAGTACGGTCAGGAGTACGAGTACAAGTCCGACGTGTGGCGCGCCTGGTTCGGCAAGCGCAACAACGTCGAGAACGGTAACTCGTGTCTCAAGGACGCGGACCGCGAGGCGCTCGGGGTTCCGATGAAGCGACGCATGCGTGGCCCCTGGATCGTCGAGATGGCCGGCGCCATGGCAGCAGCGAGCGCCAACATCTCCCGCATCATCGACTGGCTCAAGGCCCGCCTCGCTCTCCGTGGGATGAACCGCATGAACCGCTCGAGCGCCGCGCTCTTCGAGCCCGGCCTCGAAAGCCTCACGGTCGAAGAGCACGATCGTCGCAACCCGTTCAACCGACTTGCGGAGATAGAGCTACTCAGACTCATTGCGTAGCGCACTGCGCGCTCCGAACTGAACATCGACCCTCCTGACGGCCGCCCCGGCCGCGGTACCCCCTGCCCGCTTTTCGGGCAGGGGTTTCTGTCGTTGGCGCAGAGCGCCTTTGGCCGAGGGGTGCGGTCGCGTTCGACGTCTCGCAGTTCGTCCCCGGGGCGCCCAACCCGGCTTCCGGGGCCCCCGAGCTCCCCAGCCGGAAAAAGTCTCAACCCGAACGCCGAAAACTCGGATCACCCCCGCGCTCCGCCTCCAGGATTCGAACCCGGACCTAACGGCACCAAAGGCCGTCGTGCTGCCGTTACACCAAGGCGGAACACACCGGACGGGGTGGAGCCCGTCCGGTGCCCGTCCATCCTCCCACGGCCCGGGCGCTGGCCGCGCGCGACCGGTTCGGCCAAGATGGAGGGATGCCGCAGCAGGACGAGGTCGACCGGATCGTCGCGGCGTGGGGTCGGGAGCGGGGCGACCTGGACTTCGGGCCGCTCGAGGTCCTGTCCCGCGTCGACCGGCTCGCCCGGCACCTCGACCGCGCACGACGGGCCGCGTTCGACGCGAGCGACGTCGAGCCGTGGGAGTTCGACGTGCTGTCGGCGCTGCGGCGTGCGGGCGAACCGTACGAGCTCAGCCCGAAGGCGCTGCTGCAGCAGACCCTGGTGTCGAGCGGCACGATGACGAACCGGGTCGACCGGCTCGCGGCGCGAGGGCTCGTGAACCGGCGGACGGACCCGCGGGACGGTCGGGGCATCCTCGTGTCCCTCACGGCGAGCGGTCGCGCAGCCGTGGACGCTGCGATCGCGGACCTGCTCCAGGCCGAACGCGCGATCCTGTCCGGGGTGTCCGAGGACGAGCAGGCGCAGCTGTCCGGGCTGCTCCGACGACTCATCCTCGGGCTCGGCGACTGACGGCAGCCGGCAGCCGGCAGCCGGCAGCCGGCGGCCGGCGGCCGGTCCGGCGTAGCGTGCGCGGCATGCACGCCATCACCCTCGCCGTGGCCGACGTCGGACGATCCGCAGCCTTCTACCGCGCACTGCTCGGCATCGACGGCAGCGGGATCATCGGCACCGAGTACCCCGCGTCCGAGACCGCGGCGGGCGGCACCACCGCGATGTTCACCCTCGACGACGGGCTGATCGTCAGCGTCTACGGGCGCGAGGACATGCGGAAGGACTCCGGCGTCGCACTCGCCGAGGCACCGAGCACCACCATCGGGCACTTCGAGCCGTCGCAGGAGGCCGCACAGGCGTTCCTCGACCGTGCGGCAGCCGCCGGAGCGACGATGCTCGCGGCGCCGGACACGCGCCCGTGGGGCATGTGGTCCGGCTTCTTCCAGGACCCGGACGGCCACCTCTGGGAGGTCGTGGCGAACCCCGGTGGCGGTGACCCGGCCGGAGCGGACCCCGAGCAGGACAGCGTCGACCCGGAGTCGATCGAGTAGCGTCCCCGAGCCCGCGGCCCCCGCTACACCCCGAGCTGCTCGGCCACTTCGAGCCAGCGCTCCTCGAGCTGCTCGACCTCGGCGTCGAGCGCGCCGAGCTTCGTCTGCAGCGCCCCGAGCCCCGCGTAGTCGGACTGGTCGTGCGCGGCGAACGCGTCGAGCAGCTTCTGCCGGTCCTGCCCCGCCTTCGCGATCTTCCGGTCGAGGGCCGACATCTCCTTCTCCGCGGTGCGACGGTCCGCACCCGACAGACCGGGTGCGGCAGGGGCGCTGGACCCGGCCGCGGCACCGCCGGAGCCGCCTGCCGGAGCCGTGTCGGGCCTCCCGGCCGAGGCGGCGGCGGCCGCAGCAGCCGTCTGCGGGACGGAACCGGACGCGCGCAGCCGCATGTACTCGTCGACGCCGCCGGGCAGGTGCCGGAGGTGCCCGCCGAGGACCGCGTACTGCTGGTCGGTGACCCGCTCGAGCAGGTACCGGTCGTGCGACACGACGAGCAGGGTGCCCGGCCAGGTGTCGAGCAGGTCCTCCATCGCGGCGAGCATGTCGGTGTCGAGGTCGTTCGTGGGCTCGTCGAGGATCAGCACGTTCGGCTCGTCGAGCAGGATGAGCATGAGCTGCAGGCGGCGCTTCTGCCCGCCGGAGAGGTCCTTGACCGGCGTGGACAGCTGCTCCGAGGTGAAGCCGAGCCGCTCGAGCAGCTGCGACGGCGTCATCTCCTTGCCGTCTGCGATGTAACTCGTCTTCTTGCGGGCGACGACCTCGCGGACACGGTCGTCCGCGAACTGCTGCAGGTCGGCGAGCTGCTGGTCGAGCACCGCGACCTGCACGGTCTTGCCGGTCTTCACGCGGCCGGTGGTCGGCTGCAGCTTGCCGGACACCAGGTTGAGGAGCGTGGACTTGCCCGCACCGTTCGGTCCGAGGATGCCGGTCCGCTCCCCCGGTGCGATCCGCCACTCGACGTCACGCAGGATCACGTCGTCGCCGAACGAGACACCGATGTCGAGCAGGTCGACGACGTCCTTGCCCAGCCGGGCGGTCGCCATCTGCGACAGGCCGACGGTGTCGCGGATCGGCGGCACGTCGTCGATCAGGGCGTTCGCCGCGTCGATGCGGAACTTCGGCTTGCTGGTCCGCGCGGGGGCACCGCGGCGGAGCCAGGCGAGCTCCTTGCGGGCCAGGTTCTGCCGCCGCTGCTCGCTCGCGGCTGCCTGCCGGTCACGCTCGACGCGCTGCAGGATGTACGCCGCGTAGCCGCCCTCGAACGGCTCGACGACACCGTCGTGGACCTCCCACGTGTCGGTCGACACCGCGTCGAGGAACCACCGGTCGTGCGTCACGACGACCATGCCGCCCTGGTTCGACGACCACCGGCGGTTGATGTGGTCGGCGAGCCACTGGATGCCCTCGACGTCGAGGTGGTTCGTCGGCTCGTCGAGGAACAGCACGTCCCAGTCACCCACGAGCAGCTTCGCGAGCGCGATCCGTCGCCGCTGTCCACCGGACAGGTCGTCGACCGTGGCCTCCCACGGGATGTCGGACACGAGGCCGCCGATGATGTCGCGGATCTTCGGGTCCCCGGCCCACTCGTGTTCCTCGAGCTCGCCGACCACGATGCTGCCGACGGTCGCCCCCGCAGGCAGGACGTCGCGCTGGTCGAGGTACCCGACGGTCAGGCCGCGCCGGTGGGTGACGCGGCCGGCGTCCGGCTCGAGGCGCTGCGCGAGCAGGGCGAGCAGGGTCGACTTGCCGTCACCGTTGCGGCCGACGACGCCGATGCGGTCGCCCTCGTCGAGGCCGAGGGTGACGCTGTCGAAGACGACACGGGTGGGGAACTCGAGATGCACGTTCTCGGCGCCGAGGAGATGAGCCACCCGTCAAGGGTAGGCGGCGCGGCGGGGTGCGGGTGCCGCGGGGTGCGGGTGGGGGCCGGAGTGGCCCCGGTGGTTCGGTGGCGTTGGGTGCTCCCGCACAACCGAAAGCACGTCGCGCCAGGCGATTCCGCGGCGCGACGTGCTTTGGGTTGTGCTGCGGCCAGCGGCTGCGGCCAGCGGGCAGCAGGTGCCGGCCTGGAGGCGCGGCTCAGCTCCCCGGGGTCGGCTCGCCCTCGCCCGCGGCCTCCTTGGCACGCCGGAGGCGCGCCTGCGCCTCCCAGTACTCGATCTCGCGTTCGAGCTCGGCGAGCTCCTGCTCGGTGCCGTTCACGCGCTTGTCGCCGTGGGCGGCGCGGGCGTGACCGATGCTGGCGTACCGGTCCTCGTGACGGTTCGGCTCGAGGTAGCGGCCGTGGTTCCGGTCGTTCGCGCTCCAGTCGTGCCCGACGGCGAACCACACGATGCTGCCGACCACGGGCACGAAGATGCAGATCAGGACCCAGGCGAACTTCGGGAGTCCGCGGACCTGGTCCTCGCCCCGGGTGACGATGTCGATCAGGGCGAAGACGAGCAGCACGATCCCCGCGCCGTACAGCAGAACGCTCATGGCTCCGGATTCTATGGATCCGCCGAGTGCGGGACCATGCCCTGAACGGGTGCCGGGATCACGATCCTGCGTCGGTCTCCTGCGGTGCCGCTCAGGTCGTCGGCCTCGGGGCCTCGATCGCGGGGGTGCGGTCGGCGAGCCAGCGTCGAGCAGCGACGGCGTCACGGGCCGACACGACACTCGACCCAGTGGCGAGCAGGCCGGTGGCGACGTACATCGGCCACAGCTCGCTTCCCGTCGCGGTTGCCGCCACGCTGCTCACCGCGAACAGACACAGCACGACGAGTTCTGTCCGGCTGCCGCCTGGGCGGCGGCCGCGTCCACGACCCGCCGTCGGTCCTCCGGCACCGGTCGACTCCCGTGGAAGGCCTGGCGGACGGCGTGCCGCTCGCGGGTCTGCAGCAGTGCGACCACGGGAGCCGGGGGCACACCGCGGCGGCGGCGGACGACGATCGCTGCGACGACCTGCACCACCGTGCCGGCCAGGGCAGCGGCAATGACGACCGTGGTGGTGACCGTCCTGCCGGGCGCACCGGACGGGAGCACGAGCGCGAGGACGACCAGCGCGACCGCCACGGCGGCCGAACCGACGAGCACCCACACGACGGGAGCCGCCGTACGGCGACGCGCCGACGGATCGGCCGCGGCGAGGACGACCTGTGCGCGCTCGTCCGCCAGGGCCCACCGATGCGCGGCAGCGGTCAGTTCGTCCGTGATCATCGCCCCGAGCCCATCACCAGGAGCCCGGTCCCGTCACAGCGCGGCGACCCACTCGTCCGTGCCGTCCGTGAACTCCTGGCGCTTCCAGATCGGCGTCCGCTCCTTCACCAGGTCGACGAGCGCGGCGCAGGCTGCGAAGGCCTCGGCACGGTGCGGCGACGCCACTGCTGCGGCGAGCGCCACGTCCCCGATGCCGAGCGCGCCGACGCGGTGCAGCACGGCGATGCGGACCTCGGGGTGGTCGACGGCGATCGTCCGGGCGACCTCGGCGATGACGTCTCCCGCGCTCGGGTGCCGTTCGTAGTCGAGTGCCGTGACGCCCTTGCCCTCGTCGTGGTCGCGGACGACCCCGGCGAAGGTCACGACGGCGCCGTCGCGGTCGGTCGTGACGGCAGCGGAGACCTCGTCCACCGTGATCACCCGGTCCACGACGTCGGCCACGACGACACGGTCGCCGCTCACGACGCGCTCCGGGGTGCGTGGCCCTCGCCGTGCAGCTGGGCCAGCACGTGGTCGAGCACCCCGTCCAGCACCGCGAGCCCGTCGGCGACGCCCCCGCGCGACCCGGGCAGGGTCACGACGACGGTGCGGCCACCGGCGATGCCCGCGACCCCGCGGGTCAGCAGCGCGGTCGGACCGGCACCGGCGAGTCCGCGCCGGCGGATCTCCTCGGTGATGCCCGGCAGCTCGAGGTCGATCAGGGGTGCGACGGCCTCGGGCGTGCGGTCGGTCGGGGTCACGCCCGTACCGCCCGTGGTGACGACGACCTTCGCGTCCGCGAGGAGCTCGGCGGACACCGTCTCGGCGATCGGGCCGCCGTCGGGCACGATCGTCGGCTCGGCGACGGCGAAGCCGCGCTCGCGCAGCCACGCGGCGATGACGGGTCCGGTGCGGTCGAGCGCGGGGTCGGTCGAGGCCTGCGTGGAGACCACGACGACGCCCGCGCGGCCCCTGGTCGGTTCGGGGTTCATCGGTTGCTCCAGTCGCCCGAGCGTCCGCCGTGCTTCTCGAGCACCCGGACGTCCGTGATCACGGCCGTGCGGTCGACGGCCTTCACCATGTCGTACACGGTCAGTGCCGCGACGCTCGCGCCGGTCAGGGCCTCCATCTCGACACCGGTGCGGGAGGTCGTGCGCACGGAGACCTCGATCCGCACGCGGTCGCCGTCGCCGGTGATGTCCACCTCGACCCCGGCGATGGGCAGCGGGTGGCAGAGCGGCACCAGGTCCGACGTCTTCTTGACGGCCATGATCGCCGCGATCCGGGCGGTGCCGATCACCTCTCCCTTGGGCAGCGACCCGTCGAGGATCCGCTCGACGACGTCGGTGCGGGTCACCAGCGTGGCCGTGGCCGTGGCCGAGCGGGCAGTGACGTCCTTGTCGGACACGTCGACCATGTGCGCGGTGCCGTCGGCGCGGACGTGGGAGAGCTCGGCGTCGCGCACGCCGTTCGGGTGGTCGTCGGTCATCGGAGGCTCCAGACGGTCAGCGGGTCCCCCGGTTCGACGGAGTCGGTGCCGAGGGGGACGTGGACGAGGTGGGTGGCAGCGGCGAGGTGCCCGAGCAGGTGCGAGCTCGGCCCGCCCACGAAGTGCACACGCCCGTCGGCGACCCGGCCGCGGCGGACCTGGTGCTTGCCGACGGGTGAGCTCGCCGACTCGGCGGCCGGCAGCTCGGCGGTCGGGCGGTCCGGTGCACCGACGAGGGCCGCGAGCGCCGGCCGCAGGATCACCTCGAACGACACGAGGGCGGACACGGGGTTGCCCGGGAACGCCACGACCGGCACTCGTCGACCGGCGAGGTCGACGAGTCCGAGGGCCTGGGGTCCGCCGGGCTGCATCGCGACCGGGGTCACGGCGAGTCCGCGCGGCTCGAGCACCTGACGCACGACCTCGTACGCCCCCGCACTGATCCCACCGGTGGTCAGGACGACGTCGGCCCAGTCACCGACGGCCGACTCGAGCCCCGGCAGGAAGGCGTCCGGGGCGTCGCTGAGCCGGACGCCACGGGCGATCGCACCGACCTCGGCCAGGGCAGCACGGAGCGCGACACCGTTCGCGTCGCGGATCACCGCGCCCGTTCCGTCCAGCCCGTCAGGCGCGGCGTCATCGGTGAGTTCGCTGCCGGTGGACACGACGAGCACGTGGACCGGGCGGACCACGGACACCTCGCCGACACCCGCCGAGGCCAGGGCCCCCAGGAGCGCCGGCGTCACCGGGGACCCGGCCGGGGCGAGCTCGGCGCCGACGGCGACGTCGCTGCCGACCCGGCGGACGAACGTCCCGGTGGTCGTCCCGGCGGGCACGGTCAGCACGTCGAGCCCCAGCGCCGCGGGGAACGCCCCCGGCGGTGTCGCCTCCACCGGCACGACGGCGTCCGCGCCCTCGGGGATCCGCGCCCCGGTCATGATCGGCGCAGCGGTGCCCGGGCCGAGCGGTGCCGGCACGGCCCCGGCGGGGATCGGGTCGACCACGCGGACGTCGTTGCCGGCATCGGTCGACCGGACGGCGAACCCGTCCATCTGGCTGTTGTCGAACACCGGCAGCGGGACCGGCGCGGAGACGGCCCGGGTGAGCACCCGGTACCCACGGCCGGCACGGGCGCCGTCCGCCAGCGCGTCGAGCGGCAGGGTCTCCTCCGCCCGCGCAGCGAGCACGGGCGCGAGGAGCGCGGCGACCTCGTCGCGGTGCTGACCGATCGTGCGCACGGATGCCTCCGAACCTCGTGGGGACGCCCCGTTCCCGGTCGATGCCGGAGGGGCGTCAGTAGCGTATCCAGGGCGCACCACGCGCCGAGAACATCCGGAGGACCTGTGGAGGACCACGTGACCACGACCGAACCTGTGGACGGAACGACGGCTCGCATCGGGGTGATCGGGGGCTCCGGCCTCTACCGCCTCTTCGAGGAGGGCACCGCCGACGAGATCACCCTGGACACGCCCTACGGCCCGACGTCGAGTCCGATCACGGTCGGCACGATGGCCGGCAAGCGCGTCGCGTTCCTCACCCGCCACGGTCGCGAGCACTCGGTCGCCCCGCACCTGATCAACCACCGCGCGAACGTCTGGGCTCTCCGGTTCCTCGGCGTGCGTGCGATCGTCTCGTCGAGCGCGGTCGGTGGCCTGCACCCGGACTACGCCCCCGGCACCTTCGTCGTGACCGACCAGCTGATCGACCGCACCTGGGGCCGGAAGGACACGTTCTTCGAGGACCAGGTGCAGCACCTGTCCTTCGCCGACCCCTTCGACCCGGTGCTCCGCCGCGCCGCGATCGACGCCGTCGCCGCGCTCGACGTGCCCTTCCGGCCGACGGGCACGTGCGTCGTCATCCAGGGCCCGCGCTTCTCGACCCGCGCGGAGTCGACCTGGATGCGCGAGGCCGGCGGCCACACGATCAACATGACGATGACGCCCGAGGTGCCGCTCGCTGCCGAGCTCGGCATCGGCACGGTCAACCTGTCCTTCGTGACCGACGCCGACGCCGGCCTGGCCCCCATCGAGGACGAGGCGGCACGGTCCACCGAGGCCCCTGTCACCCACGGCGCCGTCATGGAGCGCCTGGCCCGCGCGAACGAGGTCATCGTCCGCGCCATCGGTGGCGTCGTCGCCGCGTTGCCCGACGACTACACCCCGCGCGAGCTCGTCCCCGCTGCCGCCAGCGCCAGCGTCCTCGGGGCGACGGCGTGAGCCGCCTGCTCGTCACCGGCGGCGCGGGCTTCATCGGGTCCGCGATCGTCCGTCGCGCCCTCGCCGAGGGGCACGAGGTCCGCGTGCTCGACTCCCTGCGCGACGACGTGCACGGCGACCCGGCCGAGGTCGTCCGCGCCCACGAGCAGCAGGGCCTGTCGTTCGTGCACGGTGACGTCCGTGACCGCGTCGCCCTCGAGGCGGCGCTCGACGGCGTCGACGTCGTCTGCCACCAGGCGGCCAAGGTCGGCCTCGGCGTCGACTTCCAGGACGCCCCGGACTACGTGTCGTCCAACGACGCCGGGACCGCGCACGTGCTCGCGGGCATGGACCGGCACGGCATCGGCCGCCTGGTCGTCGCGAGCTCGATGGTGGTCTACGGCGAGGGCGCGTACGAGACCGCCGACGGTCAACCGATGCGGCCGCCGGCACGACGACGCGAGGACCTCGACGCCGGACGCTTCGACCCGATCGGGCCCGACGGTCGCGCGCTCGTGCCCGGGCTGATCGACGAGTCGGCCGCCCTGGACCCCCGCAACGTCTACGCGCAGACGAAGGTCGCGCAGGAGCACCTGGCCTCGTCGTGGGCCCGCGCGACCGGCGGTACCGCGATCGCCCTGCGCTACCACAACGTCTACGGGCCGGGCATGCCGTCGAACACCCCGTACGCCGGCGTCGCGTCGCTCTTCCGCTCGGCCCTGGCCCGCGGCGAGGCCCCCCGCGTCTTCGAGGACGGCCGCCAGCGTCGCGACTTCGTGCACGTGGACGACGTCGCGGGTGCCAACGCCGCGTCGATCGCCGCGACCGCGGAGCTGCCCGCCGAGACCTTCCGCGCGTACAACGTGGGCTCGCGCGTCGTGCACACCATCGGTGACATGGCCGCGGCCATCGCCGGGCCGGACGGCCCGCAGCCGGTCGTCACCGGCGAGTACCGGCTCGGAGACGTCCGGCACGTCACGGCGTCGTCCGAGCGGATCCGTTCGGAGCTCGGCTGGCACGCGCAGGTCGACTTCGAGCAGGGCATGCGTGACTTCGCGACCGCACCGCTCCGCGCCGCCGTGCAGCGGTGACGCAGCGTCCAGCGGACGACGCCGCCTGAGACTCGTCTCAGCGGACACGGCTCGCGCCTCGGGGCGCGAGCCGTGTCCGTCCAGGCGAGTCTCGCGTCCGCCACCGCACCAGCGCGGGACGCCACCGCGCCAGCGCGGGGCGCCACCGCACCAGCGCGAGACGCCACCGCACCAGCGCGGGGCGAGCACGCACCACCCGCCCGCGCACGCGGACCCGGGACCGCACCCGGGCCTCCCGGCCGTCCCCCGATCGCGGGCCAGACGGTCCGATCACCGCGCTCGACACGCCCCGGGGGACAGGATCCTGTACCCCGCGACGTGTCATCGTGTTACGTCGTGAGCATGGACCGAACCCCACCCGCCGGCGACCAGCCCGACGAGGACGCGACGCGCGCGACCGGAGATCGGCCCCGTCGCCAGGGCGACCCGCACCGAATGGACCACATGACCGTCGACGTGATCCTCCCCTGCCTGGACGAGGCGGACGCGCTCCCGCGCGTCATCGGCCGCCTGCCCGAGGGGTACCGCGCCATCGTCGTCGACAACGGCTCGACCGACGGATCCGCCGACGTCGCCCGCGCCCACGGCGCGACGGTCGTCACCGAACCGGTCAAGGGCTTCGGCTCGGCGTGTGCCGCCGGCGTCGCCGCCGCGACCGCGGAGTACGTCGCGTTCTGCGACGCCGATGCCTCGATGGACCCCGCAGAGCTGCCCGACCTCGTCGCCCGCGTGGCCGACGGGCGGACCGACCTCGCCCTCGGTCGGCGCGTGCCGACCACCCGTGGCGCGTGGGCGCCGCACGCCCGCTTCGCGAACCGCGTGCTCGCGGTCCTGATGCGCCGCGCGACCGGCTACCGCCTCCGCGACCTCGGTCCGATGCGCGTCATGCGCCGCGCCGACCTGGTCGCCCTCGACCTGCAGGACCGACGCAGCGGCTACCCGCTCGAGATGGTCCTGGCGGCACACGCGGCCGGGTGGCGGGTCGACGAGTCCGACATCGGGTACGCCCAGCGCGTCGGTGACAGCAAGGTCACCGGCACGCTCCGCGGGACGGTCAACGCCGTCCGCGACATGTCCCGTCTGCTGCGCGAGTACGGCCGGGAGGCACGCCCCCGCGTGGTCGCGCCCGGTCCGGCCCGCGACGCGGCCGGGTCCACCACGGAAGGAGCACGCTCATGACGGACGTCACGGTGGTCGTCGTGGCCAAGGAGTGCCTGCCCGGCAAGGTCAAGACCCGGCTGACGCCGGCCCTGACCCCGGAGGGTGCTGCCCGCGTCGCCTCGGCCGCGCTGGCCGACACGATCGCGACGGTGCGTGCCCTGCCCGCCTCGCGTCGCGTGCTGCTCTACGACGGCGTCGTCCTGCCCGAGGGCACCGACGACTTCGAGGTCCTGCACCAGGTCGGCGGCGGCCTCGACGAGCGCCTCGGGGCGATGTTCGACGCGATGACCGGTCCGACGCTGCTCGTCGGCATGGACACCCCGCAGGCCACCTCCGAGCACCTCGCACCCGTGTTCGACGACCCGGACCGCGACGCGTGGTTCGGCCCGGCGGACGACGGCGGCTTCTGGTCGCTGTACCTGCGCGAGCCCGACGGCGCCCTGCTCCGCGGCGTCCCGATGTCGCAGGACGACACGGGCGCCGTGCAGCTCGCGCGCCTGACCGACGCCGGCCTGTCGGTCGGCACCCTGCCCGCGCTGCTCGACGTCGACACCGTCGCGGACGCCGAGCAGGTCGCCGCCCTCGCGCCGACCTCGCGCTTCGCCACGGCCTTCGCCGCCGAGCACGACACGACCATGACCACGACGACCGGAGGTGCCCGATGACGATGCACGACACCGTCACGTTCGGCGCCGGCGGCGGCGAGCCGTACGCCCGCGCCCTGCAGACCGACGGCCACCTGCGCCTGACCGACCCGGAGCGTCCCGACGTCGAGGTCACGATGGACGTCGGCCGGTGGAGCGCCGCAGCCGACCGGATCGACCGTTCCCTCCTCGAGGGCGCGGACGGCCCCGTGATCGACATCGGGTGCGGCCCCGGTCGCATGCTCGTCGCCGCCCGGGCGCTCGGCATCCCCTCGCTCGGCGTGGACGTCTCCGCCGAGGCCGTCGCGATCGCCCGACGCTCCGGCGGCACGGCCGTGCAGGGCTCGGTGTTCGACCCGATCCCCGACGAGGGCCGCTGGGACACCGCCCTCGTGATCGACGGCAACATCGGCATCGGCGGCGACCCGGTCGCGCTCCTGGCCCGGTGCGGCGAGATCGTCCGCGACGGCGGCCGCGTGGTCGTCGAGACCCACGTGGACCGCGCGGCGGACCGTGCGTTCACCGCGCACGTGGTCGACGTGGACGGCAACCGGAGCGAGGGCTTCCCGTGGGCCGAGGTCGGCGTCGACGCACTCCTCCGTCACGCGGCCACGGCGGGGCTGCGAGCCCGGCAGAGCTGGACCGCCGACGGACGGACGTTCTGCGAACTCGTCGCGTGACCGCGTCGCGTTGTCTTGCATGATTCAAGACAACGCGGTAGCGTCGTGGGCAACAGCCGACGGCGTCCTGGTCGTCGGTCCGACGAACCGGGACCCTCGGCACGACGACGAGGAGCACCCGTGCAGAACCGACAGAACCCCCTCGGCGGCGCCTACGTCTCCGGTCTCGAGCAGCGCGACGAGCTCGGCGCGTACACGGTCGAGGCCGCATGGCGCCCGGTCGGCAGCTACACCGGCACCGGGGCGGGCCGTGCGCTCGGCCGCTTCGTGGACACCCAGTTCCGCCGTCCCGGCACCGCGACGTCCTCGACGCGGACCGTGACCGGCTCGCTGCGGACGACGACCGGGTCGTTCCGGACCGCCTGAGCCCCGGCTCCCCCAGACCGCGAGCGGTCGCCCGACCCGGGACGTCCCCCCACGTCCCCGGCAGGGCGGCCGCTCGTGCCGTACCGGGGCGGTCTCCTGCCGGACCCGTGCGGCTGCGTGACACCCGGCGACGCGCGGAGGGTCCTGGTGCCAGGATGGGCGCATGAACGACCGCGCCGGCACCCCCGCGACCGCAGACGACCTCGTCGACCTCGACGCCCTCCTGGCCGCGTACCACGAGCGTGTCCCCGACGTGTCGATCCCCGAGCAGAAGGTGGTGTTCGGCACCTCCGGCCACCGCGGCTCGTCGCTCGACACCGCCTTCAACGACACGCACATCGCCGCGATCACGCAGGCGATCGTCGAGTACCGCACCGAGCAGGGCACCACCGGTCCGCTGTTCATCGGCCGGGACACGCACGCGCTCTCCGCGCCGGCGGAGCAGACCGCGCTCCAGGTCCTGGCCGCCAACGGCGTCCGCGTGCTCGCCGACGCCGAGGACGGCTTCGTCCCGACGCCCGCACTGAGCCACGCGATCATCCGGTACAACCGCGCGGAGCACGGCGACACCGCCGACGGCATCGTCATCACGCCGAGCCACAACCCCCCTCGTGACGGCGGCTTCAAGTACAACCCGCCGCACGGTGGCCCGGCCGACAGCGACGCCACGTCGTGGATCGCCGACCGGGCGAACGCGATCATCGCCGGCGGGAACGCCGACGTCCGCCGCCAGGACGAGACCGCAGCCGAGGGCTACGACTACCTCGGCACGTACGTCGCGGACCTCGAGCACATCATCGACATCGACGCGATCAAGCGCGCCGGGGTGAAGATGGGCGCCGACCCCCTGGGTGGGGCGTCCCTGCCGTACTGGGAGCGCATCCGCGACCACTACGGCCTCGACCTGACCGTCGTGAACCCCGAGGTCGACCCGACGTGGGCGTTCATGACCCTCGACTGGGACGGCAAGATCCGCATGGACCCGTCGAGCCCGTCCGCGATGGCGTCGGTGCTCGCCCACAAGGACGACTTCGACGTCCTGACCGGCAACGACGCCGACTCGGACCGCCACGGCATCGTCACGCCCGACGGCGGCCTGATGAACCCGAACCACTACCTCGCCGTGGCGATCGAGTACCTCTACGCGCACCGCCCCGAGTGGCGCGACGACGCGGCGATCGGCAAGACGCTCGTGTCGTCGAGCATCATCGACCGCGTGGCGGAGTCGCTCGGCCGCCGGCTGTGGGAGGTCCCCGTCGGCTTCAAGTGGTTCGTCCCCGGTCTCATCGACGGCTCCGTGGCGTTCGGCGGCGAGGAGTCCGCGGGCGCCTCGTTCCTCCGCAAGGACGGCACGGCGTGGACGACCGACAAGGACGGCATCATCCTGGCGCTCCTGGCGTCCGAGATCACCGCGGTGACCGGCAAGACCCCCTCGCAGCTCTACACCGAGCTCACGGAGCGCTTCGGTGCGCCGGTCTACCAGCGGGTCGACGCCGCTGCGAGCAAGGAGCAGAAGGCCCGGCTCTCGAAGCTCGACGGCGACGCGATCACCGCCGACACCCTGGCCGGCGACCCGATCACCGCGAAGCTCTCGAAGGCGCCGGGGAACGACGCCGCCGTCGGCGGCGTCAAGGTGGTCACGGACAACGCGTGGTTCGCCGCACGGCCCTCCGGCACCGAGGACGTCTACAAGATCTACGCGGAGAGCTTCGTCGGGCAGGAGCACCTCGAGCAGGTGCAGCGCGAAGCGAAGGAGATCGTGGACGCCGCCCTGGGCGCGTAGTCCCCGACGACCGACAGGGGCGTCACCGGATCCGTCCGGTGGCGCCCCTGTCGCTCCTCCGCATCCGCGGGAGGACCCTGCCGATGTCCACAGGAACGAGGCGGATGGGAACAATCCGTTTGCGCTGGTTGTATTTTTGCAGTGCGCGCAACAACGCTCCCCCGCGCCCGGGCGAGAGCGACGCGCGAGCACCAGTACGCACGGGAGACCGAATGACCCAGACGGCGACCGCACCCGCGGCCCCCACCACGTCCTCGAACGCGGTGATGAACCACCGACAGATCCTGCTCGTCATCTACGGACTGATGGCCGGCATGTTCCTCGGCGCGCTCGACCAGACCATCGTCGGCACCGCCATCCGCACGATCGGCGACGACCTGCACGGGCTCGACCAGCAGGCGTGGGTGACCACGGCCTACCTGATCGCGTCCACGATCACGACGCCGATCTACGGCAAGCTCTCCGACATCTTCGGCCGCCGCCCGCTGTTCCTCACCGCGATCGGCATCTTCATCCTCGGGTCGCTCGCCGCGTCGTTCTCGACCTCGATGCTCATGCTCGCCGGGTTCCGCGCGCTGCAGGGCCTCGGCGCCGGCGGCCTGATGTCGCTGCCGCTCGCGATCATGGGCGACATGCTCGCCCCGCGCGAGCGCGCCAAGTACCAGGGCTACTTCCTCGCCGTGTTCGGCATCTCCTCGGTCATCGGGCCGCTCGTCGGCGGCCTGTTCGCCGGCGCGTCCGAGATCCTGTTCGTCAGCGGGTGGCGCTGGGTCTTCCTGGTCAACGTGCCCGTCGGCATCATCGCGCTCTTCATGGTGACGACGTTCCTGCACCTGCCGAAGTTCGGCGACCGCGGGAAGCCCCGCATCGACTGGTGGGGCGCCTCGCTGGTCATCGTCACCCTCGTCCCGCTGCTCCTCATCGCCGAGCAGGGTCGCGAGTGGGGTTGGGACTCCCCCGGCGCGATCGCCTGCTACGCGATCGGCGCGCTGGGTCTCGTCGCCTTCGTGATCGTCGAGCGCTCCATGGGCGACGACGCGATCCTCCCGCTCAAGCTCTTCGGCTCGCGGGTGTTCTCGATGGCCGCGGTCCTGTCCGTGCTCGTCGGCTTCGGGATGTTCGGCGCGATGCTGACGATCCCGCTCTACCTGCAGATCGTCAAGGGCGTCACCCCGACCGAGTCCGGCTTCGCCATGCTGCCGATGGTGCTCGGTCTGATGATCTCCTCGATCGCCTCGGGTCAGATCATCTCGCGCACCGGCCGCTACGGCGCCTTCCCGATCACGGGCACCGCGTTCACGGCGATCGGCTTCACGCTCCTCACCTTCCTGACCGCCGACAGCCCCCTCTGGTTCCTCATGCTCGGCATGTTCGGCATCGGTCTCGGGCTCGGGCAGCTCATGCAGACACTGACCCTCGCCGCGCAGAACTCGGTCTCCCCGCGGGACATCGGCGTCGCCACGAGTGCAGCGACGTTCTTCCGCCAGATCGGCGGCACGATGGGCACCGCGGTGCTCCTGTCCGTCCTGTTCACGCTCATGCCGACGAACATCACCGGCGCGATGCAGAACGAGTCGACGCTCAAGCCGGCCCTCACCGCCGCGCTCACCCCCTCGGTCGCCAGCGCGTCCGAGAACAAGGGCGTGATGGACCAGATCTGGTCGAAGATCGTCGACCCGGTGCAGCAGAACGTGCAGCAGGGTCTCGACCAGGGTGCCGCAGCGGCGAAGCAGGCCGCGGACCAGGCCGTGACGAAGCAGGTCACCGCGCAGGTGCAGCAGCAGGTCGCCGCCGGCCGGATCCCCGCCGCCTCCGCCGACTCGGTCATCGCCGAGCAGGTCGCCGCGAACAAGTCGGCCGCCGAGCAGCAGGCGCTCGAGACCGCCGCGTCCAAGGCGAACGCCGACGTCGTCGACGGCACGCTGCAGATCGACTACAGCAACGCCGACCAGCGGAAGGCCGTGGTCGACGAGGTCGCGCCGAAGCTGGTCGACCAGCTGCAGAACGGCGACACGGCGGCCAGCTCGTCCGCCGGCTCGGCCACGAGCGACACGTCGTTCCTCAACGGTGCGGACCAGCGGCTCACCCGTCCGTTCCTGGTCGGGTTCAGCCAGTCGGCCGTCGTCGTCTACTTCGTCGGGCTGGGCGTCATCCTGCTCGCCTTCGTCCTGACCTGGTTCTTCCGGGTCCCGCCGCTCCGCAAGGTGTCTGCACTGCAGGAACAGGCGAACGCGGCGAAGGGCGACTCCGACCGCCTGGCGGCGGACGCGCAGCAGGCGGCGGCGGACACCGGCTCGCTGGTCACCCCGGACACGGGGTCGGTCCGGGCGGTCCCGACCTCGCCCGACGTCACGGTGCAGCAGCCGCAGGACCGGTCCGGAGGCTCCACCTCCCCCGCCGACCGGCCCGCCTCCGACACGGGTGCAGCTGACCGCGCCGGTCACCACCCCGAGGGCGGCACCCGGGCACCGCTCACCGACGCGACCACGCACGGCGCGCACGCCGCGGCGGCACCGGTGGACGAGCCTCCGGCCACGACCGCGACCATCCGGACGCACCCGGCGCACGCCGCGTCGGACGGGGCACCTGCCACGGCCGAGCACCACGGGCGACACACGGCGGAGTAGCCCGCGACTGCCGCTGGGAGGCGACATCCCCGACGTCGTACGACGTCGACGATGTCGCCTCCGTCGTCCCTACCGGGCGGGCGCCGCGCTCGTCAGCGCTGCCCGCGCTCCTGCTCCCGGAGCTCGACGTAGTCGCCAGCCGCGCACTCCGAGGTCGCACTGATCGTGTCGCCGCCGCCCAGGTCGGACGAGTTGAACGCGATGTTCGCGATCCCGGCGCCCCTGCCGTTGAGTCCGGAGTAGCTGCCGTCCCCGTTGGTGAAGCGCTCCGTCACGAGCCCGGCACGCTTCCACAGCGTGGTGAGGGTGCTGACATCGGTCTCGATGTCGCCGCGCTCGGCTCGCGAGGACAGGATCGTGGAGTGCACGCCCTCGCCGTTGCCGCGTTCGTCCGTGCACGTCCCGAGTCGTGGGCCCTCCTCCACGGTCCAGTCCCCTCCGAGCGCACTGGCGGAGTCGTCCACGATCTGCTGCACCGCTCGCTCCGCGTCCTCGGGCCGCGACGACGGGGAACCCGTCCCGCCCGTGCACCCGGCCGTGAGGGCGAGTGCACTGACCATCAGTCCGACCGCAGCCGTGCGGACCCTCTTCGCCGCCATCTCCCCCGTCTCCCCGGGCGCAACGCGTCCGCCCCGATCCATCCTGGCCGCTCCGGGCGGAAGGCGCTCAGTCCTCCTGCGCGACGGGAGACACGACCGCCGAACCGACCGCCGACTCGACCGCTGCGTGCGGCAACCGGCGCCGCATCACGTCGACCGCCACCGGGTTGTCGTCCACGAGCACGAACCGCCGGCCCAGGTCACGAGCGACCGCACCGAGCGTGCCGCTCCCCGCGAAGAAGTCGAGCACCCAGTCCCCCTCGCGCGACGACGCCTGCACCATCCGACGCAGGACCCCCTCGGGCTTCTGCGTCGGGTAGCCGGTCTTCTCGCTGCCGGTCGGCGACACGATGGTGTGCCACCACACGTCCGTCGGCAGCTTCCCACGCTCGCGCTTCTCCGGCGTGACGAGTCCCGGCGCCATGTACGGCTCGCGGTCGACCGTCTCGGAGTCGAACCAGTAGCGCTCCGGGTCCTTCACGTAGACCAGGATCGTGTCGTGCTTGGTCGGCCAGCGCGTGCGGGACTTCGCGCCGAAGTCGTACGCCCAGATGATCTCGTTGAGGAACGCGTCGCGGCCGAAGAGCGCGTCGAGCAGCACCTTGGCGTAGTGGGCCTCGCGGTAGTCGAGGTGCAGGTACAGCGTGCCGTCGTCGGTGAGCAGCCGCCAGGCCTCGAGCAGGCGTGGCTCGAGGAACGCCCAGTAGTCCTCGAAGCGGTCGTCGAAGCGCATCAGGTCACCGCGGATCCGCTCGTAGGTCCGACCACGGAAGCCCGTGATCGTCCCGGCGTCGCCGACGGTCCGGCGCTGGGCGGTCACCGCGTGGCGCCGCTGCTTCCGTCCGGTGTTGAAGGGCGGATCGAGGTAGACGACCGTGAACGACGCGTCGGGCAGTGTCGGCAGGACGTCGAGGTTGTCGCCGAGCACGACGAGGTCGGGGCTCGAGTCGTCGATGCTGCGCACCGGACCATCCTCCCGCAGAGCGGACCGACGCCCGACCGCACCCAGCCCCCACCGCGTCCGACGGCGTACGGTCCCCTGCATGGCATCACCCGAGGTCCGCAACGACACCGACGCGCAGCAGTACTCCCTGGTCGAGGACGGCGAGGTCATCGGCTTCGCGGCGTACGAGGTCGCCGGCGACGAGATCCGCTTCACCCACACCGAGGTCGACCCCGCACGCCGCGGCGGTGGCCATGCGTCGATCCTCGTCCAGCACGCGCTCGACGACGTCCGCGAGGGGTCCCTGCGGGTCGTCCCGCTCTGCACCTACGTCAAGGCGTGGATCGAGCGGCACCCGGACTACCAGGAGCTCACCACGCGCTAGCGCGGCAGGTGCTCGCGCTCAGTAGGTGCGGTCGAGCGTGCCGGGTCGCGCCTCGTGCCGCCCGCGGTGTCCGACCGCAGGCACACGGATGAGGACGGTGCCACTGAGCAGGTCGTGGTCGTCGTCGGCGGGCGTCGGGGCCTCCTCCGGGAGGCGCGACTGCCGCTCGTACTCGGCCTGCGTCTCGTGACGGGTCGGGGCGAACACCTCGTCCATCATCGCGCCGACACCGCCGGATCCGCCGCTGCGTGTGGCCTTGTTCGACAGGTCGATCCACCCCACGCGATCGGCGACCCACATCACGACGGCCGCCACGGCCACCGCCCCCAGGAGGATCAACCAGTTCACGGTCCCGACGCTACGTCAGTCGACCGGCCAGGGCCTCCGCCGCGCGGATGATCCTGGCGATCGGTCCGCCGCGCCGGCGGACTGCTCGCGAGCTCGTCCAACGGTGTCCGTCGTGCGGATCAGTCGACGACGACCGTCGCCTCCGGCTCGAAGCCGCGGTGCACGATGGAGACGTACCAGTACGAGACGACGTCGCCGTGCCGGACAGCATCGCTCGCGTCCGACTGCGGCTCCACCTCGACCGTCAGCCCGCCGCCGCGCGGCACCGTGACCGGCACCCTCGTGACCAGGCCGCACGGTACGTCGGTGCGCAGGACCTCGTCACGGCCGCCGGGTCCCACGGACACCCGCAGGCGCTTGCCGTCGACGCCGTTGCAGGCGACGAGGAGGTCCCAGTCGCCGGCGGGCGTCTCCGTCCCGGCCGCGCCACGGTCGAGTCCGTTCGACGAACCGAAGCCGCGGTCCCCGTCGAGCAGCGCTGCGTTCATCGCGTCGCCCCACCGGTCGAGTCCTGCCGCCCGTGTCGCGTCGGCATCGTCGGACAGCAGTCCGGAGACAGGTGCGGACGAGCAGGCCGTCGCGACACCGAGGACCACGAGTCCTGCGACCGTGGCGGACAGGAGACGGCTCGGACGACGCATGCGCAGAGCACAGAGGGCGCTCCGTACGGGCGTCACCGCCCGGTCAGGGCACCCGCTCGAGCCACTCCCGCGTCGCGAACTTCGTCTCGACCAGCTCGCGCGCGCGGGCCCGCTCCGCCTCGGTCACGTGGCCCTCGTGCGCGCCGTAGAGCTTCGTGAAGGTGCCGATCAGCCGGTCGATGATCTCGGCTCGGGTCAGGCCGGTCTGCGAACGCAGCGGGTCGACACGCTTGGCGGCCGAGGTCGTCCCCTTGTCGCTCATCTTCTCGCGACCGATGCGGAGCACCTCGACCATCTTCTGGCCGTCCATGTCGTAGCTCATCGTGGCGTGGTGCAGCAGGGCGCCGGTGCCGAGCCGCTTCTGCGCCGCGCCGCCGATCTTGCCCTTGGTCGAGGAGATGTCGTTGAGCGGCTGGTAGTACGCGTCGATCCCGAGTGACTTCAGCGCCTCGATCACCCACTCGTCCAGGTAGGCGTACGAGTCGGCGAAGGTCATGCCCTGCACGAGGTCGGTCGGCACGTACAACGAGTACGAGATGATCGCGCCGGCGTCCATGAACATGGCGCCACCGCCGGAGATGCGGCGGACGACCTCGACGCCGTACTTCGCGGCACCGGTCGGGTCGACCTCGTTCTTCAAGGACTGGAACGACCCGATCACGACCGCGGGCTGGTCCCACTCCCAGATGCGCAGGGTCGGACCGCGACGGCCGGCACCGACCTCCTCGGTCAGGACCTGGTCGAGTGCGAGGTGCTCGTTCGGGCTGATCGGCCCCTCGTGAACGATCTCCCAGTCGTACTCCTGCCACGTCGACGCCCGCGAGAGCGCGCGACGGACGGCGACCCCCACCGACTCCGGTGTGAAGCCGAGCAGCACCGCCCCCTCGGGCAGCGCCGTGCGGACCGCGGCGGCGATGCCGGCCGCGTCGGTGGTCGCGGGCAGGCCGTCCACGGCCTGGTCGATCAGCGGCAGCGCGTCGTCCGGCTCGAGGAAGAAGTCACCCGCCAGCCGGAACTCCTGGATGCTCCCGTCGACGACCTCGAGGTCGACGACGACCAGCTTGCCTCCGGGGACCTTGTACTCACCGTGCACAGGGCGAGCCTACGCCCGCCACCGGCCGGACGGGAGGCACGGGGCACCGCTGCCACGCGCCTCCCGTCCGGCACCCCGTCGCGTCAGCGCGTCACGTGGCGGTCGAGCCACGCGATCAGGTCGGCGACCACCTCGTCGCGGTTCGTCTCGTTGTAGACCTCGTGCCGCGCCCCCTCGTAGACGTGGACCTGGACGTCCGACAGCCGACCGCGACGGCGGTACGCCTGGGCGAGCCGCTCCACGGAACGGGGGCCGCCGAGGGTGTCGTCCGATCCGACCTGCAGCAGGATCGGCAGGTCGTGCGGGATGCCTCGGCGCGGCACGCCGAGCAGCCGCGCTGCGTCACGGACACCGAAGAGCTTGATCACGTCGGCCTCGACCGCGAGCGGGTCGGCGGCGATCGCGTCGATGACGGCCCGGTCGCGCGTGATCCACTCGAACTTCGTCGGTCCGGAGCCCGCGTGCCGGGCGTTCAGGTCGCCGCTGTTCATCCACCCGGGCAGTCGGTACGCCGTGGCGGAGAGCACGACCCCGTCGTACCGCTCCGACGAGGTGTTGACGATCCGCTGTGCCATGAGCGACCCCCACGAGTGCCCGACGAGCACGAGCGGGACGCCGGGGTCCTGCGCGCGGGCGACGGCGGTCATCTGCTCCACGGCCGCGATCGCCGCACGCAGGCCACCGGGTCCCAGCCGTCCGAGCCGCGCGTGGTCCCCGTCCCACTGCGCCAGACCGGTCCGGCCGTGCCCGCGGTGGTCGTTCGCGTGCACGGTGTACCCGGCACGGACGAGGTCCTGCGCGAGCGGCTCGTACCGGAGCCCGTGCTCCCCGACGCCGTGCGCGATCTGCACGATGCCCTTCGGCCTGGCGGCGCGCCAGGTCGAGTAGACGATCTCGACGCCGTGGGCGTCGGTGAACGAGGAGTCCCCTCGAGCGGCGGAGAAGGTGGGCACGGGTCGATCCTCGCAGACGTGGAGGCGGCGCAGGCGGTCCGTGGCGTGTCCGTCCGGCGTCCACGCAGCCGGCTCGGAGCCCGCCCAGGTCCATCAGGAACGCTGCACGCCTGGGAGGATCGACCGGTGACCTCCCACCGCATCGATGCCTCGCCCGACACCGCTGTCGACGTCCTCACCGCGGAACGCGAGCGCGTGCTCCGCGTCGAGGACGGTGACACCGTGACCGTCCGGACGCTGAGCGCCGCGGGCTACACCGAACGGCTGGCCGCGCCGGGGGCGGACGCACCGACGCTCCTCGATCCGCGACGCGGGCACTGTCTGGTCGGACCGATCGCGGTCGCGGGAGCGCGACCCGGACAGGTGCTCGCCGTGCGCTTCGACGCGCTGGTGCCGGACGACTGGGGCTACACCGGGTCCGGCGGCGTCGACACCCCGGTCAACCGGGCGCTCGGGCTCGTCGACGCTGCGTCGCGCGGGCCGCTGCTCTGGGACGTCGACGCGGACGCCGGCACGGCGTGGAACCAGCTCGGGCTGGGCGTCCGGACCGCGCCGTTCCTCGGCGTGGTCGGTCTGCCGCCGGAGCCCACCGGGGAGCACTCGACGATCCCGCCGCGTCCGCTCGGCGGGGGCAACATCGACTGCCGAGAACTGGTCGCCGGCGCGACGCTGTACCTGCCCGTCACCGTGCCGGACGCGCTGCTCTCCGTCGGGGACGGGCACGCCGCACAGGGCGACGGCGAGGTCTCCGGCACCGCGGTCGAGTGCGGCATGACCACCACGATGACGCTGTCCCTGCTCGACCACGCCCCGGTCGAGGGCGTCCACGCCGACACCCCTTCCGGCCGCATCACGTTCGGGTTCGACGCCGACCTCAACACGGCGACGACGACGGCGCTCGACCGGATGGTCGACTGGATCGTCGGGCTGCACGGGATCACCCGCGGGCAGGCACTGGCGATGGCGAGCGTCGCGGTGAGCATGCGCGTGACCCAGGTCGCGAACCGGACCTGGGGCGTGCACGCCCTGCTCCCCCACGACGCGATCCTCGCGCCCGACGCAGGCTGAGCGCCCGACGCGGCCCGGGCGCGACGTGCCGGGACGGGAGGCGCGACCAGCGTGCTCGACGTCGGGGACTCGGGTCGCGCCTCCCGTCTGCCCGTTCCTTCCCATGACACTCGCGATGCATGGAGAGAACGGGCGTACCTGACCGGAAGTTCCGACCAGGTACGCCCGGACCGACCAGGCACGCCCGATCCGTCCCGGTTGGCAGGCGCGCCACCATGCTCGTCGCGTCCGCGCTGGCGAGACGGCGCGCTCGAGCCGCGCCGCGCCTCCCGTTCGCCCGTTCTTTCCCATCGCACCTGCGATGGAAGGTGAGAACGGGCGTACCTGGTCGATCGTTGCGATCAGGTACGCCCGTTCTCACCGGGTACGCCCGATCCGACCAAGTACACCCGCTCCGGGGTCAGTGCGCGGAGTACCCGCCGTCGACCAGGTGGTAGCTGCCGCTGATGAACGAGGCCTTGTCGCTCAGCAGGAACAGCACGAGCGCTGCGACCTCGGCATCGGTACCGAGCCGCTTCGCCGCGTGCTCACCCTCGAGCGCCGCGAGCTCCTCGGCGGAGAGCGACGACCGGACGAGCGGGGTGTCGATGAACCCGGGACCGACCGCGTTCGTGCGGACACCCTGCGCCGTGTACTCGAGCGCCGCGACCTTGGTCAGCCCGACGAGCGCGTGCTTCGACGCCACGTACGCGGCGTTGTGCGCGATGCCGACCGACCCCAGCACCGACGCCATGTTCACGATCGCGCCACCACCGGCAGCCAGGATCGCCGGGATCTCGTAGCGGAGCCCGTAGAAGACGCCGTCGAGGTCGACCGCGCGGACCCGGTCCCACGCCTCGACGTCGTACTCGCCGATGGGCTGGGGAGCCGCACCGATGCCGGCGTTGTTCACCGCGAGGTGGAGCGCGCCGTAGGTGTCGACCGCGTGCTGGACCATCCGCTCGTTGTCGCCCGCGACCGCGGAGTTCGCCTCGAACGCACTCGCGGTGCCCCCGGCACCCTCGATCTCGGCCACGACGCGCTGCGCGGCCTCGGCCTTGATGTCGGTGACGACGACCCGCGCGCCCGCGGCCGCGAGCTCCTTCGCGATCGCAGCCCCGATGCCGCTGCCGCCACCGGTGACGACGGCGACCCTGCCCTCGAACTCGGACATGTTCTCCTTCTTCCTCGACGTTCCGTCGATCGTGCACAAAGCAACACGTGTTGCGTACGCAGCGTACACCTCGCGCAGACCAGTTCGTTCGCTGAACTAATGAGGTAGGCTAACGGTCGTGCCCGACACCTCACTCGCCACCGACCTCCGCGTCGCGGTGGCCCGGTTGTCCCGGACGCTGCGCGCACAGAAGGTCGACGCGAGCATGACGGACGGCCAGTTCTCGGCCCTCGCGCGACTGCACCGCGAGGGCGCCATGACCCTCGCCGAGCTCAGCCGGCAGGACGGCGTCACACCGCCGAGCATGACGAAGTCGATCGCGGTGCTCGTGGACCGTGGCCTCGTGTCGAAGGTCGACCACGGCGACGACCGCCGCAAGGTCCTGCTCGCCGCGACCCCGGCCGGAGCGACCTTCGTCGAGGAGACCCGGCGCCGCCGCGACGACTGGCTCTCCCCGCGCCTCACGACCCTGACCGCCACCGAGCGCCGCACCCTCGCCGAGGCCACCGAGATCATGAGGAGGCTTGCCCAGCAGTGACCGCCCTGTTCCGCTCCCTGTCCACCCGCAACTACCGCATCTGGTTCGCCGGGGCCCTGGTCTCCAACGTCGGCACCTGGATGCAGCGCACCGCCCAGGACTGGATCGTCCTGACGAAGCTGTCCGACAACGACGCGATCGCGGTCGGCATCACGATGGCGCTGCAGTTCGGTCCGCAGCTGCTCCTGCTCCCGCTGACCGGCCTGGCTGCGGACCGCTTCGACCGGCGGCGGATGCTCATGCTGACGCAGGGACTCATGGGCGCCCTCGGGCTCGGCCTCGGGATCATGGTCCTCACCGACACGGCGACCCTGTGGTCCCTGTACGGCTTCGCCCTGGCGCTCGGCATCGTCGCCGCGTTCGACACCCCGATCCGGCAGGCGTTCGTCTCCGACGTCGTGCAGGGCGAGCACGTCTCGAACGCCGTTGCGCTGAACTCGGCGTCCTTCAACGCCGCCCGGCTCATCGGGCCCGCGGTCGCGGGGGTGCTCATCGCCGCGATCGGGTCCGGCTGGGTGTTCGTCATCAACGCCGGCTCGTTCCTGGCCGTCCTCGTCGCGCTCCGCTTCGTCGACCCCGCCCAGCTCGCCGAACGCGTGCGCGCGAAGCGCGGGAAGGGGCAGATCCTCGCCGGCTTCACCTACGTGCGGACCCGTCCGGACATCATCGTGGTGCTCTGCATGATCTTCGTCGTGGGGACCTTCGGCGTGAACTTCCCCATCTTCACCTCGACCATGGCGCGGGTCGAGTTCGGCAAGGGTGCCGGCGAGTTCGGCCTGCTGAACTCCGTCATGGCGATCGGTTCGGTCGCCGGCGCGCTCCTCTCCGCCCGGCGGGACCGCCCGCGGATGCGGACCCTCGTCGTCGCCTCGGCCGGCTTCGGCCTGGCGTGCACGGCGGCGGCCCTCGCCCCGACGTACTGGACCTTCGCGGTCGTGCTCGTCTTCGTCGGCTTGGCCTCGCTCACCTTCATGACCACGGCCAACGCGCTCGTGCAGACCACCACGAAGCCCGCGATGCGCGGTCGCGTGATGGCGCTGTACATGGCGATCTTCGCCGGGGGCACGCCGATCGGCGCCCCGGTGGTGGGCGCCGTCGCGGATGCGTGGGGGCCACGCTGGGCGATCGTGGTGGGAGCCGCGTCGGGCTTCGTCGCGCTCGCGATCGCCCTGGTCTGGCTCGTCCGCTGGGAACACCTGCGGCTGCGGTACGACGCCGACGCCCGACTGCACCTCGCGGTCACGCACGCGGTGCCGGTGGTCGGCACGCGGGCGTCGCGTGCCGCGCTGCGGCGCGACCTGGAGCGCGACGAGGCGGTGGCGGACCGGTCCAGCTCGGTCTGAGCGTCGGGACCGTCGCCGGCCAGGAGGCACGGGCCACCCCCGCCGCGCGCGCACCGCGACAGGATGTCGGCCGGGAGGCACGGTGCCAGCCCGCCACGGCCCTCCCGTCCGGCGCTGTGCCCCGCCCGACGACCGCAGCTCAGCGCGCGGGGGTCGCGACCGTGAAGACGCGGTCCTCGAGCGCCGCGACGACGGCGTCGACCGCGGCGGCGAGTCCCTCGGCGGCGGCTCGGATCCGGTCCGGAGCACCGACCTCCACGCGTCCGAGCGCCGAACGCGCGACCCGGAACGCGGCGACCTGGTCCCCCACGCAGGCGGGCGCGACGTCCGCGAGGCAGTCGTCGGCGCGCGCCGCGAGGAACGCGAGCGACCGCGGACTGTGCGACTCGTGGAGCAGGAACCCGGCGGCGTCCCGCGGATCGACGCCGTGGTGGTCGCGCCCCCGCCGGAAGGCCTCGCCGGCACCGCACGCCCGCAGCGCGGTGGTCCACGACGCCGCCGACCCCGCATCGACGAGCGACGACGCCAGCAACCGCGCCGTGAGGCCGCACCGCAGCAGGGACCTGCCCAGGGTGAAGAACTCCCACACCTCGTCGCGGCTGACGTCACCCTCGACGACGCCGACGGCCAGCGCGCTCCGTTCCCGCACCCACGCGAGGAACTCGTGCGCCCGGTCGACGGCGACCTTGCGCGGCATGCGCGACCGGGTGACGTCGAGGCAGTCCCAGAGCTCGGTGGACACGACCTCGCGCGCGCGACGGGCGTGGTCCCGTGCCACACCGACCGCGTGTGCGACCGAGGCGGGTTCGTGCCGGTCGAGGGCGAGCGACTCGACGACGGCCGCACGCTCACGGCGTCGTGCGGGCGCGTGTGCCCCCACGACGCGGTGCAGCACGGAGCCGACCGTGGACTCCTCCTCGACCACACCCGCGTCGGGCCGGACGACGTAGACGTCGAGCATCCTCGCGACCACGTCGGCCCGCTCCACCGCGCTCCCGACGTGGAACACGCTCCCCGCGAGTCGGCTCAGCACGTCGGCTCCTGCATGCGGCGAAGCTACCGAGCGGGCGTTGCGGCGGTGTTTCGGGACCGCGTCACGGGTGTTGCGAGCCATCCGGCAGACGCGCTCCCAGGGGACACTCGCTAGACAATCTAACTAGAGCGTCTAGCATTGTCCGTATGACGACCGAGGTGACGAACACCACCACGGGCTTCTGGTACGGGTCAGGATCCAGGGTCGACGCGGTGGACGTACTGAACGCGCTCCGTAGGTACCGGAGCGCCGAGAGTGCTGCACAGCGCCGGGCGCGCGAGGCACTCGGCATCGGCGAGAACGCACTGCTCGCGCTCCGGGTCCTGCTGGACGCCGAGTCCGAGGGACGCTCCGTCAACGCGAAGGAACTCGCCGACCGACTCGAGATCACGCCGGCGTCGACCTCGGCACTCGTGGACCGACTCGTCCGCAGCGGTCACGTCGAACGACACCCCGACCCCCACGACCGCCGTGGGGTCATCCTCACCGCGTCCGGCGGGTCGATGCGGCAGGTGCTGCGGGTGATCGACCAGCTCGACACGCGCGCGATCGAGGTCGCCGAGCACCTGCCACAGACGGACATGTCGGTCATCGTCGCGTTCCTCGAGGAGATGGCCCGGGTCGTCGACCACGACGAGGACGCGGCCGACACGGAGCGCTCCGCGTAGCCTCGTCCCATGCCCAGCGCACCGGACGAACCCGTCGGGGTCCCACCGCTCGGTCCGCGGTCGCAGGAGCCGGGCCGCGAGCACGCGCGCGACCCCGAGGACGACATGCCGCTCGCCGAGCTCGACGCACGCGCCCGGGCCGACGCCGCACTCCGGCGCATCCGGAACGGCGCCGACCCCGCGCGGGAGGCCTTCGACCTGGCGAACACGATGAACGACGAGGCCGTCGGACGGCTCCGCGGCGCCGTGCTGCGCTGGCTGCGCCGAGACTGACCCGGCTGGCGGCCTACCGCTGGTCGTCGGCGAAGGCGGTGCCCACCGCAGCGATGTCGTCGGCGCCGTGCCCGGCTGCACTGGCGTCGGTGTAGACCCGGTCGAGCGCGTCGAGGAGGGTCGTCGACACCCCCGCGGTCCGTGCCGCGTCGCCGATCAGCCCGATGTCCTTCCGCAGGCCGTCGAGGGCGAACTGTGGCGCCAGGTCACCGCCGATCATCGCTGCACCCTTCGTGTGCGCGTAGGGCGAGTCGCTCGCGGTGCCGTCGATCGCGTCGAGGAACAGCTGCGGGTCGAGTCCGAGCGCACGGGCGATCGCGAGCGACTGGCCGGTGGCGGCGGTGATCGACGCGACCCAGGCGTTGGCCGCGAGCTTCAGGGCCGTACCGTCGCCGACCCGCTCCCCCGCGCGGACGGTCTTCGCCCCGATGGCGTCGAGCACCGGGTCCACACGGTCGAGCACGTCCGACGGGCCGGCGGCGAGCATGGTGAGCTTGCCCTGCTCCGCCGGGGCCTTCGTGCCGAGCATCATCGCCTCGACGAGGGTGATGCCGTACTTCTCGGCCAACTGCACCACGGTCTCGGTCCCCGCGACGCCGATGGTCGAGGCCTGCACCCACACGGCGTCCGCGGGAGCGTCCCCGGCAGCGGTCTCGAGGACGTCGACGACCGCATCGGTGTCGAAGAGCGTCAGCAGGACGACCTCGGCGTCGCTGACCGCCGCGGCAGCGTCCGTCGCCACGGTGGCGCCGGCGTCGCCGAGCGGGCGGGCCTTGTCGGCGCTGCGGTTCCACACGGTCACCCGGTGGCCCTCGCGCAGCAGCGACCCCGCGACCCCTGCACCCATCGTCCCCGTACCCAGCACCGTCACGCGCACCGCTGTCTCCGTCCTGCGTCCGGCACCCTGCCGACGTCGCTCTCGACGCTACGCCTGCACGGCCCGACCAGCCTGGCCCGGTCGGCGTGCGGACGCCGACACCCGTCGCCGGTGCGACCCGTTCAGAGCAGGCCGCGAGCGGCGAGCCACGGGGCCGGATCGATCGGCGTCCCGCCGACGATGACCTCGAAGTGCAGGTGCGGGCCGGTGGAGACCCCGGTGCTGCCCACGGCGCCGAGCTGTTCGCCGGCCGACAGCGTCTGCCCGGGCAGGACGTCGATGCGGGACAGGTGCCCGTACCGCGTCTGCGTGCCGTCCGGATGTGCGAGGAGCACCTGGTTGCCGTACCCGCCGAGCGGCCCGGCGGACACGACCCGTCCGGGCATCGCGGCGACGACGGGCGTCCCGGATGCCGCGGCGAAGTCGAGCCCGTGGTGGTTCGTCGAGCACGCACCACACCCGGCGACCTGCCGACCGCCGAAGCCTCCGGCTGTCGGGATCGTCCCCGCGACGGGACGGACCACGTCCGAGCCCGTCGTGATCTGCACGCGGCCGTGTCGATCGCCACCCGCCCGGGTCGCCTGCACGTCGAAGCCGTCGCGGACGACGGTGACGGTGACGCCGGACGCGACGCGGTAGTGCTGCTCCGGCGCCGGGGCGACCTGGTGCGCGGGTGCGGATGCGGGTGCGGCGCCGAGACCGAACCCAGTGGGGTCGTCGAGTGCGGCGGCCGGGGTCGACACGGAGACGACCAGGCAGGCTGCGAGGGCGGACGCCGTCACCGGGAGGAGTCGCGAGGACGACCCCGATCGGGCCGCCGGCAGCTCCGCGGGACGCCGAGGCCGACCGACAGCGACGCCCCTGCGGAGCTCGGGGACGTGCCGGTCACGCCCGGGTCGCCCGGACACGCGCGGGTCAGGCACGCGCAGGTCGGGTACGCGCAGGCCGTGCTTGTTGTGCTTGTTGTGCTTGCCGGGACGATCGGCGGACCGGCGAGGGGTGCGGAGGTCACGACGACTCGGCAGGGCTGCTCCGGACCGAGCGCCGTCGATGGTGGTGGTGGTGGACACCGAGGCGGCGGCAGGGGGGACCGCCGCCTCGGCGGTCTGGTGGCCGACACGGACGGACCGGGCAGCTGCGTCGTTCGCCGCTCGGCGGGCCGCTCCGCGGGGGCGGATCGGTGCCGTCGGTGCCGAACCGGGGGCGCTGTCGGTCGTGGTCGTCGTCATCGTGTCGGGAGATCGGATCGGGTGTGTCGGGATGGGGTGTGTCGGGATGGGGTGTGTCGGGATGGGGTGTGTCGGGATGGGGTGTGTCGGGACGCTCGGACGTCGTCCGTCATCGGTGGCGGTGCCGGTCGGCTCAGCCGCGGACGACGCCGTCGCGCGTGATGCGCTCGAGCTCCCCGACGACGGCGTCGACGACCGCGCGGGTGATCGCATCGGTCACCGCTTCGACCAGGGCGAGCTGGTCGGGCGTGACGGCGACCTCGTTCGGGAGCGCGGTCCCGACCCGCTGCGGGATCTCGTCGATCGCGGCGACGAGGGCAGCCGGCACCAGGGCGGACCGCATCGGGGACACGGGGGCCGTCAGCGGCGAGGTGGGTGCGGGGACGACCCGGGTGCGTGCGGCGGTGACGGAGACCGCTGCTGCCGGAGCGGGCGTCGCCGTCGGGGCCGGTGCCGGTGCCGGTGCCGGTGCCGCCGGAAGGGTCACCGCGGGCTGCGCCTGTTCCGGAGCCGTGGTCGCGGCGCGGGAGGCCCGACGCGAGATCGAGTCGAAGAGGGGCGTGGAGGACATGCTGCTTGCCTTCCGGTCAGTGGTGGATCGGGCCGTCCTGGGCGGTCCGACTGGGCTCGTGCCTCGGGCACGAGGACGATTCAACCACTGATATTCCGAATGTGCAATAGCGCGTTCTGGATCAGTCGGGCTCGACCGCTTGCGTCGGGTCGTCGCGCCGCAGCACCTGCTTGACCCGCTCGACGATCGTCGACGGCGGATTGTTGTAGGCGTTCGCGGGTTCCTGCCCGCTCAACGCCTGGATCGCGTCCATCACGGCGTCGGTCGCGTGGCGCCGTGCACGGCCGGACGACGCCTCGCCGAAGTGGGACAGGTCCATCGGTGCACCGAACTCGATGGTGACGCGGGCGAGCCGCGGCAGCCGCGAGCCGACGGGCTGCACGTCCTCGGTGCCGGTGAGTGCGACCGGCACCACCGGAGCCCCGCTCGTCAGCGCCAGCCAAGCCACGCCGGTCCGACCCTTGTAGAGCCGACCGTCGAGGGACCGGGTGCCCTCGGGGTAGATGGCGAAGGCCTCGCCGGCCTCGAGCCGCTCGAGCCCGAGGTCGAGGGCGTGCTGCGCCGCGGCTCCCGCTCCGCGTTCGACCCCGATGGCACCGATCCCGCCGAAGAACGCGCGCGAGACCGCACCGCGCAGACCGGTCCCGGTGAAGTACTCCTGCTTGGCCAGGAAGGACACCTTGCGCGGCGCCATGAGGGTGATCGCCGGGGAGTCGATGAAGGACCGGTGGTTGCTCGCCAGGATGACCGGCCCGTACTTCGGTACGTTCTTCCGTCCCACGATGCGCGGTCGCCAGACCAGGCGCGCGAGCGGGGTCACCACCGCACGGCTCATCGTGGTGGCGAACTTCGTCGTACCGGGCAACCGGGCCTCCTCGTCGTGGGAGGTTCCGAGTGTAGTGAGCGTCGGGCGGGCCACATTCCGTCTGCGGAATGCGTCTGCGTGGCGACCGCCGGCGGCTCAGTCCGCGTGCGCTGCGACCACGTCGAGGACCGCGCGCCCGTAGCGCTCGAGCTTCGCGCCGCCGATGCCGGAGATCTCGCTGAGGGCGTCCTCGTCCGCCGGCTTCACCGCAGCGATCCCCCGCAGTGTCGCGTCGTTGAACACCACGTAGGCGGGGACCCCCTGCTCCCGGGCCTGCGCCGCACGCCAGGCACGCAGCGCCTCGAACAGGCCGAGCGCCTCCTGCGGCACGTCGGTGGCCGTCTGACGTCGCACCCGTTGACCCCGCGGGGCCTTCACCGGGTCGCGACGCATCAGCACGCGCGTACGACCGCTCAGGACCTCGGCGCTCGTGGGGCTGAGGACGATTGTGCCGAAGCCGTCGCCCGACACCGCCGCGTAGCCCTGCGCCAGCAGCTGCCGGGCGACCGCACGCCACTCCCCCTCGCCCAGGTCGTTGCCGATGCCGAAGGTCGCGAGGGAGTCGTGCCGCAGCTCCTGCACGCGGGGTGACTGCTTGCCGACCAGGATGTCCACGAGGTGCGCGACGCCGTACCGCTGGCCGCGCTCACGCTCCAGCCGGACCACGGTCGACAGGAACTTCTGCGCGGGCACGGTGCCGTCCCACGGCTCGGGCGGTGCGATGCAGGTGTCGCAGTTCCCGCAGGCCGTGGACTCCTGCCCGAAGTACGCCAGCAACCGCACCCGGCGGCACTCGATCGTCTCGCACAGCGCGAGCATGGCGTCGAGGTGGGCGCTGAGCTGCCGCCGGTGCGCCGCGTCGCCCTCGGACTGGTCGATCATCCGGCGCTGCTGCACGACGTCGTTCAACCCGTAGGCGAGCCACGCCGTCGAGGGCAGCCCGTCACGCCCCGCACGTCCGGTCTCCTGGTAGTACCCCTCGACCGACTTCGGCAGGTCGAGGTGCGCCACGAACCGCACGTCGGGCTTGTCGATGCCCATGCCGAAGGCGATCGTCGCGACCATGACGATGCCGTCCTCACGCAGGAACGTCGACTGGTTGCGCTCACGGACCTTCGCGTCGAGGCCGGCGTGGTACGGCAGCGCCGGGATCCCCTGGTCGGCGAGGGCGGCCGCGGTGCGTTCGACCGAGTTGCGGGACAGGCAGTAGACGATCCCGGCGTCGCCGCTGTGCTCGGTGCGGATGAACGTCAGCAGCTGCTGCAGCGCGCCGGTCTTCGGCTCGATGCGGTACTGGATGTTCGGCCGGTCGAAGTCGGCCACGAAGTGCGCGGCGTCGTCGAGCCCGAGTCGGCCGGAGATCTCGCGGTGGGTCTGCGGTGTCGCGGTCGCGGTGAGGGCGACGCGCGGCACCGTCGGCCAGCGCTCGTGCAGCACGCTGAGCTCGAGGTAGTCGGGGCGGAAGTCGTGGCCCCACTGGGCCACACAGTGTGCCTCGTCGATGGCGAACAGGGCGATGCGTGCGCGGTCGAGCAGGGATCGGGTCGACTCGAGTCGCAGGCGCTCGGGCGCGAGGTAGAGCATGTCGACCTCGCCGGAGACGACCGCCCGTTCGACCCGGGCGCGCTCGTCGGGGCCCTGGGTGGAGTTGAGGAACGCGGCGCGGACACCGTTGGCGGCGAGGGCGTCGACCTGGTCCTGCATGAGGGCGATGAGCGGCGAGACGACCACGCCGACGCCGTCACGGACGAGCGCGGGCACCTGGTAGCAGAGCGACTTGCCGCCACCGGTCGGCATGAGCACGAGCGCGTCGCCGCCGGAGACGACCTGGTCGATGATCGCGGCCTGCTCGCCGCGGAAGGCGTCGTACCCCCACACGCGGTGCAGGACGTCGAGCGCGGCAGCCCGCGACGGCGAGGTCGTGGTCGTCGTGCTCATGCACCCAGCCTACGAGCGCGGGGCGACACCCACCGTCTCGTCCACAGGCACCGCGTCGTCCGGGCCGGCCGCCGACGTGTCCCGGTCCGTCTCGGGACCGCGGGCCGGTGCGGCTGCCCAGCCCGTGCCTCCCGGCAGGGTCCACTGCCGACCGCCCGCCCAGACCGGAACCGGACCGCGGAAGCGGGGCGCCTCGTGTCCCGGGAAGCGACGGTCGAGCCCCCGCCACCACGCGAGGAGCTCGATCATGCCCCAGAACGCGAGCGAGGTCGCGAGCGTGACCAGGAAGCCACCCGCGGTGCCGTCCGAGGCGTCGAGGTCGACCTTCGACCAGCCGGGGGCCTGCAGCACGAAGATCATGATGTTGTTGAAGGCGTGCTGGAGGACGGTGGCCTCCATGCCCCCGGTCCGCAGCACGATGATCGCGGCGATCAGCCCGAACGAGCCGACGTCGAGGATGCCCCACACGTTGTAGCCGTTCGGGATGTGCCCCGCGGCGAACACGACCGTCGACACCGCGACGGCGACGACGACGCCGACGATCCGCACCGGGATCCACGATGCGATCGTCTGGACCAGGAAGCCGCGGAAGACGTACTCCTCCGCTGCACCCTGGAAGGGGACGAGCACCAGGACCATCACGATCGTGAAGGTCAGGGTGGCGGGCGAGACCGTCGACTGCCCGATGGCGTCGTGGTTCCAGCCGAAGCCGCCGTCGAACGAGAACATCCCCCACGTCTGCAGCAGGAACATCGGGATCGCGATGACGAGCGTGGGGAACAGGCACCACAGCGTCCACCGCCAGCGCACCCGGAAGCGCGTCGACGACAGGATGTCCGCCGGGCCGATCCGGGCGATCTTCACCGCGAGCAGGATGCCGGGCAGCAGCACCACGAGCGACAGCAGGGTCAGCGACAGGATGAGCGGGTCCGTGGGGTCGAGGGCGCCGTTCGTCAGGTCGTCCTGGAACCCGATCAGCCCCTCGGCGCCCTGCGTCGCACCGATCGGCACGAAGTACGCCACCGCGAGGACGATCTGCGTCACGACGTAGTACCCGACGAGGAACGCGAGCGCGACCAGCGGACGCCACCAGCGCCAACGGGCATCGACACGGGGCAGGCGGTGGTAGGGAACGCTCACCCGCGCAGGCTACCGGCACGGGCAGGATGGGAGCCGTGCTCTCCGTCCTGCTCGGCCTGACCGGTGCGGTCGTCTACGGGGCGGCCGATTTCCTCGGCGGCCTCGCCGCACGCCGGGTCCGGGCCGTGGTCGTCGCGGCCGCCGCTGCGGCGGTCGGGCTGGTCCCGCTCGGCGCCGGGGTGCCGCTCGTGGGTGCGTCGTTCTCGACCGGCGCGATCGTCGCGGGGACGGCCGCGGGTGTCTCCGGGTCCGTGGCGGTGCTGCTGCTGTACCGGGCGCTGGCCGTCGGCCCGATGAGCGTGCTGTCGCCCCTGACGGCGGTGTTCGCCGCGCTCACCCCGGTCGTCGTCGCGCTGCTGGGCGGGACGGTGCTGTCGTTGGCGGCGTCGGTCGCGCTCGTGGTCGCGGTGCTCGCGGTCGTGCTGGTCGCGGCGGTGCGGGACTCCTCGGGTGCGCGGGTGACCGCGGTCGGGGTATCGACGGCCGCGGTGGCAGGGTGCGGGTTCGGCGGGATCGTGCTCGCGTACGACGCGGCACCCGGGGACGCCGGGGTCGCGACGCTCCTGGTCGGGCGGGTGGTGCAGACGGTGCTGCTCGGCGCCGTGGCGGTCGCGGTGGCGGCGCGGTCGGGGCCGGTGCGGCCGGCACGGTCTGGTCGGCCGGGAGGCACGGATCGCGTCGGTCCGCCGGCGCCGGCCGCGCGGTCTGCCGCGGCTGACGCGAGGGCGGTGCGTCGACCAGGCCGGTCGCGCCGACCCGGCTCGTCGGGTCCGTCGCCGTGGCGGGATCCGTTCCGCTGGCCGCGCTGGTCACGGCCGACGGTGGTCGCCGTGGTGGCGTGCGGGGTGCTCGACGCCCTCGCGAACGCCTGCATCCAGGCGGCGCTGCACGTCGGTTCGGGCGACGCCACGCTCCCGGTGGTGAGCGTCCTCAACGCGCTGTACCCGATCGGCACGGTGGTGCTCGCGGGCGTCGTGCTGCGCGAACGGCTGACCGCGGTGCAGTGGACGGGGATCGTGCTCGCGTTCGTGGCCGCGGTCGGACTGGCGCAGGCCTAGCGCGCGTCGGGCGTCGGAGTCAGTCGTCGGGCGCCGGGCGCCGGGCGCCGGGCGTCGGGCGCCGGACGTCGGCCGTCGGCCGTCGGAGTCAGTCGTCGGGCGTCGGGCGCCGGGCGTCGGCCGTCGGCCGTCGGCCGTCGGAGTCAGTCGTCGGGCGTCGGGCGCCGGAGTCAGTCGTCGGCGATGAGGCGCTTGCCGAGCGAGACCGCGCGGTCCGGGGCGTAGCCGAGCGAGGCGTAGAACCCGAGGACCTGCTCGTTCCCCTCGCGCACCTGCACGTTGACCTTCGGGCAGCCGCGCTCGGTGAGCAGCCGTTCGAACTCGGCCATGAAGGCGCGACCGAGCCCGGAGCCCTGCAGGTCGGGACGGACGGCCAGGTAGTTCACCCAGCCGCGGTGCCCGTCGTACCCAGCCATGCCGACGCCGACGACCGTGCGCTCGTCGTCGTGCTCGGGCTGCTCGGGTTGGTCGGGCTGCTCGGCGACCAGGAAGAGCTCGGGCTGCTCGGCGACCTTCCGCGCGATGTCACGACGCGGGTCGTTCCATGGACGCAGCAACCCACAGGCTTCCCACAGGGCGACGACCGCCTCGGTGTCGTCGGGGCGGAACGGTCGGAACACCGGGGTCATCCGTCCACGCTAGCGGGACCCGTGGGCATCCACAGGTACGAGGACTCGTCACCTGTTCGTCGGCGTGGTCTGATAGACCTGTCCGACCACCCCATCCGGATCAGGAGCACCGTGACCGCACACGACACCGCCCCGACGCGCCGCTCGGCGCGCGAGGACGAGGCCACGCGGCCGCCACGACGCCCTCGACGCCGTCAGACCGTCGGCGGGGCGCTCGTCTCGCTGCTGGCCGAGCTCCTGATCATCGCCGGTGCCGGCACGGGCCTCTACGTGGTGTGGACCGCGTGGTGGACGGACGTCGTCGCCGTGAACGAGCAGACGAAGCTCGTCGACGACCTCGGGCAGCGCGCAGCGCCGAAGGTCGAGGGCTCGGAGCACCGGGGCGAAGCGCCCGTGCTCGCCGAACCGCCGGAGGTCACGAGCGTGTTCGGCACGATGCAGATCCCCCGCTTCGGCGCCGACTACCTCCGTCCGATCGGTGAGGGCACCGACCGCGAGCGCGTGCTCAACACGATCGGGCTCGGGCACTACCAGGACACCGCGATGCCGGGCGCCGAGGGCAACTTCGCCGTTGCCGGGCACCGCGTGACGTACGGCAAGCCGCTCAACCAGATCGCGGAGCTCAAGACCGACGACGCGATCGTCGTCCGGGTGACCGACGAGGAGAAGGACTTCGACGTCTGGTACGTCTACAAGGTCACCGACTCGCAGATCGTCACGCCGGACAAGATCGAGACGATCGCGCCGGTGCCGAACCAGCCGGGTGTCACGCCCTCGGCCGAGGACCGCTGGCTCACCCTGACCGCGTGCCACCCCATGTGGTCCGCCAAGGAGCGCTACGTGACCCACGCCAAGCTCGACTACTGGATGCCCGTCTCGGAGGGCACCCCCAAGGAACTCTCGGAGACGCCGAAGTGATCTTCCCGTTCGTCTGGCGGATCCTGCCCGGCCCTGCTGCCCTGAAGGTCCTCGAGCTGCTCGTGCTGCTCGCGGTGATCGTGTACGCGCTGTTCACGTGGGTCTTCCCGTGGATCGCCGCCGACATCCTGCCGCCGCCCGACGGCACGGTGGACGCGCCGCCGTCGCCCTGACCACAGCCGTCCGTCGACCGCCCGCGGGGTCCGCAGCGGCGGTCTGCGGTCCGACGTCTGCTGCCCGCTGCCCGCCGCCCGCTGCCCGCGCGGACCGTCAGACCGTGGTCGTGACCCGCGAGCCGCCCTCGGCGGTGCGCCGCACGGCGATGCGCTCGGGGATGCGCTGCTTGAGCTCCTCGACGTGGCTCACGATGCCGACCTGCCGTCCGCCGGCGGTCAGGCGTGCGAGTTGCCCGATGACGTCGTCCAGCGTCTCCGGGTCCAGCGTGCCGAACCCCTCGTCGACGAACAGGGTGCCGAGCGAGACCCCGCCGGCCTCGGCCTGCACGACGTCGGCGAGCCCGAGTGCCAGGCAGAGCGACACCGTGAAGGTCTCGCCGCCGGACAGGCTCCCCGGGGCGCGCCGGGTGTCGGTGGTGTGGTCGTGGACGGCCAGCGCGAGGCCGGTCCGGCGGGCCCGTGACCCGGCCTCGCGCTCGTCGGACGTCTCGAGGGTGAACCGCCCTCCGAGCATCCCCCGCAGCCGGTCGTTGGCTGCGGCGACGACGTCCTCGAAGCGCCGCATGAGCACGTAGGTACCGAGGGTGATCCCGCTCGGGTTCACGGCGGTGACACCGTTCGCGACGTCTGCCAGGCGGACCACGGCGCGGCTGCGTGCCGACGTGTCGTCGCGAGCACGGACGGCCCGGACCACCTCGGCGGCACAGCGGGCTGCGGCCTCCGACCGGTCGGACGCGGACACCGCCGCGCGGGTGGCCTCGTCCGCACGCTCGGCAGCGGCGACGGTCGCGGTGCGGGCGGCGTCCAGGTCGAGCGCGACGGTGGCCCCGGCGGCGGAGCCCTCGTCGGCGGCGGCCGCCACCACCGCCGGTTCGACGAGCCCGGCGTCGACGACGGCACGCTCCCGCTCGGCGGCGACGACCTCGGCCTGCAGCGCGGCCGAGGCATCCGGCTGGAGCAGTGCTGCCCGGGCCGCGTCGAGCCTGTCGAAGCCCTGCTCGGTCAGCGCCAGGTCGACCTCGGCGGACCGCTCGCGCACGGCCTGTGCCGCCGTCGTCGCCTGCGACTCGGCGACGGCGACCTCGTCGGCTCGTGCGACGAGGTCGTCGAGCTGCCGGACCAGCTGCGCGAGGGAGCGGTCGTCCGACGTCCCACCGATGCGGCCGTCGGTGTCGGCGGATGCGTCCCAGGAGCCCGCGGCGACGGTCGCTGCGCGCTGTCGGGCGTCCGTCACGGCAGCGGCGTCCTGGTCGAGCCGCGATCCCTCTGCCCCGCTCGTCGCCACGAGAACGGCGTGGTCGGCCTGCACGGTGTTGTGCTCGCGCTCGAGTGCCCGGGTCTCGTCGTCGTACGCCGTCCGCTGCCCCTCGACCTCGGCGACGCGGACTGCCGCAGCGTGGGCTGCCTGCACGCGGGCGTCGGCGGCCGCGGCTCGGGTCGCCAGGGCGTCGGCGTCCGTCTCCCCGACGGCGGCGCGCAGTCGTTCGAGGGCGGCACGCTCGACGGCGAGCGCGGACGCCGCCTCGGCGAGGGCGCCGTCGGCGACACGTGATGCGTCGGCGGCTTCGTCGACGGCGGCTGCGTCCGGGTGGTCGTCCTGCGGCAGGGCGACGTCCGGGTGCTCGAGCGCGCCGCACACGGGACAGGGGTCGCCCGGGACGAGTGCCGCGCCGAGTTCGCCCGCCAGTCCGGCGATGCGGCGGGTGCGCAGGGCCTGCTCGGTCCGCAGGAGCGCTTCGGCGCGGACGCGGCGGTCCGCCACCACCTGCTCCGCCCGGTGCACGGCGGCGGCTGCGGCGTCACGGGCGTCGAGGTCTGCGCGCAGCTGCCGGAGGCGCTCGACCTCGGCTCGGGCGGCCTCGGCGTCGCCCGCGGCGGTGGCCGCGGTCCGGGCTTCCTCGACGAGCGCGGCCCGACCGGCGGGACGCGCCTCGAGCGCACGGTCGAGCTCGGCCACCCGTCGGACGAGCAGTGCGGCCCGGTCGGCGGCGTCCGTGCGGGCTCGTCGGCGGTCGTCGAGCGTGGCCTCGACCGCGACGAGGTGCCGGACCGCCGCGACGCAGGTGGCCAGGTCGGTGCGGCGTGCGGCGGTGTCGACGTCCGACGGGACACCGAGGCGCGCACGGAGGTCGTGCGCTCGGCGACGGTGCTCGTCAGCACGGGAACGGGCGGCGTCGAGCCCCTGTGCCGGCGTCGTGACCCGGACGGCCCGTTCGGCGAGCGCGAGCCGGGCGCGGGCGGCCTCGACCCGGGGTGCGGCGTCGTCGAGGGCGCGGCGACGATCGAGGAGCACGGCACGTCGCGCCCTGGCCTGCAGTCGCGCGGCCACGTCGTGCTCGTGCACCCGGGCGCGTTCCGCCGCCGCGACCGCCTCGGTGCGATCTGCTGCGGTCGCCGTGGCCACGGCGCGCAGCGCGTCGAGGGTCCCCGGCACCGAGGCCTCGTCGGCGTCGACGACACCGGCGGCCTGGGCGAAGCGGCTCAGCGCGTCCCGCACCCGGGCGTCGGCGGACTCCACCTCGGCCTGGACCTCTCGGCGGCGGGCGGCGAGCTCGTCCGCCGTGCGGTCGTAGACCTGGGTGCCGAAGAGCGACTGCAGGAGCTTCCGGCGGTCCTCGCCCGGTGCCCGGAGGAAGCGAGCGAACTCGCCCTGCGGGAGCACGACCGTCTGCAGGAACTGTGCACGGTCGAGTCCGACGACCCGAGCGACCTCGAGCCCGATCTCCGGGATCCGCGAGGACACCGGCTCACCGACGACGTCGCCGGAGTGTGCGAGCCGGAAGAGCTGCGCCGACGCCTGCTGTCGCACCGTCCCTGCGCCGCGCTGCTTCGGCCGGTCGTACTGCGGCGTCCGGCGGACCCGGTACACGCCGGCACCGGTCTCGAACACGAGCTCCACGAAGGGTTCCACCCCGGGGTCGGCGTGCTGGCTGTGCAGGCGGTCGTGCGTCGATCCCTCGCCCGCGAGCCCGCCGTACAGGGCGAACACCACGGCGTCGATGATGGTCGACTTGCCGGAGCCGGTCGGGCCCTCGAGCAGGAACACCCCGGAGGCGGCGAGCGCCGCGAAGTCGATCGTCACGAGTTCGGGGTAGGGCCCGATCGCCCGGAGTTCGAGTCGGTGCAGGTACATCAGCGCCCCCGGTCGTCGTGCATCGCGAGGACCGCTGCCTCGTACGCCTCGGTCAGGACCGCGCGGTCGTCGTCGCCCGGCGTCGCGCCGGTGGCGAACGCGACGAAGTCGGCCGCGACCTCGACCGGGTCCGAGGTCGCCGTGACCGCCCGCGCCGCCTGCCGGTCGGGGCGGTCGGCGGGCTCGTGCGTGATCGCCAGCGCGTGCGGGAAGTGGTCCTTCACCCGGGCGTAGAGCCGCTCGGGGTGGACGGTGTCGGTGACCGCGACGCGGACCCAGGCGTCGGCGTCCGCGCGGTGCGCGCCGGACTCGATCGCCTCCATGCTCGTCCGGACGTCGACCAGGCGCCGGGGCACGGGAGCGGGTACCAGCTCCACCGAGACCCCACCGTCGGCCGCCAGTTCGACGAGGGTGACGCTCTTGCGCTGCTGCCGTTCCCCGAACGAGAACGCGAGCGGGGACCCGGCGTACCGGATGCGGTCCCCCGCGCCCACGCGCTGCGCTCCGTGCAGGTGTCCGAGCGCGACGTAGTCGATGCCGTCGAAGACCGAGGCGGCGACCTGGTCGACCCCGCCGACCCGGATGTCCTGTTCGCTGTCGCTCGGAGCAGCCCCGCCGACGAAGGCGTGCGCGACGACGACGCTGCGGGTGCCCGGGCGCTCGGCGAGGTCTGCTCGGATCCGTGCGGTGCCTGCGCCGACGACCGCCTGGTGGGACCGGGCGAGGGGCTCGTCCGGCACGTCCGCGAGGGCGTAGCGCGTCAGGTCGGGGTGCAGGTACGGGATCCCGTACACGGCGACGGGGCCGTGCTCGTCGTCGAGCAGCACCGGCGTGCCGATGCCCGTCGGCTCCGCCAGGATCCGCACGCGGTCGTGCATGACCCCCGCGCCGAAGCCGAGCCGCGCGGCGGAGTCGTGGTTGCCCGGGGTCAGCACGACCGTCGCCGTCTCGGCCAGGCGTTCGAGCGTCCGCGAGAGCAGCCGGACGGCGTCGACCGGCGGGATCGCACGGTCGTAGACGTCGCCGGCGATGACGACCAGGTCGACCGCGCGGTCGCGGACGGTCTCGACGAGGAAGTCCGCGAAGGTCGACTGGTGTCCGAGCAGGTCCGCACCGAGCAGCGTGCGGCCGAGGTGCCAGTCGCCGGTGTGGAGGATCCGCATGCCGCCACGGTAGCGGCGGCCGGGGACATCACCCGCGAGCCCGTGCCGCCCTGTGGAGGACCGGCGCGTGCCGCTGCCCGTGCAGGAACGTCAGCGCACGCAGCTCGTGCCGGAGACGAGCCCGAGCCCGAGGAGCGACGTGAACTGGATGGGCACCCCTGCGCTCTGCGTCGACGTCCAGGCACCCGGCGCGGCGGCGTTGGTCTGCACCTGCACGGTGCGCCTCGTGCCCAGGGCGAGCGCACTGCTGAGCTTGACGGTCGCGCTCCGCGCCTGGCCGTCGGCTGTCGTCGCGAGCACCGCCCCGGTCTCGTCGGTCACGGTGAACGACTTCGGCGGGTCCCCGGCGTACGACCAGCCGATCACGACCGAGCCGTTGCTCGAGTCCGTACACGAGAGGGTCGTGACGACCGGTACGGTCCCGGCGGTGAGCTGGACGGCCGTGCCGGTGGTCCGACCGAACGGTGCAGCATCGGCCTGCGTCGGCACGAGCACGGCGCTCGCCCCGACCACGACGGCGACGAGCCCGAGGACCCCGGTCTGGCCCACGCGAGGGACACGCTGCACGGCCGCGCGGCGTGCGGCGCGGCCGCGCTCGTCGACGTGGCGCGGGACGGGACGTGACGACCGGCGGTCCGGGACGCTGTGAGCACCCACCGCGGGCGGCGCTGCGGAGGCGATCAGTGCCTCCCGGCCGCCGTCGCCCGTGGGCCCGCCGCTGCCCGCGTGCCCACCGTCGCCGCGGTGCCGCGGACCGCGTCGACGGAGCGGAGCGTCGACCGTGCAGAGCAGGAGCACCGCGACGAGCGCGAGGGCGACGGTGCCGACCTCGACCCAGCGGCCCTCACGGACCCAGAGCACCGGGGTGGCGACGGACGGCACCCGCAGGAAGCCGACCCCGTGCACGGCGGAACGCTCGATCGGCGTCGAGTCGACCTGCGGGTTCGCGTCGCCCTTCGTGACGACGGTGCCGTCCGGGCCGGGTTCGACGAACCGGTGCATCCGCAGGTGTCCCGGCTGGTCGGGGTCGTCCGCGAGCAGGATCTGCCCGGGCCGGATCTCCGCCGAGGCGACCGGCCGCGACACCACGACGTCGCCCGGCGCGAGGCGCGGTGCCATCGACCCGGTCATCACGGTGGTCGGGTGCCAGCCGAGGAGCGCCGGGGCGGCCGACCACAGCGCGAGCCCGAGGAGCGTCGCGACGACGGCCCGAGCCGCGGTCGCGACGACGACACGCCCCCAGTCGACGACGTCGTGGAGCACGTCGTGCGGGGTGTGACCACCGTGCACTGCGATGCTGACCATGACTGCCTTCGACCGGGGGCGTGGTGACGGGCGGGGTGCCCTGCTAGTTGTTCTGGGCCTCCCAGGTGAGACCGATCTGGGCGTTGGTGCCCTGCGCCGCGTTCGGGGTGTTCGCGGAGACGGTGTACGTGACCCTGTAGACCCGGGTCTCGCTGGCGGCACCGGTCGTGGTCCACGCGCCGAGGCCCGAGGCGAAGTTCGTCGCCTGCGTCCCGAGGGTCGGGAGCGTGTTCTCGAAGAGGGTCCCGCCGGTCGCCGCGGGGGTGAAGCCCGAGCACGACGAGAGGCCGCCGCCGGTGCCCTGCTCGATCTTGATCGTGGTGTTCTGTGCGAGCACGCTCGAGGTCGACGGCGAGGTCGCGTAGAGCTTCACGGTCGACGGCAGCGACCCGGTGGAGGTCACGGTGATGCACTTGCTGTCGACGGAGCCGGGCTTGAGATTCGCAGCGGTGAAGAGCGCGGTGTTCGCGTCGTCGTCCGACAGCGCGACGGTGCCGGCGGTCCAGTTGCTGGTGGGGTTCGTGGTGGTGGCCGAGAAGGCCGAGTACGAGGCGGTCGACACGACGACGCCCGAGGCGACGAGGGCGGCGGGCACGGCGATCCAGGCGGCGAGACGGGCGGCGCGAGGGGACACACGGGACATGGTTGTCCTCCGGAGGAGAGATTCTGATCGGTGGTGGCTCCGGACCCGCGGTGGTTGGTCGCGCTACGGTGCCTGTGTACTACGGCGATCAAGCTACTTGTCGAACGTGTTGATGACAAGGGAAGCAATGACCCCATTGTTGGGGGGTGTCTCAATCGTTGAGATACTTGTTGCATGGACCTCTGACCCGGGTCCGCCCGCGTCCCGTCGATCGCCGCCGCGATCACCACCCGAGAAGAGCCACCCCGTGACGGACACCTCCCCCGCCCTGCCTCCCCTGACCGTCACGACCAGCCTCCCCCCGGCCCCGGTCTCCCCCGACGTCGAGATCGACCTCGAGAGCGACCTCGCGAGCGACCTCGCGATCGGCGACCCGGCACCGGCGCACCGTGTCGGCACGGCCGCGGACGACGCCGGGCTCGCACGGATGATCGCGGCCTTCCGGGTCCTGCAGGTCCGGCACGCTCGGGTCCTCGCGCACGAGAGCGCCGCGCAGGGCCTCGGCATCACCGACACGCGCTTCCTGGTGCACCTCGCGGCATCGGAGGGGCAGGCGACGACACCGAAGCAGGCCGGCGACGTCCTCGAGCTGAGCACCGGTGCGATGACCTCGCTGCTCGACCGGCTCGAGCGCCACGGGCACCTCGAACGACGCCCGAACCCGGGCGACCGGCGGAGCATCCTCGTGCACCTGACGCCGTCGGGCGCAGCCGTCGCACGGGCCGTCAGCGCCGCGTACGCCTCGGCCTTCAGCGAGGCCGTCCCCGCCACCGAGCGGAACGGCGTCGCCGCTGCCCTCGAGGACATCGGCGCAGCGCTCGACCGGCGGCACCGCGCGGCCACCGCCCGCTGAGCACGGACCGGGGCCCTGGAGCAGGGCCCGCACCCGCCGCGTAGCGTCGGCCGCATGACCCCTGCCGAACTCCTCACCGAAGCGTTCTCCCGCGTCCCCGAGACGGTCGAGCGTGCGCTCGACGGTCTGTCCGCGGACCAGCTCGCCGCTCGCCCGGCGGCCGGCGCGAACACCCTCGCGTGGCTCGCCTGGCACATCGCTCGCGGGCAGGACGCGCAGGTCGCCGACCTCGCCGGCTCCGAGCAGGTCTGGACCGCGGACGGCTGGGTCGATCGGTTCGACCTGCCGTTCCCGGCCGACGCGCTCGGGTACGGGATGTCGCGCGACGACGTCGGTCGCGTGCGCGCCTCGGCGGACCTGTTGAACGGCTACCTCCGCGCGGTCCACGAGCGGACGGTCGCGTACGTCGCGACGCTGGCGCCGGAGGACCTCGACGCCGTCGTCGACGACGCCTGGGACCCGCCGGTGACCCGCGGCGCACGGCTCGTCAGCATCCTCGACGACTGCACGCAGCACGCCGGCCAGGCCGGCTACGTGCGCGGCCTGCTCTTCTTCAGCCGCTGACCCCTTCCGGACGGACGGGAGGCACGGTGCCAGCTGGCTCCGTGCCTCCCGTCGGTCGAGGTGGTCGCGTCTAGCGCGCCGCGAGCTCCGCGACGATGCCGTCGCCGGGGGCGGCCTGCACGAGGTCCGCCTCGATCTCGGCGTTCTCGAGGATGCCCTCGATCTTCCGGACGCGGCCACGCGGGACGAGCGTGACGACGGTGCCCTCCTTGCCGGCACGGCCGGTGCGGCCGGAGCGGTGCATGTACGCCTTGTAGTCGTCCGGGGCGTCCGCCTGCACGACGAGCGACACGTCGTCGACGTGGATGCCGCGCGCCGCGACGTCCGTCGCGACGAGGACGTTCACCCGGCCGCTCGTGAGCAGCTGCAGGTTGCGCGTGCGGCGCGACTGGTTGAGGTCACCGTGGAGCGAGGTCGCCCGGATGCCGGCGTCCTCGAACTGGTCGGCCAGGCGCTCGGCGTAGGCCCGGGTACGGGCGAAGACGATCGTCTTGCCGTCACCGGCGACGAGCTCCTCGAGGACCTGGTCCTTCTGGCGCTGCTCGACGACCAGCACGCGGTGGTCGATGGTCGAGGACGCCTGGTCCTCGCCGGCGACCTCGTGGACGCTCGGCTCGTGCAGGAACTCGGACACGAGCGACGCGACCTGGGCGTCGAGCGTGGCGCTGAACAGGAGCTTCTGGGCGCGGTTGCCCTGCGGGGTGACCTCGGCGGTCGCGGAGAGGATCTCGCGCACCGGCTCGAGGAACCCGAGGTCGCACATGTGGTCGGCCTCGTCGAGCACGGAGACGACGACCTCGCTGAGGTCGAGCTTCCCCTTGTTCATGAGGTCCTGCACCCGGCCGGGCGTGCCGACGATGATGTCGACGCCACGCTCGAGGGCACCCTCCTGGCGACCGTAGGGCACACCGCCGTAGATCTGCGTCGTGAAGAGGCCCACCGAACGGGCGATCGGCTGCACCGTGCGGTCGATCTGCAGGGCGAGCTCGCGCGTCGGGGCGAGGATGAGCGCACGCGGGGCGCGGCCCATCTTGCGCTTCGTCCCGCCGCCGTGCTCCATGAGCTTCTCGACCAGGGGTGCACCGAACGCGATCGTCTTGCCGGAACCGGTGCGGCCACGGCCGAGGACGTCCTTGCCGGACAGCACGTCGGGGATCGTCGCCGCCTGGATCGGGAACGGGGCCGTGGCGCCCATCTCGGCCAGGGCGCGGGAGATGTTGCCGCCGATGCCGAGGTCGGCGAAGGTCACGCCCTCGACGTCGGCCGCGACGGTCGCCTCGGCCTGGAGCTTCTCGAGCTTGACGTCGTCCGCGGGGACGTACGAGCCGCGGGAGTCGTCGCGGTCGCGGCGGGGCGCGCGGTCGTCGTCGGAGGAGCGGCGCTGCGGGCGGTCGTCGCGGTCGAAGGAGCGACGCGGGGCGCGGTCATCGCGGTCGAACCGACGGGCACCACGATCGTCGTCACGACGGGGCGCACGGTCGTCACGATCGAACCGACGGGCGCCACGGTCGTCCTCACGACGGGGCGCACGGTCGTCACGGTCGAACCGACGCGGGGCGCGGTCGTCACGGTCGAACCGACGAGCACCACGGTCGTCATCGCGACGGGGGGCACGGTCGTCACGGTCGGACCGGCGCGGGGCGCGGTCGTCGTCACGACGGGGCGCACGGTCGTCACGGTCGAACCGACGCGGGGCACGGTCGTCATCACGGCGAGGAGCGCGGTCGTCGCGGTCGAACCGGCGCGGGGCACGGTCGTCACGGTCGAACCGACGCGGGGCACGGTCGTCATCACGCCGGGGAGCGCGGTCGTCGCGGTCGAACCGGCGCGGAGCACGGTCGTCACGGTCGAACCGACGAGCACCACGGTCGTCGTCACGACGAGGGGCACGGTCGTCACGGTCGAAACGACGCGGGGCACGGTCGTCACGGTCGAACCGACGCGGGGCACGGTCGTCGCGGTCGTGGCCACGACCACCACGGTCACGGTCGAACCCGCGCCCGCCGCGGTCGTCACGGCGCTGGCCGCCGTCGCGCGGCTCCCAGTTCGGGCGGGCCGGGCGCTCGCCCTGCGATGCGCGGCCGCGACGCTCCTCGGCGTCCCAGCGCTGCTTCTGCCGCGGCTGGGCCGGGTCGGCGGCGCGGAACCCGCGGTGCTTGCTGCTGCGAGCGGCGGGCGTGCCGTTCGCGTGGCGGACTCGGTCGTCGGCACGCTGACGCGCGCCCTTGTCGTACGGGGCCATTGCTACTTTCCGGGGTGCAGACGTCCCACAGCGCCCGGCAGCGACATCGGCGGGGGCTCTTCAGCGGGGAGGGGGTTCTTCCCGTCGCGGATCGACGTGAATCCAGCCCTCGAGCGCACACACACCCAAACGAAACCCGCGGTCACATGCCGCGGTGCCGAAGGCCGACCGAGCGAGTCTACGCGACACGAGCCCGCCTGGCCACCCCCGACCGACCGACTGCCGGCCGTGCGCGGGCCGTGGGCCGCGGGGCGGAGGGGCGGAGGGCCTCCAGACCGTGAGCGGGATCAGGACTCCGCGAGCCGCCGTCGCTGCTCGGCCACGTCGAAGTCGGCAGCGGGCCAGGTGAGCTGGAGGTCCTCGAGCGCGCGGAGCAGGAGCTGCTGCACGGCGAGTCGGGCGTACCACTTGCGGTTCGCGGGGACGACGTACCAGGGCGCCCGGGCCGTCGAGGTGCGCTCGAACACCGTCTGGTACGCCTGCTGGTACTCGTCCCACAGCAGACGATCGTCGATGTCGCCCGGGGTGAACTTCCAGTGCTTGTCGGGGCGGTCCAGCCGGTCGCCGAGGCGCTCGCGCTGCTCGTCCTTCGAGATGTGCAGCATGACCTTGACGATCGTCGTGCCCTGCTCGACCAGACGGTCCTCGAAGTCGACGATCGCGCCGTACCGACGCTCGATCTCCTCGGGCGGGGCGAACGCGCGCACCTTCTGGACGAGGACGTCCTCGTAGTGGGATCGGTCGAACACACCGAGCTGCCCCGCCGCGGGGAGCTGCCGTTCGATGCGCCAGAGGAAGTCGTGCTCGCGCTCCTCGGCGGTGGGCACCCCGAAGCCCGCGTAGTGGACGCCGTTCGGGTCGACCGCGCCGACGACGTGCGAGACGATGCCGCCCTTGCCCGCGGTGTCCATCGCCTGCAGCACGAGGAGCACACGACGCTGGTCGCCGGCGGTGCTCGCGGCGTGCAGGCGTTCCTGCAGGGCGGCGAGGCGGTCGGCACCGGCGGCGAGAGCCTCGAGCCCGTCGATCTTGCGGCCGGGGAAGCCCGGCGTGCCGTCGGGGTCGACGCGGTCGAGGCGGAAACCCTCCTCGACGCGGAGCAGCGGTTCGGGGTCGGTGTTCCAGGCCTTGCGACGGCTCACGGGTCCTCCTGCGGGTCTCGTGCCCATCCTGGCACCCGGCGGATCCCGGCGTCCCTGGCGAGATCGGGCGTACCTGGCGAGATCGGGCGGCCCGGGCGCCCGGTGACTTCGGGTGTACCTGGCGAGATCGGGCGTACCTGGTCGATCTGTTCGACCAGGTACGCCCGGGACGACCAGGTGTGCCCGGTCCGACCAGGTACGCCCGGTTCGACCAGGTGTGCCCGGCTCGGCCGCGTGTGCCCGGCTCGACCGCGGGGAGGAGCCCACTCGTCCGGACGGCGGACGCAGTGCCGAGCGGGCGGGATTAGCGTGGACGTCGATGAAGACCGGCCGCACCCTGCTCGCGCTCCTCACCGCGCTCGTGGCGACGGCCGTGCTCGGGTCGTGCAGCGGCACACCGGCGGGCGACCGTGACGACGTCGTCACCGCCGACCCCGTGATCTACCCGCTGTCGCTGCGCTACCCCGGCATCGAGGTCGTCGCCGACGTGCCCTACGGTCGGGAACCGCTGCAGCGCCTCGACGTGTGCCTGCCGCCCGACAGCGCACCGGACACCACGGCGACCCCGACGTCGACGCCAGCGACGCCGGCCGGTGACGCCACTGCGCGCGCGGACGCACGGGACACCCGTGCTGCCGGCGGCCGACCGGCCGTGATGCTCGTCCACGGGGGCAGCTGGTCGCACGGTGACAAGGCGACGGCCGCCTACCGGGCGGTGTGCCAGTACCTGGCGTCCGAGGGCTTCGTCACCGTGAACGTGGACTACCGCCTCGCACCGACGGACCCGTTCCCGGCGGGGCTCGACGACGTCCGCCGAGCGCTCGACTGGGTGTTCCGACCCGCGACGCTGGGGACCTACGACATCGACCCGGACCGCGTCGGGCTCTTCGGCGGCAGCGCGGGAGGCAACCTCGTGGCGATGCTCGCGGTGACCGACCACGAGTCGGCCGCGTGGGCCGCCGGGGACCGCATCCGCGCGGTCGTCGACCTCAGCGGTCCGACCGACCTCACGACGCGGTCGACCGAGCCGGACGGGGTGTCGGCGTCGTTCCAGCGGAAGCAGCTGCTCTACCTCGGTTGCCGGGACTACACGACGTGCCCGGCGGCACGGGCGGCCTCGCCGGGGTACCACGTCACCGACGAGACCGCTCCGTTCTTCGTGGGGCACTCCACCGACGAGTTCATCCCGCTGTGGGAGTCGCAGGAGTTCGTCGCCACCCTGCGCGAGCACGACGTCCCCGTGACGTTCGTCGCGGTCGAGGGGACGGCGCACTCGATCGCTCAGCTCGACCGGGCGATGAGCGAGCGGGTGGTGGCGTTCCTCCGCGACCGCCTCCGCTGACGGGTCCGGCCGGGCCGTGCCCCGTGCGGGTGGCACCCGGACTCGGGTGTGCGGGGGGATGGGGCGTCCGCGCACACTCGAGGGGTGACCGACACCACGAGCCGTCCCGCGCGCCCCGTCACCGAGTGGCCCACCCGGACCTCCGTCCGGACGTACGCGGAGCTGCTGCTCGGGCTGTCGTTCGCCGCCGCCGTGGCCTTCGGCGGATACTCGGCGGCCACCGGGCACATGGCGATCGCCGCCCAGGGTGCCGCCGTCGTGTTCCTCGTGACCCTGACCTGCGTGCTCGTGTCGTGGTTCCGGCAGGTCGACGCCGAGGAGTCCGGCACCAGCGACTGACGCGGGTCTCGGGCATCCGGACCCCGGCGTCCGCCGTCTGACGCCCAACACCCGGCGCCCGCGGTCCGGCGCCCTCGGTCCGGCACCCGCGACTGACGCCTCGAGCGTCCGGACCCCGGCGCCCGGTGTCAGTGCTCTGCTGCCGCCTCCCGCTCCGCCCGCCGGTCGGCCCGGCGTTCCCGGAAGCCCTCCACCACCGAGTACAGCGCCGGCAGCACGACGAGGGTCAACAGCGTCGAGGACACCAGACCGCCGATCACCACCAGGGCGAGCGGCTGCGAGATGAAGCCCGACTTCCCCGTCAGCCCGACCGCCATCGGCAGCAGCGCGAAGATCGTCGCGAGCGCCGTCATGAGGATCGGCCGGAGGCGGCGGGTCGCTCCCTCGATCAGTGCCTCGCGGACGCGGAGCCCACGGCGGCGGTACTGGTTGACGAGGTCGATGAGCACGATCGCGTTCGTGACGACGATGCCGACGAGCATGAGCAGGCCGATGAGCGACGCGACCCCGAGCGGGATGCCGGTCACGATCTGCAGGAGCAGCGCACCGGTCGCCGCGAACGGCACCGAGAGCAGCAGCAGGATCGGCTGCAGCAGGCTCCGGAAGGTCGCGACCATGATCACGTAGACGATCAGGATCGCGACGAGCACGGCGAGCAGCAGCTGGCTGAACGCCGACGACTGGCTCGACGCCACACCGCCGATCGTCGCCGACGCACCCTTCGGCAGGTCGAGGGCATCGACGGCCGTCGTGACGTTCTGCACCGCCTGTCCGAGGTTCGTCGAGTCGGGCGTGACCGTGATGGTCGCCGTGCGGACGGCGCTCGACGTGGTGATGGTGGTCGGACCGTCGGACTGCTCGACCGTCGCGACGTCGGTCAGCGGAACCTCGCCGCTCGCGGTCGGGATCGACAGCGACTTCAGCGCGTCGATGGTGGTCGGCGGCTCCGGGTCGGCGATGTAGACGTCGAGGGTGGCGTCGTCGATCTCGACGCTGCCGGTGTCCCGCGGCGAGACCGCAGCGGCGACGATCCCGCCGACCTGGGTCTCGGTGAGCCCGCGCTCGGCGGCCTTCGTCCGGTCGACCCGGACGGCCAGGTACGGCTCGGCGGCGGACAGGTTGCTCGACGCCGCGGTGGTGCCGTCGACGCCGCGCATCTCGGTGAGGACCTTCTCCGCCGCGGTCTGCAGCTCGGCCTGGGTCGGCGCGGTGACGTCCACCTCGATGTCGCTCGACCCGCCGAAGCCGCCACCGGCGCTCGACAGGCTGACCTCGCCGACGCCGTCGATCCGCTCGATGCGGTCGCGGGCCTCGGACTGGATCGTCGTCTGGTCCACCCCGGCGTCGGTCGTGACGTTGTACTGCACGGAGGCAGATGCACCGCCGCCGAAGGCGGCCTGGATGGACTGGCCGCTCGACCCGATCGTGGTCTGCACGGTCTCGACGCCGGAGACGTCCTGCAGCACCCGCTCGACCTTGCGCGCGGCGTCCGACTGCTCGTCGAGACTGGTGCCCGGCTCGAGGTCCTGCGTCACGGTGAAGGTGTTCTGCCCGGAGTCGCCGAGGTAGTTCGTCTTGACGAAGGGCACGGCCGCTGCGGTGCCGCCGAGGACGACCAGGGCGAGCACGAGGACGAGCGCCGGGCGGCCGACCGCCCAGCGGAGGACGGGCAGGTACCCGCGACGCAGCCGGTCGGACGTCCCGGCGTCGTGCAGGTCGTCGGCCGAGGTCAGCGCCCCGGTCGACGTCGGTCCAGCCGCCCCGGACGCAGCCGACACCGGTGCCGACGAGCTCGCGGGCACGGTCTCGGTCGACCCGGTCTCGGTCGATCCGGTGGTCGGCACCGCCGCGTGCCGGTGCGTCTTCGGCGCCCGGAGCCACCAGTACGCGAGCACGGGCACGATCGTCAGCGACACGAACAGCGACGCGAGCAACGCCATCGTGACCGTGAGCGCGAAGGGCCGGAACAGCTCGCCGACGAGCTCGGCGACGAACGCGACCGGCAGGAAGACCGCGACGGTCGTGAGCGTCGAGGCGGTGACCGCCCCGGCGACCTCGCGCACGGCGTCGAGCACCGCCCGCCCGCGGTCGACGCCGGGTTGCAGGTGCCGTTTGATGTTCTCGATGACGACGATCGAGTCGTCGACCACGCGGCCGATCGCGATGGTGAGCGCGGCGAGCGTGATGATGTTGAGGGTGTAGCCGGCGGCCTGCATGCCGATCGCGGCGAGCAGCACCGAGGTCGGGATCGAGATCGCGGTCACCAGCGTCGACCGCCACGACAGCAGGAACACCAGGATGACGACGACCGCGAACCCGAGGCCGAGCAGGCCCTCCTCCGCCAGGGAGTCGATGGACTGCTGGATGTAGGGCGCCTGGTCGAACACCACGGTGAACTGCGGGTCGCCGGTGACCTTGGCCTCGATGCCGGGCAGTGCGGCCTTCACCGTCTCGGAGACGTCGACGGTGTTCGCCTCCTGCGTCTTCGTGATCGCGATGGTCAGCGCGGTCTTGCCGTCGACGCGGCTGATCGAGGTGCTCGGCGACTCCTCGATCTGCACCGTCGCGACGTCACCGAGCGAGGTCGGCGTGGAGGCGGTGCTCCCGCCCGCACCGCCGGTCGCGGTCGTCCCGGTGCCGGTCGCACCGGTCTGGCCCTGGCCCGCGGCCGTCCCGCCCGCGGTGCCGTCCCCGGAACCCGCGGAGCCGGTGGCCGTGCCGGTGCTGCCGGGAGCGCCCGCGGCACTGCCGGAGTCCGTCGCAGCACCGCCCGTGGACGATCCACCGGCCGACGAGCCGGACGACCCGGACCCGCTCGACGCCGTCAGGGGCAGCCCGCGGATGTCGTCGAGCGACGCGATGCGCTGCCCGGTCTGCACCGAGAGGGTCGTGCCGTCCTGCGTGATCGTGCCACCGGGGATCAGCGTGCCGTTGTCGTCGAGGGCGTCCGAGATCGACTGCGTCGTGAGCCCCCGTGCCGCGAGCTCGTCCTCGTCCGGGGTGATCACGATGCGGCGGCCGGGGTTGCCGAAGACGTCGGCCTGCCGCACGCCGTCGAGCTTCTCGAGGTCGGGCACCGCCGTGGCGTTCAGCCGGTCGACGAGCTGCTCCTGGTTGCCCGAGGCGGTGACGGCGAGCTGCAGCACGGGCAGGTCGTCGAAGGACCCGGTGACGATCTGGGTCTGCACGGTGTCCGGCAGCGACAGGGCGTTCACCGCGGTCTGGATCTTGTCCTCGGCGCTGGCCAGGTTCGACCCGTAGTCGAACGAGGCGGACACCACGCTCTGCCCGGTCGAGGAGGTCGCACTCGTCGACTCGAGGTTCGGCACGACCTGGATGGCCTGCTCGATCTTCGTCGAGACGTCGTTCGACACGACCTCCGGTGTCGCACCGGGGTAGGCGCTGACGATCGCCACCTGGGGGAACTGGACGCTCGGGATGAGCTCCTGCTTGAGGTTCGTCAGGGCGACGCCGCCGAACACCGCGACGACGATCGTGACGAGCGCGATGAGGGCGCGGTTCCGGAGGCTGAAGACCGAGAGGAGGTGCACGTGCCGATCCTCGCAGTTCCACCTGCGAACCAGACCGCCCGGCGCAGGTCCGTGGACGAACGTGCACCTGTGGACGACCGGGCGTTCAGACCACCGCGGCGAGCGACCCCCGGGCGCCCGCTGCCTCGCCACCGATCCGCGACCACGCGCGCCCGAGCACGTCGACCAGGCGCTCCCGGTCCGCCGCGGCCGTCGTCCAGGGCACCCGGAGGAACCGCTCGAACCCGCCGTCGGGGCCGAACACCCCACCCGATGCCAGGAGCACCCCCTCGGCCCGCGCGGCCAGGACGAGTGCGCTCGACACCGGACGGCCGAGCCCGACCCACGTCGTCAACCCGCCTGCCGGCGACGGGACGTCCCACTCGGGCAGCCGGGCGCGCAGGCCGGCCACGAGCTCGTCGCGACCGGCGCGCAGGAAGGTGCGCCGCCCCTCCAGGACGGCCGCCGTGCGCGGCACGAGCTCGCGCGCGACGAGCTGGTCGAGGACCGGCGTGCCGAGGTCGCCCGTCGGGCGGGCGAGCAGCAGGCGCTGGAGGAGCTCCGGTGCGGCCCGGACCCAACCGATGCGCAGGCCGCCCCAGAAGACCTTCGCGGCGGAGCCGATCATCACGACCGAGGCGCCCGACGGTTCGGCCGCGGCGAGCGGCGGCGCGGGGTCCCCGTCGATGCGGAGCTCCCCCATCGTCTCGTCGGCGACCACGGTCGTGCCGGTCGTCGCGGCGACGTCGAGCAGCAGCCGCCGGGTGTCGGCAGTCATGGTCGCCCCGGTCGGGTTGTGGAGCTCGGGCATGACGTAGGCGACCGCCGGGGCCGTCCGGCGCAGGGTCGTCTCGAGCGCTGCCGCGTCCCAGCCGGCGCGGGCGTCGACGGGCACACCGACGAGTCGCGCACCGGCCTCGCGGAAGGCCTCGTGCGCGTGCGGGTACGTCGGCGACTCGACGAGCACGGTGTCGCCGCGGCGCACGAGGACGCGGGCGAGCAGTGCGATCGCGTGCTGGGCACCGATCGTGACGATCACCTGCGAGGGGTCGGTGGGCAACCCGCGCTCGGTGTACCGGTCCGCGATCGCTGCGCGGAGCCCGGGGTCGCCGACGGTGTCGTAGCCGATGCCGGCGAGCGCGGCGGGCACGGACCGGACCGCCCGCTCGACGGCGTCGGCGACCTCGGGTGCGGCGTGCAGGGCGGCCTTCCGCAGGTCGAGCAGGTCCCCGGGCACCACACCGCCGAGTCGCTCGGGGTCGGGGCGACCGGCCAGGTCGCGCGGCAGGTGCACGACGCTGCCGGACCCGCGCAGCGACACCACGAACCCGTCGTCCCGCAGCCGGGCGTAGGCGTTCGCGACGGTCGTCCGGGAGACGCCGAGGGCCTCGGCGAGCCCGCGTTCGGCGGGCAACCGGACGCCCAGCGGCACCCGACCGTCGATGACGAGCACGCGGACGGCGTCGGACAGGGCCTCGTACGCGGGGGCGTCGGTGCCGTCCCGCCAGTCGGCGAGCAGGAGGGCGGCGGCACGGGCGCTGAGGGAGACCGGGGGCACGGGGCCACGCTAGCCCGATTGGCTCTCGACGGCCAGGCCAATCCGGCGGGAGCATCGGTGCATGCGCCGCTCCACCGCCCTCGTGCTCCGCTCCGTCCAGCTCGCCGTCGGGCTCTTCCTCTACGGCGCCTCGACCGCGCTGCAGGTCCGCGCCGTGGTCGGCGTCGGATCGTGGACGGTCCTGACGCAGGGCCTGGAGAACGTGCTGCCCTGGTCGTTCGGCGTCATCACCGTGGCGTCGAGCGTCGTCATCCTGCTGCTCTGGATCCCGCTCCGCCAGAAGCCCGGCATCGGCACGCTCTGCAACGTGCTGGCGATCGGCCCGTCGGCCGACCTGGTGCTGTGGCTCGTGCCGGAGCCCGACGGGATGGTCCCCCGGATCCTGCTGTTCGCCGCGGGGCTCGCGCTGCTCGCCGTCGCGACGGCCTGCTACATCGGCGCCGGGCTCGGCACCGGCGCCCGGGACGGCCTGATGGTCGGCGTGCACGAGCGGTTCGGCTGGCCGCTGTGGCTCGCCCGCACGGTCATCGAGGTCACCGTCGTCGTGGTCGGGTGGCTCCTCGGCGGCGACGTCGGGGTCGGCACGGTGGTCGCGGCGTTCGCGATCGGCCCGATGGTGCAGCCGCTCATGCCGCTCTTCCGCCGCCTGCCGTGGTCCCCGCAACGCCAGGGCAGCACCCCTGGTGGCGGCGCACCGACTGCGGCTAGGGTCGCGCCATGCGACTCGGAGTGTCCTCCTACAGCTACGCCCGCTCGCTCCAGCGCGGTGCACTGACGATCCTCGACGTCGTCGACCGGGTCGCGGACGCCGGCGGCGAGCACCTCGAGATCGCCGCGGGCGGGTTCGGCGACGACCTCCCCCGGCAGCCCGAGCTCGTCGACCGGTTGCGCGAGCACGCCGCCACCCGCGGGATCGGGCTCGCGAACCACGTGATCGGTGCGGACTTCTCGGACCCGGCGACCGTCGACGCCGAGGTCGCCCGCGTCCACGATCACCTCGACGTCGCACACCGGCTCGGGATCACGCACCTCCGCCACGACGTCGTCCCCTGGGCCTGGCGGGACGCCGACCACGCGGAGTTCGAGCGGGTGCTCGCGCAGGTGGTGCCGGTCTGCCGCGCGGTCGCCGAGCACGCCGCGACGCTCGGCATCACGACGATGGTCGAGAACCACGGCTTCGCCTTCAACGACAGCGAGCGGATCCTGCGACTGGTGCACGAGGTCGACCACCCGGGCTTCCGCGCGCTGCTCGACGTCGGCAACTTCGTCTGCCTCGACGACGACCCGCTGCGCGCGGTCCAGCGGGTGCTGCCGGTCGCAGCGGTCGTGCACCTCAAGGACTTCCTGGTGCGCGAGACCCCGCCGGCGGCGGACGGGTGGCTCACCACGCTGGCCGGTCGCGCCGTCCTCGGCACGGTGGTCGGGCACGGCGACCTGCCGCTCGGCCGGATCGTCGAGCGGATCGTCGCCAGCGGGTTCGACGGGCCGGTGTCGATCGAGTTCGAGGGACTCGAGGACGACGTCGACGCGGTCGAGCGCGGACTCGCGAACGCACGCCGCCTGTGGGCGGCGGCCGGTGGCTCCTGACGCGACCGCCCGGCGGTCGGGCCGCACCCGCTGACGGCCTGGAGGCGCGGCGCCGGCCGGCACCGCGCCTCCTGGCCGTCAGCGGGTCGGGTCAGACGGACCGCACCCGCACCGTCTCGCCGGTCGCGGCCGACTCCTGCGCTGCCAGCACGATCGCCAGGGTGCGCAGTCCCACGGCCGCGTCGGGCTGGGGCTGTTCGCCGGAGCGCACCGCGGCGACGAACGTGTCGAGCATCGCGGCGTCGAAGTCCGGCCCGTAGGGCAGGACGACCGACCGGCCGCTCGCGGCGTCGAGCCCGCGGACGCTGGGCCGGAAGAAGTCGACGTCCACCGATCCCTCGGTCCCGACGACGGTGAGGGCCAGCCCACCCCACGCCGGCGAGGTGTCCGGACGGCTCCACGAGCAGTCGATCGCCGCGATCGTGCCGTCGGCGTAGGTGATGGTGACCAGACCGGCGGTCTCGGCCTGCGCGCGCGACGCGTGCAGCACCCGGTTCGTGACCGCCGTGACGGTCTCGGCCGGCGTGCCGTCCAGGAGCTCGTCGAGCAGGTCCGCGATGTGCACGACGTGGTCGACGATCGCGCCGCCGCCGGACAGTCCGGGTTCCGTGAACCACGAGCGGGTCAGCGGCAGCATGCCGTTGTTGGCACCGCGGACCGAGAACACCTCGCCGAGGCGGCCGGACCGCTTCGTCGCGGCGAGCCGGGCGAAGGTGCTCGCGAAGCGGACCGGGAAGGCGACCATGAGCAGCACGCCGGCGGCCTCGGCGGCGGCGCGCATCGCGAGCCCGTCCTCCCAGGTCGTGGCGAGCGGCTTCTCGCACAGCACGTGGGCCCCGGCGGCGGCGGCCTGTTCGACCAGGGCGCGGTGCCGGGCGTTCTCGCTCGTGACCACCACGGCGTCGACCCCGCTCGCCAGCAGCTCCTCGACGGTGTCGACGTACGCGACCCCGAGGGCGTCGGCGAGTGCACGACCGCGCAGGTCGACCAGGTCGGTGCCCGTCGAGGTGCCGTCCGGGTCGGTGCCGACGACCTCGACGTCCGGCATCGCCTGCAGCGCGGACAGGTAGGACAGGGCGTGCGTGTGCGCGAAGGACAGCACGCCGATGCGCAGGGCGGTCACGCCGTCGCCCCCTCGTGCGTCCCGGCCGCCGGGGCGGGCTCGAGGTCGACGGGCTGCCCCGTCGCGACCGACCGCAGCGCGGCGTTGACGATGCGGACCGCGGTGGCGCCGTCCTCGGCGGACACGCGGGGCACCGCGCCGCCACGGAAGGCCCCGAGGTACTCGCGGATCTCGAGGAAGTACGGGTCCTCGGCGGGGTCGAGCTCGGGCAGGTCGCCGCCGACCCCGGCTTCGTCGAGGAGCTCCGCCGTGTAGTTCCGCTCGGCGCGGGAGTCGTGCGACAGGGACCCGAGGGTGCCGGTGGCGGAGAACTCGGTGACGAACGGCAGGTGCGCCGGCCCCCAGATGCCCGCGACGTGGCTGATCGCCCCGGACGCGTGGGTGAGCAGCACGTGCGCCGCCTCGACCGGGTGGTCGACGGTGCCCTTGCGGACGTGCACCGCGCTGACCCGGACGACGTCGCCGGCGATCCACCGTGCGATGTCCAGGTCGTGGATCATCTGGTCCATGATGATGCCGCCCGAGAGCTCGGGGTCGGCGAACCAGGCGGAGCGGGTCGGGAACGCACCCGAGCGGACGAACCGCAGGACGGCCAGTTCGCCGAGCTGCCCGGCCTCGACCGCGGCCTTGAGACGGACGTACTCGGGGAAGTAGCGGACCACGTGTGCCGGGTAGAGCTGGCGACCGGCCTCGTGCGCGAGCCGGACCAGGTCGTCGGCGTCCGCGTCGGTGCGGGCGAGCGGCTTCTCGCTGATGACGTCCTTGCCGGCGGCGAGCGCCGCGCGCACGACCTCGGCGTGGGCGTACGTGGGGACGACGACGTCCACCACGTCGACGCGGGCGAGGAGTTCGTCGAGCGAGTCGACCACCTCGCCGCCGTGTGCTGCGACGAGGTCCTCGGCGCCGACCTCGGAGAAGACGACGACGTCCCCGATCCGGAGCAGGTTCGGCAGGTGCGCGTGGGCGATCACCCCCGCGCCGACGAGGCCGATCCGGAGTCGCTGAGCGGTCATGGGGTCCTCCTGGTTCGTGGTGGTGCGGTGTCCGTGGTGGGTTCGGCGCCGTGGGCAGCGGTGGTGGCGGCAGGCGGCGCAGGGGCCGACTGCGCTGCGGTCGACTGCGCTGCGGTCGACTGCGCAGCGGTCGACTGCGCAGCGGTGCGGGCGAGCAGGGCTGCTCCCGCCAGGCCGGCACCGGCGCCCGCGAGGGACTGCTCGATGCGGGGCGCGGGACGCCAGCCGAGCCGCGCGTCCACCGCGGTGCGCAGCGGGGCGAGCAGGCGTTCCCCGGACCCGCCGAGTCCGCCGCCGACGACGACCACCGCCGGGTCGAGCACGGCGGACAGGATCGCGATCCCGGCGGCGAGCGCGTCGACCGCGTCGGCCCAGACCGCGGCGGCCACGGGGTCGGTGTCCACGGCGGCGACGATCTCCTCGGTCGCGCCGTCGATCGTACCGCCGGCCGCGCGGTAGCGCCGTCGGATGTTCCGTGCGGAGGCGTACACCTCGACGCACCCGCGCTGCCCGCACGTGCAGGGCTCGCCGCCCGGTCGGACGCACACGTGTCCGACCTCGCCGGCACCTCCGGCTGCCCCGACCACCAGGCGCCCGTCGACGACCAGGCTCGCGGAGACGCCGGTCCCGATCGGGATGAAGACCAGCTCGGCGACGTCCCGGCCCGCCGCGGTGCGTGCTGCGATCTCGGCCGTCGCGGCAGCGCGGGCGTCGTGCGCGACGGCGACGGGGACGCCGTACCGGTCGCACAGGAGTCCGGCGAGGGGCAGGTCGTGCCAGTCGAGGTTGACCGCGACGACCACCGTCCCGGTCTCGGCGTCGACGACCCCGGGCGTGCAGAGACCGATGGCGGCGAGCGGGTGCCCGGCGGTGGCTGCGGCGGCGGCGAGCCGGTCGACGACGGCGGTGACGGCGGCGAGCGCCGGACCGCCCACGGCGGCGTCCGTGGCCGCCGCGTGCGCGTCGGTCGCCGCGACCGGCGCCAGGGTGGGGACGACCGCGCGGTCGAGGACGACGTCACCGACCCGGACCATCCCCTTGACGGTGGTGCCGCCGACGTCGACGGCGACGACCGCGCCCGATGCCTCCCGGCCGCCGTGCGAGCCCGTGCCCGCGGCGCTCATGCCGTCCGCTCCGTCGCCGCGCGGGCGAGTTCGTCGACGCGTGCCGGTGCGAGCACCTCGTCGATCGCGAGCACCGTCGCCCCGCGGATGCCGGCGTCGCGCGGGGACGAGCTCGCCCGGACGTCGAGGGCGTCCGCGACCATCGGCAGGCACGACCGGTAGAGCTCCCCGCGGATCGTCGCGACCAGGACGGACGACGCCGACATCGCCCCCGCCAGCACGACCTCGCTCGGGTTGCAGAAGTTCACGATGCCGGAGAGCACGCGGCCGATGTGCTCCCCCGCCCGGCGGAGCTCGTCGAGGACGACCGCGTCGCCCTGCGCCGCGAGCGCGAGCACGTCGCTCGTCCCGCCGACCTGCCGTCCGCCCGCGCGCAGCCGCGCCACGATCGCGCCCCCGGACGCCACCGACTCGAGGCAGTCCGGCACGCCGCAGGTGCAGCCGATCGCGGCCTGGCCGTCGACCGGGGTGTGGCTGATCTCGCCGGCGGCACCGCTCACCCCGCGGTGCAGGCGCCCGTCGAGCAGCACCCCCGAGCCGATGCGGGTGCCGAGCTTCACCGCGACGAGCGTGCCCGTGCGGTCGGGGCCCGGACGCTCGGCCAGGGCGATGAGGTTCGCGTCGTTCTCCACGAGGACGGGGGCGTCGGTGTGCTCGGCGAAGAGCTCGGGCAGCACGGCACCGTGCCACGACGGCTCGAACGACGGGGTCGCGATGCTGCCGCCCGGGTACGACACGGGCGCAGGGACGCTGATCGCGGCGCCGCGGAAGCGGGTCGTGTCGAGGCCGGCGTCGCGGGCGAGCTCGACGAACCGGTCCCACAGCGCGGCGACCGACGCCCGCGGTCCGGCGGCGACGGGCACCGTCGCGGCGCCGTGCTCGAGGGCGTCGGTGTCGGCGACGATCCGGCCGGCCAGGTCGGTGAGCACGATGCGCACGTGGTGGGCGCCGAGGTCGGCCGCGGCGACGAAGCCGGCGTCCGCCACGAGTTCGAGCCGCCGGGCACGCCGGCCGCCGCGGGACCCCTCGGCGCCGCTCTCGCGCACGAGCCCGAGCGCGGTCAGTGCGTCGACCCGGGCCGAGGCCGTGGACGGTGCGAGTCCGGTGCTCCTGGCGATGCTCGAGCGCGAGGTCGTGTCCGAGACGCGGATCAGTCGGAGGACGTCCCCGACGGACCCGGGGTTCCGGTCCATGTCCTGGAAGTGCTGCTCGTGCATGCCGACACTGTAGCGACGAAACGGTCGATTATCGAACGAAGTCGTTGCAGATTCGACTGTTTACTTTTGGTGATCGAACGGTAATCTGCTCGAAACAGCCGATTCCTAGCGTTCAACGACGAGCCAAGAGGAGGTCCGCATGACGAGTGCGGTTGAGAACCCGGCCCGGGTGCGTGTCCCCGGTCGACGGTCGTCCACTGCGGACGCGAGCCGGATGGAACGACGCGAGGGCCGAGCGGGCTACGTGCTCATCGCCCCGACGACGGTGCTGCTGGCGCTGTTCTACCTGTACCCACTGGCGCAGACCGTCTTCTACTCGTTCACCGACTGGAACCCCGCGTCCGGCGAGACGAACGGCTTCGTCGGCCTGTCGAACTTCACCGGGCTGTTCCAGGACGGCGAGTTCGTCCGGGCGGCCGGCAACACGGCGCTGTACGTGGTGGTCGTGGTGCCGATCACGATGGCCCTCGGGCTGTTCTTCGCGGCACTGCTGGCGCAGCCGTTCCGCGGTCGCGGCGTCTACCGGGCACTGCTCTTCGTGCCGTACATCGCCCCGATCGTCGGCAGCGCGCTGATCTTCAGCTTCATCCTGTCGCCGCTCGGTGGTCTGGTGAACGGCGTGGTCACCGCGCTCGGTGCTCCCCCGATCGGCTTCCTGACGTCCGAGCCGTGGGCCCTGGTCTCGGTGATCGTGTTCTCGATCTGGCAGGGCGTCGGCTACACGATGATCATCTACTCGGCCGCGCTCACGAACATCCCGGCGTCCTACATGGAGGCCGCGACGCTCGACGGCGCCGGTCCGATCCGCCGCTTCTTCCGGATCTCGCTCCCCCTGGTGGCCCCGACCACGGGCTTCCTCGCGATCACCGGCGTGATCGGCGCGCTGCAGGTCTTCACGCAGGTCTACGTCCTGACCCAGGGCGGCCCGATTAACTCGAGCGAGACGATCCTCTACTACATCTACAACCAGGGCTTCGTGTTCTTCCACGGTGGCTCGGCCAGCGCTGCCGCCGTGCTCCTGCTCATCGTCGGCATCCTCGTCGCGGTCGTCCAGCTGCGGGTCATCAACCGCCGCGATCCCGTCGAGCTGAACTAGGACCGCCACCGTGACCCAGATCACCTCCCGCACCCTCCCGGCGGACGCACACCGCACCTCCCGTCCGCACCGCAGCCGCCCGTTCGGCGTGCTGTTCCGCAAGCACTCACCCGCCGTCCTGCGGCACGTCATCCTGCTCGTCGCGGTCGTGCTGTTCTTCGGCCCGTTCCTCTGGATGCTGCTGACGAGCTTCAAGTCCTCGGAGGAGGCACTCGCCTTCCCGCCGACCTTCCTGCCGCGGCAGTGGGAGCTGTCGAACTACACCGACATCTTCACCGTCGCCCCCTTCGGGCTGTACTTCTTCAACTCGACGGTCGTGGCGATCGCGACCACCCTCGGGCAGATCGTGACGAGCCTGGCTGCGGGCTTCGCGTTCTCGCGCCTGAAGTTCCCCGGCAAGAACATCGTGTTCGTCGTCCTGCTCGCCGCGCTCCTCGTGCCGTTCGAGGTCGTGTTCACGCCGCTCATCACCCTGCTGTCGTCGCTGCACTGGCTGAACAGCTACCAGGGCCTCATCGTCCCGAACATCCCGTCGATCCTCGGCACCTTCCTCTTCCGGCAGTTCTTCACGTCGTTCCCGAGCGAGATCGAGGACGCCAGCCGGGTGGACGGTGCCGGGGTGTGGCGGCGGATGTGGTCCGTCGTGACGCCGATGGCGACCCCGATGATCGGGTCCTTCGCGGTCCTGTCGTTCGTCTACAACTGGAACAACTTCTTCTTCCAGTTCCTCGTGGCGTCGCGGACCGAGTTCTTCACCGTCTCCGTCGGCCTCACGCAGCTGCAGTCCGCGAACGCGAGCCAGAGCTTCAACCTGCTGATGGCCGGCTCGACGCTGGCGATCCTGCCGGTCTTCATCGTCTTCATCATCTTCCAGAAGCAGATCGTGTCGGCCATGGCCGGCGGACTCCGCTGATCCCGCACCGCCCCTCGCTCCACTCCTCCTCATCACCCTCCGCTCCACGCGGAGGCACCCTTCGCTCCACCCGAAGTCCGAGAAAGGACGACTCATGCGCAAGCGACTGCTCGGCGCCACGGCCCTCGCCGTGGGTGCCGCACTGGCCCTGTCCGGGTGTTCCGGCGGCTCCGTCACCGGCAACTCCGGCGGCAGCGGCGGCAAGACCACGATCACGGTCTGGCACAACTACACGGGGCCGCAGGCCACCGAGGTGAAGAAGCTCATCGACGAGTACAACTCCTCGCAGGACGAGATCGACGTCCAGCCCCAGTACGCGGCCTCGTCCGACCAGTTCGACGCGAAGCTCATCAACGCGCTGAAGAACGACACCGGTCCCGACATGGTGCTCGGCGACAGCACCCCGCAGCAGACCGGCGAGGTGATCCAGACCGGCAAGGTCCTGCCGCTCGAGGACCACCTGTCGAGCGGTGACGTCACGAAGGACAGCTTCACCGAGGGCATGCTCTCGACCGGCGAGTTCGACGGCAAGCAGTACACGCTGCCGACCGACATCGGCGACTACGCCGTCGTCTACAACAAGGAGATGTTCAAGGCCGCGGGCATCACCGACACCCCGACGACGTGGGCGGAGTTCCAGGACGACGCGAAGAAGCTCACCAAGGGCACGACCCAGTACGGCGCCTACCTGCCGATCGGTACCGGTGAGTGGCCGGTCTTCACCTGGCAGTCGATGCTCTGGGGTGCCGGCGGCGACTTCCTCAACGAGGACAACACCAAGGTCGAGTTCAACAGCGACGCGGGCGTGAAGGCCCTCACCGCGTGGACGGACATGCTGCAGGACGGCTCGGCCTACCCGCAGTCGCTCCTGACCACCTCGACGAACGGCGCCGTCCCCGCGCTCACGTCGAAGAAGGCCGCGATGGCGATCACCGGCGCGTACGACCTGTCGACCATCGACAGCACGCTCGGCAAGGAGAACGTCGGTGTCTTCCCGCTCCCGGGCATCGAGGAGCCGGCGATGAACCTCGGCACGAACAACTCGTACATCATCGAGACGACGACCGCGAAGCAGGACGCCTCGTGGAAGTTCCTGCAGTGGTGGCTCAGCCCGGACACCCAGGCGAAGTGGGACATCGCGACCGGCCTGCTCCCCGCGAACCAGGCCACGGCGGACAACGCGACGTGGAAGCAGTACCTGGACGAGAACCCGCGCCTCAAGGCCTTCGCCGACGAGCTCGAGTACGCCAAGGCCCGTCCGTCGATCACCGCGTACGGCGAGGTGAGCGCGGCGCTGTCGACGCAGCTGCAGTCCGCGATGCTGCTGAAGACCAGCCCGAAGGAGGCCCTCGACGCGGCGGCGGAGAAGGCACAGGCGGCGCTGGACGACGCCGCGAAGTAGGCCCGCTCCGCAGGACGGCCCCGCTCCCCACCGGGAGCGGGGCCGTCCTGCATCCTGGCCTGGTGACAACGGGTCACTCGCGATGTACCGTGACTCCACACACGCGATACATCGCGAGTTCGAGGAGGCAACATGGCCCAGGAGAAGTGGCTCGTCGAGGAGCCCAAGGTGATCGACACCGGCATCGTCCGCGCCCTGCGCGTCGGGCTCGCCGGTGGGCAGGTCGACGTCGTGGCCCACGACGAACCGACCGCCCGGGTGGAGGTGCACGGCGTGTCCGGCAAGCCGCTCAAGATCGAGCTGGACGGCGACACGCTCACCATCGACCACCCGCAGGTCCGGTGGGACGACCCGCTCGGCTTCCTCAGGTCGTTCCGCGGTCGCGCCACCGCCGACGTCAGCGTGCTGGTCCCCCGCGACGCACGGGTCACGGTCGGCGTCGTCTCCGCGGGGGCGCTGCTCTCCGGCACGAACCGCGGCGCCTCGGTGAACACCGTCTCGGGCGACGTCGTCGTCGACGGGCTCGCGGGCGACCTCGCCGTGCACGCCGTCTCCGGGGCGACCACGGTCCGCGACCTCGACGGCGCACTGACGGTCCGCACCGTGTCGGGCGACGTCGTGGCGACGGGCGCGATCCCGCGCCTCACGGCCGACGGGGTGAACGCCGACGTGGTGCTCGACCTGCAGGGCACCCCGGACGCCGCACGCATCAACACCGTGTCCGGTTCGGTGAGCGTCCGGCTCGAGGACGGCGTCCCCTACCGCTGCACCGTCAGCACCGCGTCCGGCAAGCTGCAGTTCGACGACTCCGAGATCCGCGGCGTCCGCGGCTCGTACGTCAAGCAGGGCGGCGAGCTGAGCGGGCAGTGGCTCGACCTCAAGGTCAACTCGGTCTCGGGCGACGTCGCGGTCCTGCACGCCCCGCCCGCCCCGGCCGCCCCGACGGACGCCCCGACCGGCGCGGAGGCGTCCGAATGAGCCCCGTCTTCGCGCACGGTCACCTGCGCCTGTCACTGCTCGCCATGCTCGACGACCGCCCCATGCACGGCTACGAGCTCATCCAGGCCCTCGGCGAGCGCTTCGGCGGCGCGTACGTCCCGAGCGCCGGCACCGTGTACCCGCGGCTCGCCAAGCTCGAGTCCGAGGGGCTCGTCACCAAGACCGTCGACGGCCGCAAGACCGTGTACGCGATCACCGACGCCGGCCGTGCCGAGCTCGACGCCCGCGCCGAGGAGCTCGCCGCGGTCGAGTCCGGGGTCGCCGACTCGGTGCGGTCCCTGGCCGACGGCGTCCGCGCCTCGGTCGGCGAGGCCATGCGCTCGCTCCGAGCGGACCTCGCCGCGAGCGCCCAGGCCCCGCGCGGTCAGACCGCCGACGAGCCCGTCGACGTCCCGACGGAGGGCGCCCGCGCCCTGCGCGAGGTCGAGATGGCGATCGCCGCGTTCCGGCAGCAGGTCCGGGCGGACCTGCGTCGCCGCGCGACGCGCGGGACGCTCACCGAGGACACGGTGACGCGCCTGCGGGACGGCCTGGAGGCCCTGCGCCGCTCCGTCTGACGGCCGCCGGCGGACGGGTGGTGGCGAGCCGCGCCTCCCGTCCGCTGCCCGTCGGCGTGCGTCCGGCGCACGGCCGTCGCCGCCTGTCCGTTCCCACAGTGTTGACTCGGGCGCGCAACTGAGTAGGTTTGCCGCTCGTGACGAACGAGATCCGGTCGCTCAAGGCGCGACTGATCGGCGATCCCCTGCCCTCCGAGAAGCTCGAGGGACAGCTCCTCCCGAAGCACCTGGCGCTGCCGATCTTCGCGAGCGACCCGCTGTCGAGCGTGGCGTACGCCCCGCAGGAGCTCCTCATGATCCTGCTGCTCGGCGGGATGGCGTTCCTGACCTTCGCCCCGTGGGTCGCGGCCGTGGTGGTGCTGCTGCTCGTCGTGGTCGTCGCGTCCTACCGGCAGCTCGTCAAGGCCTACCCGTCCGGCGGTGGCGACTACGAGGTCGCCCACCGGAACCTCGGCGAGAAGGCCGGCCTCGTCGTGGCGAGCGCGCTGCTCGTCGACTACGTCATGACGGTCGCCGTGTCGGTGGCCTCGGGCGTGGACAACATCATCTCGGCCCTGCCGGGACTCGACCCGTTCCGTGTCGAGCTCGCGGTCGCCTTCGTCGTGCTGCTCGCCGGGGTGAACCTGCGCGGCGTCCGCGAGTCGAGCAAGGCGTTCGCGGTGCCGACCTACCTGTTCGTCGGCTCGGTGTTCGTCATGGTCGTCACCGGCCTGGTCCGCACCGCCCTCGGCAACGCCCCCGTCGCCGAGTCCGCCGCGTACACGATCGACAACGTCGAGCACACGACGCAGGCGGCCTTCGTGCTGCTGCTCCTGCGCGCGTTCGCGTCCGGCTGCTCGGCCCTGACCGGTGTCGAGGCGATCGCGAACGGCGTGCAGGCCTTCCGTCGCCCGAAGATCCGCAACGCCCAGACGACGCTGGTGCTCATGGGCTCGATCGCGATCGTGCTGTTCGTCGGGCTCATCACGCTCGCGCTCGTCTCGCACGTGCACTACGCCGAGCGCGCGTGCGACCTGCAGGGCTTCACCGCGTGCGCGACCACACCGCAGCGCTCGCTCATCGCGCAGATCGCCGCCGCGACCTTCGGTGGCGGCAGCGTGCTGTTCTTCGTCGTCCAGGCGACGACGGCCGCGGTCCTGCTCCTCGCCGCGAACACCGCCTTCAACGGCTTCCCGCTGCTCGGCTCGATCCTGGCGCGGGACTCCTACGCGCCGAAGGCCCTGTCGACCCGCGGCGACCGCCTCATCTACTCGAACGGCGTCATCGTGCTCGCGCTCGTCGCGGTCGCGCTGCTCGTGGTCTACCGCGCGAACGTCACGAGTCTCATCCAGCTGTACATCATCGGCGTCTTCGTGTCGTTCACGCTCGGTCAGACCGGCATGGTCCGGCACTGGCTGCGCCTGCTGCGCTCGGACCGCGACGGCAGCGCGGACGAGCCCGTCGACCGCGGACAGGTGTGGCGCTCGCTGACGATCAACGCGATCGGCGCGACCTCCACCTTCGTCGTGCTCGTCGTCGTCACCATCACGAAGTTCACGCACGGCGCCTGGCTCGTGTTCGTGATCATGCCCGTGCTGTTCGTCCTCATGCTCGGCGTGAACCGCTACTACCGCGACGTCTCGCACGAGGTCGAGGCGGACGTCGACACGCAGTTCGGCGCGACCGGCGACCACGCGATCGTCCTCGTCAACACACTCCAGAAGCCGGTGCTCAAGGCGATCGACTACGCCATCGCGGCACAGCACGCCGGACTCGAGGCGGTGCACGTCGCGATCGACGACGCCGAGGCCCGCCGGCTGCAGGAGCAGTGGGTCGAGCACGGGATCGAGGTCCCGCTCACCGTCGTGCCGAGTCCCTACCGCGACATCTCCATGCCGCTCATCCGGTACATCAAGGCGCACCGGGCGGAGCACGGGTCCGAGGTCGTCACCGTCTACACGCCGGTCTTCGTCGTCGGGCACTGGTGGGAGACCCTGCTGCACAACCACCGCGGGCGCCGGATCCGCAAGAAGCTCCTGCTGGTGCACGGGGTGACCGTGGCCCTGGTGCCGTGGCTGCTCGACTCGTCGGAACTGCTCTACGGCCGGCGCTCCCGTCCGCTGCCGGGGCAGGAACGCCGCGGTGAGCCGGTCCGGCCGGCACTCCGCCGCTCGCCGCAGGGCGTGTCCCACCACGACGCGCAGGAGGACCGTCTGCTCCGGTCCGTCCAGCGGAACAGCCTGCAGCCGGTGGGGTCGCCGGTGCAGCGCGACGGCCTGCAGCCGCGGCGGGCGTCGCGTCCCGCCGGTCCCGCGGAGGGCGTCGACCCGACCCAGTGCACGGGCGAGGTGCACCTCCTCGTCGCCACACCTGCACGCCGTGACGGCGGCCGGTCGTAGCATCGTCGGCGACATGACGATCTCCGACCTGCGCACCTTCGCGACCTTCGACGGCCACGGCGGCAAGGTGTCGAAGCGCGTCGAGGTGCTCGACCACGAACCACCGGTGGCCGGACCGTACGCCGGACTCGTCGCCGTGCGCGGTGAGCACCCGCTCGGAGCCCTCGACGAACGCCCCGCCGACGACCGCGCCGACCTCGCCCGCGGGGTCGCCAGTATCGGCTGGGTCGATCCGGCCACACTCCGCGACTGGTACCGACCGGACCGCGTCGTGGTCACGCGGCTCGAGGCACGCCGTTCCGGGCTCGAGCCGGGGCTCTACGCCGACTCGCGTGGCCGCGGTCGCGTGCGGATCGACGGCCTGGAGGGACTGCTCGCCCCCGACGGTCGGCCCGCCTTCCGTGCACTGGCCGGTCCGGTCGACGACCCGGTGGTCGACGTCCCCCTGCCCACCGACCAGGCGGTGCGCCTGGTCGCCGTGCGCGCCGTCGAGGGTGGTCTCGAGGTCGTGACCACCCCGGTCTCGCCGTTCCTCTCCCCCGGTCGGTACGCCGCGTACGACGCCGACGTGGTCGGGCTGCCGCCCCGGGCGTCCACCGGGCAGGTGTCCGTGCGGGCGGCGGTGCTCATCGACGGGTCGTTGCACGAGGTCGTCCGGATCGACGAGCGGGCGGCGACGATCTGGATCGAGCAGGGCGGCGACGAGGTGCCGATCGCGACGAGCGGCGTCGGACCGGACCTTGTGCGCTACACGGCGACGCCGGTCTGAGCGCCGCCGTCCGCCTGGTCGGGAGCCCGGTCCGCGTGCCGGCGCACGTCCCCTGGGGGACGTCCTCGCTGCGTGTCGTGTCCGGCGTCGCGCGTAGGTTCAGCGCCATGACCGACGCAGCAGACCAGACCCCCGACGAGTCGCACCAGGGCGAGACCCTGGGCGGCGAGCGTCCCGACCCCTCGACGACCGCGAGCAAGGACCCGGAGCAGTGGGTGACCGGCGACGAGCCCATGACCGGCCCGCAGCGCAGCTACCTCGACACCCTCGCCCGCGAGGCCGGCGAGGAGCTCCCCGCGGACCTCAGCAAGGCCGAGGCGTCCGAGCACATCGACCGCCTGCAGCAGCAGACCGGGCGCGGCGCGGACTCCTGACGCGACACCCTGTCGCCCGACGCCGGTCCCCGCTGTGGTGGACCGGCGTCGGTCGTTCCTGAGCGTCGGTCCCCGATTCGGCGGACCGACGTCTGGGTGGCCCCTGGCCGAGTGCGGACAATCCCCCGAGGGCCTCGGGTCGATGACACGTCACCGCATAGCGTCGTCGCCATGCGAACGACATCGACCTCCATCGGCCTGACCGCGCTCCGCATCGTCCTCGGCGTGGTGTTCACCGCGCACGGCGCCCAGAAGTTCGCGCAGGGGATCCCCGGCGTCGCGCAGGGCTTCTCGGGCATGGGCGTCCCGCTCGCCGAGGTCGCGGCACCCCTCGTCGCCGGCCTCGAGCTCGTCGGCGGGATCCTGCTCGTGGTCGGCGTCGCGACTCGGGTCGTCGGACTGCTGCTCGCGGTCGACATGGTCGTCGCGGGCCTGCTCGCCCACGCGACCGCGGGCTTCTTCGCCCAGGACGGCGGCTTCGAGTACGTGCTCGTGCTCGCCGTCGCCTCGCTCGCGATCGCCCTCACCGGGCCCGGGCGGTTCTCGCTCGACGCCCTCGTCCTGCGCTCGGCACGGCGGAAGCGGGGCGTGCCGGAGCCGCTCGCGGCGTGAGCCCCGGTCACCTCTGCGACCGGCCGACGGGGGACGCCGATGGGCAGGTGGGGAACGGGGTACATGGTAGAGTGATCGGCAGATTTCAAACCACGAACCGTTCGGTTCCCCGGGTGGCAACCATGCACCCGCCAGGACCGGACCAGAGCCGATCACGAGGGGGTCACGCATGGGGCGCGGCCGTCAGAAGGCAAAGCACACCAAGGTCGCCCGGGAGCTGAAGTACTTCAGTCCGGACACGAACTACGGTGCGCTCGAGCGAGAGCTCTCCGCCGGGCAACACTCGGACGAGAACTCCTACGTCGACCGCTGGGCTGACCAGTACGGTGAGGAACCGGGCGACGACGAGGACGAGTTCGAGCCCCAGCAGGACCAGGACAAGTCCGCCTGACCCGGACCGTCGACGCCGCGCACCCTCCGGGGTCGCGCGGCGTCGTCGTGTGCGCGGGCGGCGGCGGTCGGCGGGCACGTCCAGCTCGCTGGGCTCGAGCCCTGGTCGCACGACTTGCCACTCACCTTCGACATGAGCGGCAGTTCGCGCGACCCGAACGATCGCACGCGGCAGGTCGTGCAACCAGGACGGCCGCGCCGGCACCGGTGGAACATCGCCGACGCCGGCCCGAGCGGGTCGACCTCGCCGCACCACCGCACGCGGCGGCGAGCTTCGGTCGCACGACTTGCCGCTCACCTTCGACATGAGCGGCATGTCGTGCGACCCGAACGATCGCACGCGGCATGTCGTGCGACCAGGACGGCCGCTCCGGTACCGGTGGAACATCGCCGACGCCGTCAGCTCGGCGCAGACGATGACGCCGCGCGACCGCACGACGCCGTCAGCTCGGCGCGACCGCACGACGCCGCGCGGCCGACGAGGTCGGGGCGGTGCGCCTCAGCCCGCGTAGGAACCGACGAGTCGGACCGCTCCCCCGTCGACGCCCTTGGCACCCTGCTCGAACCCGTCCAGGTTCCGCGCCGAGGTCGACACCGTGCCGACCGTCCACGCGGGCAGCCCCACGGCCCGCAGGTCGTCGAGCACCGCCGATGCCGAGGACGCCGCGACGACCGCGAACATCCCGATGCCGAGGTTCCAGGTGCCCTCGGTGTCCTCCACCGGTGTCCCCGCCATGTCCGCGAGCACCCGGAACACCGTCGGGGGCGTCCACGTCGAGCGCTCGACCTCGACCCAGGTGCCGACGGGCAGCACCCGCGCCAGGTTCGCGGCGATGCCACCACCGGTGACGTGGGACAGCGAGTGGACGACGCCGGGTCGGGCGTCGAGCAGGTCGAGCAGCGGCGCGGTGTACAGCCGGGTGGGCTCGAGCAGGGCTTCGCCCACCGAGACGCCCGCGCCGAACTCCGGCAGCTGGTCGGTGTACCCGATGCCCTTGCCGGACAGGATGTGCCGGACCAGCGAGTACCCGTTCGAGTGCAGCCCGGAGGACTCGATCGCCACGACGACGTCGCCGTCATCGACGAGGTGCGCGCCGAGCTGACGTCCGGCCTCGACGACGCCGGTCGCGGCACCCGCCACGTCGTAGTCGTCCGGCCCGAGCAGCCCCGGGTGCTCCGCCGTCTCGCCGCCGACCAGGGCGGTCCCGGTCGCCGAGCAGCCGCGGGCGATGCCGGCGACGATGTCGGCGATGCGGTTCGGCACGACCCGGCCGCAGGCGATGTAGTCCGTCATGAAGAGCGGCTTCGCGCCCACCACGACGATGTCGTCGACGACCATGCCGACGAGGTCCTGGCCGATCGTGTCGTGCTTGTCGATCGCCTGCGCGATGGCGACCTTGGTGCCGACGCCGTCGGTCGAGGTCGCGAGCAGCGGACGCTCGTAGTCCTTGAGGAACGAGACGTCGTAGAGCCCGGCGAACCCGCCGACACCACCGAGCACCGATGGGTTGTGGGTCGCCGAGACGGCGGACTTCATGAGTTCGACGGCCAGGTCACCGGCGGCGGTGTCGACACCGGCGGCAGCGTACGGGTTCGGCATGCGTGGTCCTCCGCGGAGCATGGCAGACTTGTTCGGTACCACCCGATCCTACGGTCTGGAGCACTCCGCGAATGTGCGGCATCGTCGGCCTCGTTGCGCAGGGGCCCGTCAACCAATCCATCTACGACGCCCTGCTGCTCCTGCAGCACCGGGGCCAGGACTCGACGGGCATCGCCACGGTCGAGGGTCGCGTCCACCACATGCACAAGACGCGTGGGCACGTCCGTGAAGCATTCCGCACCCGCGACATGCGTGCCCTGCTCGGCACGATGGGGCTCGGACACGTCCGGTACGCCACGAAGGGCGTCGCGAGCAACGAGGAAGAGGCCCAGCCGTTCTACGTGAACGCGCCCTACGGCATCGTGCTCGTGCACAACGGCAACCTGACGAACACCCGCGAGCTCACCCGCGAGCTGTTCGACATCGACCGCCGTCACCTCAACACGACGAGCGACACCGAGCTGTTGGTCAACGTGCTGGCGCACGAGCTCCAGGGCCAGGTCCGCGGCAGCGAGCTCGACGCCGGCCAGGTGTTCGACGCGGTCGAGCGCGTGCACGAGCGCGTCGAGGGCTCCTACGCCACGATCGCCACGATCGCCGGGCACGGCCTGCTGGCGTTCCGCGACCCGTACGGCATCCGACCGCTGATCCTCGGCCACAAGTTCGACGAGGCCGGGCAGCCGGAGTGGGTCGTCGCGAGCGAGTCCCTCGTGCTCGAGTCCGGCGGCTACGAGGTCGTCCGCGACATCGCTCCGGGCGAGGCCGTGTTCATCGAGATGAACGGCCAGATGCACGCCCGCCAGTGCGCGAAGGACCCGCGTCTGGTGCCGTGCTCGTTCGAGTACGTCTACCTCGCGCGTCCCGACTCCGTCATGAACGGCATCTCGGTGTACGACGCCCGCCTCCGTCTCGGCAACCGCCTGGCCGACACGATCGCGCAGTACGCCCCGACCGGGGACATCGACGTGGTCATGCCGATCCCGGACTCGTCCCGACCCGCGGCCATGCAGGTCGCGCAGAAGCTCGGCATCGACTACCGAGAGGGCTTCTTCAAGAACCGCTACGTCGGCCGCACGTTCATCATGCCCGGGCAGGCGGAGCGCAAGCGTTCGGTGCGCCAGAAGCTCAACGCGATGTCGTCCGAGTTCAAGGGCAAGAACATCCTGATCGTCGACGACTCGATCGTCCGCGGCACCACGAGCCGCGAGATCGTCGAGATGGCACGGGCCGCCGGTGCGAACGAGGTCACGTTCACGAGCGCCGCTCCCCCGGTCCGGTACCCGCACGTGTACGGCATCAACATGCCGACCCGCGCCGAGCTGATCGCGCACGACCGGAAGATCCCGGAGATCAACCGCGTGCTCGGCAGCGACCACCTCATCTACCAGGAGGTCGCGGACATGCGTGACGCGATCATCGAGGGCTCGGGCGTCACCGACCTCGAGATGAGCTGCTTCACCGGTGAGTACGTCACCGGCACGGTGAGCCCGGAGTACCTGTCGTGGGTGGAGGCGAACCAGCTCAGCTGAGTCGCGTCGCCACGGCGACCACGGAACGGACGGGAGGCTCCCCACCAGCTGGTGGGGAGCCTCCCGTCCGTCGTGCGGTGCAGACCGTCAGCGGTCGGTGCGTCCCGCGGGTCCGCCCGCGTCACCGTGCTCCTCGACCTCGCCGTCGACGGTCTCCTCGGCCGGCTCGACCTCGACGCGCTCCGCCGTCAGGCGGGCGGCGCGGCGGGCGAACACGCGGTCGAGGACGATCGCCACGACGGCTCCGACGAAGGCGCCGATCGTGACACCCCACAGCGAGAAGTAGCCGACCAGCGTGCCGAAGTCGGCGTCCTGCTGGTCGCCGCGGTCGATGTCCATGGTGAGCGTCACGACCAGCAGGGTCGCGAGGAAGCCGAGCACCGCGCCGCCGACGATGAACACGCCGAACTTCGGTGCGCGGCGGATGGTGACCTCGTCCGCCGAGCTGACGGCGCTCGGAGCCGGCGTCGCGGCCGGCGCTGCCGGGCGGTCTTCGGGTCGGTCGGTGTCGCTCACCCGACCATTGTCCCCCACTGTGGGACGTCCGTCGGCCTGTTGCGCGTCGACCGATCCAGGGCATGATGTCCCTACCGGTCGGTATCCACGGAACGCAGTCCGTCGGACACCGACCACCCGGTCGAGGACGATGTCGGAGCCCGGGAACGGGATCCGTGAGCCGGGGGGAGCAGGCGGAAGACCAGGAACGGGAGGTGACGGGGTGCACGAACAGTCCGTCCGTGGGCGTCGCCGCCCCCGCACGCCCGGACGCATCCCGTGGCCGATCGTGCAGCGTCGCGAGGAGGACCGCGCGGTCTCCGTCGTCGCCGAGCACCGCTGGAGCGTCGCGATCGTCGGCGCACCGGGGCTCGGCAAGACCTCCACCGCCGCCCGCGTGACCGACCGAGTCGCTCGCCGTGACCCCACCGGTCGCACGGTCGTCGTGCCGATCACCGCGGTCGAAGCCGGTCGCTCGATGCCGTTCGGTGCCGTGGCGGACCGCTTCGGTGAGCTGCCGGCGGCCCTGGCGGACCTGGTCGACGACGCCTCGGCCGCACGCCGACTGCGCGAGACCGACGACCTGGCCGACCGCGACGTCGTGCTGCGCGTCGACGACGCCGACCACCTCGACGCCATCTCGGCTCGGTACGTCGCCTGGCTCGTCCGCGACCAGGGTGCGCGGCTCGTGCTGACGTGCCGCGACTTCACCGCACTGTCGGAGCCGCTCCGCGCACTGTGGCAGGACGACCTGCTCGAGCGCATCGACCTCGCCCCGCTCGACCTGCACGAGACCGGCGAGGTCGTCGCGCAGGCACTCGGCGCGCAGCTCGAGACCGCCTCGACCGAGCGCGTGCACCGGGCGACCGCCGGCAACCCGCTGTACCTGCGTGAGGTCGTCCGCGCGGCACTGACGTCCGGGGCACTCGACCAGACCGCGACGGGCTGGTACTGGCGCGGCCGGGTCACCGCGTCGAACAGCCTGGCGGACATGTACCGCACCGAGCTCGGCGCGCTGCCCGAGGACCTCCGTGACGTCGTCGACATCGTCGCGCTGGCCGATCCGATCCCGCTCGTCCGACTGCTCGGCATGGTGTCCGGCGGCGACGTCGACCGGGTCGTCGCGCTGGGCCTGGTCGCGGTCGACTCCGCCGAGGACGGCACGAGCATCGTCCGGTCGTCCCACCCGCTCGTGGGCGAGGTCGTCCGTGGCCTCGTGCCGGTCGCGCGGCGCACTGCACTGTTCGCGCGCGCCAACGCCTTCCGGACCGCCCGGCCGGAGGGTGCGCCGCCGGCCGCCCGGCTCCGCGCTGCGCTCTGGTCGCTCGAGTGCGGTGTGCTGCCGTCGGTCGGCCAGCTCATCGACGCCACCCAGGTCGCCGTCCGGCTGCAGGAGCACGAGAGCGCCGTCGCCCTGGCCTCGGCCGCGCTGCGCACCGCGCTCACGGCCACCGAGCGGGTCACCGCCCTCTGCCTGCGGTCCATCGCGCACTCGTACAGCACGGGTCGTGAGGCCGGTCGCGCCGACGCGGAGGCCGCGTGGGACCTCGCCCGGAAGCGCGCCGGCGAGATCGACGACGCCGTCGTGGTCGAGGCGTGCGAGACCCTGGCGAACATCCGGCAGTTCCACGACGACGACGTCGACGCCGCCGTGGCGCTCTCCGAGGCCCTCGCACCCCTCGTCGGTCCGGAGACGGCCGAGCACGTCCGGCTGCTCCGACTGGCCCACCTGGGTTGGGGCGGTCGGTTCGCCGAGGTCCGGGCGGAGATCGAGCGGTCGCGCATCCTCCAGCAGCCGACCGTGCCCGTGTCGCTCCTGTGCCTCGCGCCGTGCGTCACCATGGCACTCGCGACCGAGGGCCGGCTCGAGGAGGCCGCCGCGTTCGCGCGTCGGGCGATCGCCACCGCCGTCGAGCACGTCGAGGCTGCCCCGTGGGGCGTCGGCGAGAACGTCTCGGTGCTGCACCAGGTGCAGGTCTGGCGCGGGGACATGGCCGACCTGGTCACCGAGATCCCGGTCCGACGCGGGAGCCCGTTCCTGAAGTACGACTTCACGCTCGAGCTCATCGGCCTGGGCAACCACGCGATCGGCCAGCGACGGTGGGACGACGCGATCGCCGCGTTCTCGGCGGCGTGCGAGCGCTACGACGTGGCCGACCACGGCGGGTTCGCTGCCTACCCCTGGGCACGACTGGCCATGGCGTACGCGTACGCCGGCGACACCGAGCGCGCGGCCGCGGCACTCGAGCGCGCCCGCACCACACCGGGCCGCGCGATGCGGATCACCGGCGAGCAGGTGGCGGTGTCGATCGCCTGGACCGAGACGGTGCTCGGCAACCCGGCCGGACTCCGACACGCGGACGAGATCATCGAGCGCAGCACCCGTGACGGGTCGTGGCTGCACGTGATGTACGCGGTGACGCAGCACTACACGCACGACATGACGTCCGGGCGGGACACCACCGCGTCGCTCGCCCGCATGCGCGAAGCCGCAGCGCGCGTCGACGGTCCCCTCGCCCGCGCGGTCGTCGAGTACGCGGACGCCGAGCTCGCCGGCGACCGGACGCGGGTCGTGGCGGCGCAGGGGGTCCTCGCCGCGCACGGGATGGCCGTGTCGGCCGGTCGGGTCCGCCCACCGCTGACGAACCGGGAGTACGAGGTCGCGGAACTCGCGGCGCAGGGCCTGAGCAACCGGCGGATCGCGGAGACGCTGAGCCTGAGCGTGCGGACGATCGACGCGCACATGTCGCGGATCTTCGCGAAGTGGGACGTGCACGCGCGGTCGGAGCTGGTGGAGATGCTCGGCGCCCGCTGACCACGCGTCTGCGTCCTGATGGTCGTCCTGCGGCGTCCTGAACCGCCTCGGAAGCTGACGCAGGGTCAGGAAAGGTCCCCGATGGGACCGCGATCGTTGCGGTTTGCAGCACGACTCGCCGTACCGGTTGACAACGAAGGCAGCATGTCGCGTACCTTGAACCCTGTCGCCGGGTTCGGACCCGTTCGGGTCGGGTCCGAATCCCGGCGACTTCGACGTTACGCGGGTGGTCCTGTCGGTCACATCGGTAGGACCTACCTAAGTCGGTGAGCCAGGCTGTACGACCCGGCCGAGCGCCCCGGCTGCCGGGTCACCCGGCCGCGCGACCGCAGCGGCGCGACCGGCGTCAGACCGCGGTACGGACCGGCAGGAACGCCGTCAGGTCGGCCCGGGAGCCGGACGCGCTGACCCGCGACGCCGCCAGGGCCTCGTCCCACCGCAGCTCGCCCAGCGCCAGGGCCAGCCAGGTCGTGGCGTCGGTCTCCACCACGTTCGGCGGGGTCCCCCGCGTGTGCCGTGGACCGGGGACCGCCTGCACCGCGGCGAAGGGCGGGACGCGGACCTCGACGCTGTTGCCGGGGACGTCGTCGGCCAGGCGCTGCAGGGTCCACCGGACCGCGGTCGCGACGTCCGACCGGACGGTCGAACCCGCGCGCACGGCGGCGAGCGCGGAGCGTCCCGCGGCGTCCTCGATCCTCTTCGGCGGCATGTCCACAGGCTAGCCGTCGCATCGCGGACGGCGTGTCGCGCTCGGTAGGCTTGCCGCGTGCGAATCCTCGTCCTCGGTTCCGGTGCCCGCGAGCACGCGATCATCACGGCCCTCCTCGCAGAGCGGGCCGGACACGTCATCACGGTGGCCCCCGGCAACGCCGGCATCGCCGCCGACGTCGAGACCGTGTCGCTCGACCCCACGAACGGCGAGCTGATCGCCGAGTACGCGATCGAGAACGGTGTGGAGCTCGTGGTCGTCGGGCCCGAGGCGCCGTTGATCGCCGGGGTCGCCGACCCGCTCCGGACCCGGGGCATCCCGGTGTTCGGCCCGAGCCGTGCGGCCGCCCAGCTCGAGGGCTCGAAGGCCTTCGCGAAGCGCATCATGGCCGAGGCCGGGGTCCCGACCGGACGCCCCGTGTACGCCGGCACGGTGGACGAGGCAGTGGCCGCGATCGACGAGCTCGGGGCACCGTACGTGGTCAAGGCCGACGGGCTCGCCGCGGGCAAGGGCGTCCTGGTGACCGAGGACCGGCAGGCGGCCGTCGACCACGCCACGTACTGGCTGCAGCACGGCCGCGTGGTGGTCGAGGAGTTCCTCGACGGCGAAGAGGTCTCGCTGTTCTTCCTGAGCGACGGGCACGACGTCCGGGCGCTCAGCCCCGCACAGGACCACAAGCGCCTGGGCGACGGGGACACCGGTCCGAACACCGGCGGCATGGGCGCCTACTCCCCGCTCCCGTGGCTCGCCGAGCGGTGGGAGTCCGAGCAGGCGTTCGTCGCCGAGGTCACCGAGCTCGTGGCGCTCCCCACCGTCCGTCGACTCGAGCACGAGGGGACGCCGTTCATCGGCCTGCTCTACTGCGGGCTCATCGTGACCGAACAGGGCGTCCGCGTCATCGAGTTCAACGCCCGCTTCGGCGACCCGGAGACCCAGGTCGTGCTCCCCCGCCTGACCACGCCGCTCAGCGCCCTGCTGACGGCGGCCGCGACCGGACAGCTCGCGTCGGCTCCGCAAGCGGCGTTCAGCACCGACGTCGCGGTCACGGTGGTGCTCGCGAGCGAGGGCTACCCGGAGAACCCGCACACCGGTCGGGTCATCACCGGCATCGACGCTGCCGAGGCGCGCGAGGGCGTGTCCGTGGCGCACGCCGCGACCGCCGTGCTCGACGACGACCTCGTCGCCACCGGCGGCCGGGTGCTGAGCGTCGTCGCGACGGGCACCGACTTCGCACAGGCCCGGGAGCGCGCCTACGCCGGACTCGGCGACATCGCGCTCCAGGGGGCGCAGTACCGCACCGACATCGCCGCGAAGGTCGCACGGTGACGGCCGTGTCCGAGCTGCCCGGCTGGCGGCACGTCTCGTCGGGCAAGGTCCGCGAGCTCTACGTGCCCGCGGGCGTCGACGACGTCGCGAGCGCGTCGGAGCTGCTGCTCGTCGCCTCGGACCGGGTCAGCGCCTACGACTTCGCACTCGAACCCCCGATCCCCGGCAAGGGCGAGCTCCTGACACGGCTGTCGCGCTTCTGGTTCGACCGCATCGCGGACGTCCCGAACCACCTGGTCGACCCCGGTGCCGGCGGGACCCCGGTGCCGGAGTCCGTGGCCGCCAGGTCCATGCACGTGCTGCCGCTCGCCATGTTCCCGGTCGAGTGCGTCGTCCGGGGGTACCTGGTCGGCAGCGGTTGGGCGGAGTACCGCGAGACGCAGAGCGTGTGCGGTGTCCCCCTGCCCGCGGGGCTGTCCGAGGGCGACCGCCTGCCCGAGCCGATCTACACCCCGGCCTACAAGGCGCCGCAGGGCGAGCACGACGAGAACATCTCCTTCGAGCAGACCGTCGAGCTCGTCGGGCGCGAGGACGCCGAGGCCCTCCGCGACCTGTCGCTGCGCGTCTACGGCGAGGCGGCGGCGATCGCCCTCGAGCACGACGTCGTGATCGCCGACACGAAGTTCGAGTTCGGCCGCGACACCGACGGCACGATCCGGATCGCGGACGAGGTCCTGACCAGCGACTCCAGCCGCTACTGGGACGCCCGCTCCGGCAGCCGCACGGACTCGTTCGACAAGCAGATCGTGCGCGACTGGCTCAGCGCGAACTGGGACCGCCAGGGCACCCCGCCGGTGCTGCCGCCGGAGATCGTGGACCGCACGGCTGCCCGTTACGCGGAGCTCATCGAGCGCCTCGGCGCCTGACCGCCGGGCCGGCGTCGCGGCCCGGCCGGGTGCGTCCCGCCACGCGTCCGCCGATCACGGATCGCGCCCCGGCACGGACGTCGCGCCCTCGCACGGACGTCGCACCCCGCACAGCAGGGTGCGTCGTCCGCAGCGGAGCGCGACGTGACCGGGTGACGGCCGGGAGGCGCGTGGCGGGGCCGCCGCGTGCATCCCGTCCGACCACCCGACGACCGACGACCGACGACCACGACCGCCGGTCGCCGGTCGCCGGTCGCCGTGGCTCAGTCGCGGACGAGCACGACGACCGTCAGGTCGTCACCGGGGTCGTGCTCGAGCGCACGCGCGCGGACCCGGCCCAGGAACGCGTCGATCTCGGGTTCCTCGCGCCACAGGGCCCCGAGCCGGGACAGCGACTGCAGCGTCGAGTCCCAGAGCTCGAGCGCACCGTCGCTGACGAGCACGAGGACGTCGCCCTGCTCGAGCACGAGCGACCCCGACGACCGGGTGATCCCGGCCGGGTGCAGGCCGATCGGCAGGTCGTTCGACAGGAGCGTCCGTTCACGGCCGTCCGCACGCATCTGCAGGACGAGGCCGTGCCCGGCGTCGACGAAGTCCATCCGCCCGCTGGTCGGATCGAGCCGGCCGTGGAACATGGTGGCGAACGACTCGGCACGGCCGAGGTCCGGCGCAACCTGCTCGTCCAGGGCGGCGATCGCCCGCCCGGGCTCCTCGTCCGGCCGCGCGAGGAGCGCTCCGCGGATCGTCGCCGCCAGCAGCCCGGCGGACATGCCCTTGCCCATCACGTCCGCGACCGTCAGGTGCAGGGCGTCACCGGCGAGGTGCCACTCGTGCAGGTCGCCGGAGACCACCCCGTGCGGGACCGACATGCCGCCGATGCGGTACCCCGGCACCGTGACCGGCGTGGGCTGCAGCCCGGCGAGGACGTTCCGGAGGCGGTCCTCGTCCGCGCCGGCCGCGAGCTCGCGCTCCGCCCACACGCCGAGCTCCTCGAGCAGCGCCAGGTCGTCGGGCTCCAGCGTCCGGGGCTGCGGGTCGACCAGGCAGAGCGTGCCGACCTTGACGTGGTCGTCGCCGACGCGGAGCGGCACACCGGCGTAGAAGCGCACGTTGGGGTCCTCGACGACCATCGGCATGTCGGCGTACCGGTCGTCGGCGCTGGCATCCGGTACGACGATCGGACCGGCCTGGTCGAGCGTGCGGCCGCAGAACGTGTCCCGGAGCGGGATGGTCGGGCCGAACACGGCGTCGCTCTGCTGCGACTTGATGGTGAGGACCTCGGTGCCGGCGAGGTTGAGGAAGGAGCCCGAGACACCGAACGCCTCGCGGGCGATCCGCGTGATGCGCTCGAAGCGTTCCTCGGGCCCGCCGTCGACGACGTCGAGCGCGGCGACGAGGGCCGCGCGGCGGACGGCGTCGGGCGATGATCCGGCGGAGGTCGGTGAGGTCCCCTGGTGCATGCCCTCCACGCTACTGGTCCGCCGTGGGAGCGCCCCTCCCCAGAACGGTGGACCCGGGAGCGCGCGACCGGATCCGCCGGACACGCGCCTCCGTCGGACGCGCGTACCCTCGGCACGGTGATCCGTCGTGCTCCGCTCGTGCTCGCCCTCGGCGCTGCCGCCGCGCTCTCACTGACGGGGTGCGGCGCCCACGACTCGACCGGGCAGATCTCGGTGACCGTGTCGTCGAACGCTGCGGATCGCCCCTACGAGGTGAAGGTCTTCGCCGCGACCGGCAAGCTGTCCGAGCACCAGCGGGTGTTCCCCGGAGGCACCGCGGACTTCGCCGGGGTCCCGCTCGGCGACGTCACGGTGCGGGCCGGCGACCTGTGCTCCGTCCGGACGACGGTGTCGGGCGACGACGTCACGCGGGTCACGCTCAGCACGACCGGCTGCTGACCGACCACCGCGACCGGACGACCCGGCTGCTGACCGGCCACCGCGACCGGACGGCCCGGCTGCTGACCGACCACCGCGTCCGGACGACCCGGCTGCAGGCCCGTCCACCGCGCTGCGCGGGGTCCCTCACCGCGGGTCGGGCACCGCGTCCCACTCCTCGCCGTACCGGCCGAGCACGCTCCACCGCGTGACCGGCCAGGTCACGACGAACGCCCGTCCCACGACGTCCGCCGTCGGCACCGTCCCGTGGATGCGCGAGTCGGCCGACTCGTACCGGTTGTCGCCCATCACCCAGATCCGCCCCGCGGGCACGGTGACGTCGAAGTCCTCCGCCGAGACACGGTCCACGTCGGATGGCCGGACCACGTACGGCTCGTCGACCGCGTGCCCGTTCACGGACAGCCGTCCCTCGGCGTCGCAGCACGACACCCGGTCGCCCGGCAGCCCGATCACCCGCTTGATGAGGTCGTCGCCCTGCTCGCTGGTCAGCCAGTCGCCCGGGTCGCGGAAGACCACGACGTCGCCCCGGCGGAGCGGGGCGACGCCCGGCACGAGCTCGTTCACCAGCACGTTGTCGCCGATCAGCAGCGTGCGCTCCATCGAGCCGGACGGGATCGAGAACGCCCGCACCAGGTAGGCCTTCACCAGGAAGGACGCCAGCAGCGCGACGACCACGATGACCGCCAGGTCGCGGACGAAGCGCCACCCGGACCGTACCGGTCGTCCGGCACGGGACTCGTCGGTCTGCTCGCTCAATGCGTCACCACCACCTTCACCAGGCCGATCACGAAGGCCACCGCGGCGAGCACGATGCCACCCCAGAGCCCGAGGAACGTCGGACGCCGTCCGCTGAACCGCTGCAGGAACACCCCGACCATCCCGATGCGGACGACGAGGATGACGATCGCCGCGGTCTGCGCCCACTGCGCCGGCAGCCAGTCCGCCCACGCGACGGCGTAGAGCACCGCGGGGATGAGGCCGGAGGTCGCGATCGGGTTCGCGTCGCGCAGGATCGCCCCGATCGTCTCCCGGTGCTCGGCGTCGTCACCGGTGTCGCCGATGGTGTGCGCCACGAGGTGGGACAGCACGTGCGCCAGGTACGTCAGCACCGCCGTCGCGAGCACCGTGAGCACCGCTGCCCCGTGCTCGATCTGCTCCGGCCCCACCGCGATCGCGACCGCGAGCACGGTGATGTTGCCGTAGATGTACGACGACATGCGGTCGCGCAGACGGTCGACCGGGAAGGTCGCCAGGTCGGGTCGGCGGGAGGGCGGCATGCTCCCATCCTGGCCCTGCCGCGCCGCGCCGCGCCGACGGGATCCCGTGTGCGATGCCATCCTGGTCGGGCGACGCACCGACGCGTCGCCCGGACGGGAGGCACGACCCATGACCCACGGACCGCTCACCAGCAGACCGCTCGCCCTGGTGACGGGCGTCGGCCGCCGCGCCGGGATCGGTGCCGCGATCGCGACGCGGCTCGCCGCCGACGGTTGGGACCTCGCCCTCTCGTGGTGGGGGCCGTACGACGCGCGCGTGCACGGCGCGGCCGACCCCGACGGGGTGGACGCGGTGGTCGCGGAGGCCGAGCGTGCGGGGGCACGGGTGACGCGCCTCCCGGTCGACCTGGCCGACCCCGAGCAGGCGGCCGCGCTCGTCGGCCGCGCCGAGGCAGAGGCCGGCGTGCCGGTGACCGCCGTGGTGATGTCGCACTGCGAGTCGGTCGACTCGGACTTCGCGACCACGACGGTGGAGTCGTTCGACCGGCACCTGGCGGTGAACGTGCGCGCGCCGTTCCTCGTCGTGCAGGCGTACGCGCGGCGGCTCCGCGAGGGTGCAGCCGTACCGGAGGACCGCCGTCGCATCGTCGCGCTGACGAGCGACCACGTCGGGTTCAACCTGGCGTACGGCACGAGCAAGGGCGCACTCGACCGGTTGATCGTCGGGGCTGCCCTCGAGCTCGGCGACGTCCGGGTCAGTGCGAACCTGGTCAACCCGGGCCCGAACGACACCGGGTGGATGACCGACGAGATCCGCCGGGCCGCCGTCGCGCAGACGCCGCTCGGGCGCCCGTCGATGCCGACCGACACCGCGGCGCTCGTCGGCTTCCTGCTCGGGCCGGACGGCGGGTGGGTGAACGGCCAGCTGCTGAAGACCGACGGCGGGTTCAGCGCGAAGTAGCCCGTGGTCGCGGTTTGGTTGACGCGTCAACCATTCCGGCGCACACTGGGGGCATGCACACGCAGGACCTGCTCGCAGCCGACATCGGGATGGGCGCCGTCACGCTCCGCGTTGCCGACCTCGACACGATGGTCGCCTACTACCGCGACGGCGTCGGCCTGACGGTGCTGACGAACGCGGGCGGGACCGCCGTGCTCGGTCGTGGGTCGACGCCGATCGTCGTCCTCGAGCACGCCCCCGCGATGCGGCACGCCGCCCCGCACGAGGCCGGGCTCTTCCACACCGCGATCCTGTTCGACACGCAGGCCGACCTGGCGGCAGCGCTGTACTCCGTCGCGACGAAGTACCCGCAGACCTTCACGGGCAGCGCCGACCACCTGGTCAGCAACGCGTTCTACTTCCAGGATCCCGAGGGCAACGGCGTCGAGCTGTACTGGGACCGCGACCGCACCGAGTGGTCGTGGACGCACGGGATGGTCGACATGGCGACCATCTACGTCGACCCGAACGCCTTCGTGCAGGAACACCTGACCTCCTCGGCGCTCGAAGCGGCCAGCACGCGCCCCGGCCGGGTCGGCCACGTGCACCTGTCCGTGGGCGACGTCGCCACCGCGAAGGCGTTCTACGTCGACCGGCTCGGCTTCGCGACGACCGCGGCGATGGGCGACCAGGCGCTGTTCGTCAGCGCGGGCGGGTACCACCACCACATGGCGATGAACACGTGGAACTCCCGCGGGGCCGGGCGCCGGCAGCAGGCACTCGGGCTCGGGCTCGTGCGGATCGAGGTGCCGGGTGCGGACGACCTCGGCGCACTCGTGTCCCGCATGCACGACACCGGGGTGCAGACCGCGGACGACGGTCGGACCGTGGCGTTCGAGGACCCGTGGGCGAACCGCATCGAGGTGACCGCGCCCGGTCGCGGCTGAGCGGCTCGCGCGAGGGAGGTCTGCGCCGAGCCTCGGCTCCGCGGACACGTTCGTGGTCGAGCACACGCGAACATGTCCGCCTGGCCGAGCCTCGGGCCGCACCGACGCGCAGGCGGACCCGGCAGGATGGACCCGTGAGCGAAGACATCCGGTGGGAGGTGGTCGAGGAGAGCGCACTGTCGCTCCCCGACCACGAGGCGATCGCAGCGATGCTCGGGCAGGCGTTCCCGAGCTGGTCGCACTGGTACGTGGGCGGCCGCGACTACGCCGGCATGCAGCCCGAGCGCCGCGTGGTCGGCTGGGGCGAGGACGGCACGGTGCTCGCGCACGTCGGGATCCGTCGGATGTTCGTCACGGTCGGCGGGCAGGACGTCCTGGTCGGCGACACCGGCATCGTCGCCGTCTCGCCGAGGCTGCAGGGCAGCGGGGTCGGCCGCGAGCTCCTCGTCCGCACCCGCGCCGTCCTCGAGGGACTCCGCGTGCCCTACGGCTTCCTCGGCGCCGGCGAGGACCGCATCCCCTTCTACGCGCACATGGGCTGGCACGAGGTCGACGGCGCCGTCGGCACGTTCTCGGCCTTCACGGCCGACGGGGTCGGCGTGAACGAGACCGAGCAGGGCGGCTGGATGGTCCTGCCGGTCGAGGCGCAGCTGGAGGACTGGCCGACGGGCGAGATCATGCTCAACGGACAGCAGGTCTAGGAACGAGGACCGGGCCCCGCCACCAGCCGGGCGAGATCATGCTCAACGGACAGCAGGTCCAGGAACGAGGACCGGGCCCCGCCACCAGCCGGGCGAGGTCATGCGCAACGGACAGCAGGTCCAGGAGCGACAACACGACGGACGGGAGGCCCGGTACCAGCTGGTACCGGGCCTCCCGTCCGTCAGGTGGTGGCGACTACGCCTCGACCGCGACCTTCTCCGGGTCCTCGTTCGAACCGGGCGCGCTCGGCGCGACCGCGGCGCGCACGCGCGCCCCCAGGTCGGCGTCGACGCTGGTCCAGTAGGCGAACACGCGCTCGCGCAGGTCGTCGCGCGTCACCTTCGAGACGTGGCCGGCGATGTTGCCGACCAGGCGCTCACGCGCGGCGTCGTCGAGGACCTCACGGTAGAGCGTGCCGGCCTGGCCGAAGTCGTCGTCCTCCGCGTGCAGGGTCGCCGCGGAGCGCTGCAGCGCGCCGTCGGACTCCCAGCCCGGGACGTCGTCCGTCGCGGTCGGGTCGGCGTGCGCTCCACCCTGGGTGTTCGGCGCGTACACCGGCACCTCCGCCTTCTGGAAGTCGAAGCGCATGGCGCCGTCCTTCGAGTACGAGTGGACCTCGTTCTTCGGGGCGTTCACCGGCAGCTGCGCGTGGTTCGTGCCGACGCGGTAGCGCTGGGCGTCCGCGTAGCTGAAGATGCGCGCGAGGAGCATCTTGTCGGGGCTCGCCGCGATGCCGGGGACGAAGTTCGACGGCGCAAACGCGGCCTGCTCGATCTGCGCGAAGTAGTTCTCCGGGTTGCGGTTCAGCTCCATCGTGCCGACCTCGATGAGCGGGTAGTCCGCGTGCGGCCACACCTTCGTCAGGTCGAACGGGTTGAAGCGGTAGCCCTCGGCGTCCGCGTACGGCATGACCTGCACCTTGAGGACCCACTTCGGGAAGTCCTGGCGCTCGATCGCCTCGTACAGGTCGCGGATGTGGAAGTCGGCGTCCTCACCGGCGATGCGGTCGGCGTCCTCCTGCGTCAGGGTCTTGTGGCCCTGCTGCGTCTCGAAGTGGTACTTCACCCAGAAGCGCTCGCCCTCGGCGTTGATCCACTGGTAGGTGTGCGAGCTGAAGCCGTCCATGTGGCGCCACGACGACGGCAGGCCGCGGTCACCCATGAGCCACGTGACCTGGTGGGCCGACTCCGGGGAGAGGGTCCAGAAGTCCCACTGCATGTCGTGGTTGCGGAGGTGGCTGCCCGGCAGGCGCTTCTGCGAGCGGATGAAGTCGGGGAACTTGATGCCGTCGCGGATGAAGAACACCGGGGTGTTGTTGCCGACGAGGTCGTAGTTGCCCTCTTCGGTGTAGAACTTCAGCGCGAAGCCGCGGGGGTCGCGCCAGGTGTCCGGGGAGCCCTGCTCACCGGCGACGCTCGAGAAGCGGGCGAGCATCTCGGTCTGCTTGCCCGGCTGCAGGAACGCGGCACGGGTGTACTGCGACACGTCGTGCGTGACGGTGAAGGTACCGAACGCACCGCCGCCCTTCGCGTGGACGACGCGCTCCGGGACGCGCTCGCGGTTGAACTGGGCGAGCTTCTCGACCAGGTAGTGGTCGTGCAGGGCGAGGGGGCCGTCGGCGCCGACCCCCATGGAGTGCTGGTCGCTCGAGACGGGGGCGCCGGAGTTGGTCGTCGTGGTGGGGGTGCCGGCGGGGCCGGTCGTGTTCTGGTCGGACACGGTTCCTCCTCAGGTGGAACGGTTGGTTCGGTCAGGATGGTTCGGGTTGCTCGTGAGGCGCGTCACGTCGGTGTCGCGCCGGGCGGTCTCGTCCGACTCCGGACGTCCCGCCGGCGTCAGGCCGTGACGACCTGAGCGTCGTCGCGTTCCGCCGCTGCGCAGCGTTCGCAGATGCCCCAGTACGTGACCTCGGCCGTCGTGACGGCGAAGCCGTGCGTCTCCGACGGCGTGAGGCAGGGGGCGTGGCCGACCGCGCAGTCGACGTCCTCGACCGCGCCGCACATCGTGCAGACGATGTGGTGGTGGTTGTCCCCGGTGCGCCGCTCGTACCGCGCCGGACTGCCCGCGGGCTCGATGCGCCGGACGAGTCCTGCGCCGGTCAGGGCGCCCAGCACCCCGTAGACGGCCTGGTGGCTCGTCGTCGGCAGCTCGACCGAGACCGCGGTGAGGATGTCGTCCGCGGTCGCGTGCGGCATCGCTCCCGAGGCACGCAGGACGGCCAGCCGGGGCGTCGTCACCCGCAGGCCGGCGGCCCGGAGCAGGTCGGCGTCGGCGTCCATCAGCTTCTTTCTCTTGCATCGGTCAAGACAAGCTCCACCGTACACGGTCGTGGGCTCGGAGCCCAGGGGGCGGCGTGCTGCGCGTGTCGGCGCGCCATCCGGCCGTGCCCGTCCGCAGCGGCGGTGTGCCCCCCCGTCGACTCCGCGCGCGACTCTCAGGACGATGTATGCCGCTGCTGGCATGCGATGTGTCACGATCCGGTCGCGATCCGCTGGGACGATGCTGATCCAGCCGGTCGGGCGCTAGCGTCACGGCATGTCCACGAAGCAGGGGCCTTCGTCGCGGATCGACTCCGTGCCGGCCAGCAGCGCTCAGGACGTCCGGGGGATCATCGCGCAGCGGGACCTGGTCGTCGACCTCATCAGGACGGCGTGCGTCGTCCTCGTCGTCGTCGTGCACGTCACGATGGTCGGGGTGGCGGTGTCGGCCGACGGTATCGGTGTCACGAGCCCGCTGCAGGAGGCGGCCTGGTACGTCCCCGCGACGTGGGCGGGCCAGGTGATGCCGCTGTTCTTCGCGGTCGGCGGGTTCGCGAGCGCGGTCGGGTGGCGCAGCACGCTCGCTCGGGGCGGCGGCGCGCGGGACTTCGTGGCGACGCGACTCGTGCGGCTCTACCGCCCGGCGGTGCCGCTGTTCGTGGTGCTGGCACTCGGCCTGGGGATCGCGACGGCCCTCGGCACCCCCGCGGAGCTGCTCGCCGAGATCGCGTTCGGCATCGGCTCGCCGCTCTGGTTCCTCGCCGCGTACGGCATCACGCAGTGCTGCGTGCCGGTGATGGCACGCCTGCACGCGCGGGCGCCGTTCCGCACGCTCGGTGTCCTGCTGGTCCTCGCGACGGCCGTCGACACGCTCCGCTTCGCGACCGGCACCGCCGAGGTCGGACTCCTCAACCTCGGCCCGGTGTGGCTCTTCGCGCAGCAGCTCGGGTTCCTCTGGGCAGACGGCTGGTTCGCCCGCCGCTCGAGGCTGCTGCTCGCGGCCGTCGCGCTGGTCGGGTACGCCCTCCTCGTCCCGCTGACGAGCGTCGGACTCTGGGCGCCGGACATGCTGCAGGACCTCAACCCGCCGATGCTGCCGCTGGCGGTGCTCGCGGTGTCGCAGGTCTGCCTCGTGCAGCTCGTGCACCGACCGCTCACCCGACTGATGCAGACCCGGGCGGCGCAGGCGACCGTGTTCCTGCTCGGTCGTGACGGCATGGCGATCTACCTCTGGCACCTGCCGCTGTACATCGCCCTGAACGGCGTCGCGCTGCTGCTCGCCGTCCCGTTCCCCGACCCGGGCTCGGTGCCGTGGTGGGCGACGCGGCCGATCGCACTCGTCGTCGTGCTGGCCGCGGCGATCGGTGTGGCCAGGGCGCTGCGCCGGTGGGACCGCCCGCTCCCCCGACTGCAGCCGGGGACCGACCGGGCGGGGTGGCCCGTGGTGACCGTCGCAGCGCTGTGCACGATCGGTCCGGCGTTCGTCGTGATGCAGTGGCACCTGTCCTTCGGCGTCGCGGTCCTCGGCGCGGTCGCCGTGCCGGTCGGGGTGTGGTTGCTCGGCCGGACCCGGCCCGCCCGGACAGCCTCGACAGCCGTGGGACCAGTGGGCACCTGAGCCGATCCTCACCGCCGCTGCGCATCGGCCCGGCTGCGGCGGGGTCGGACGGGCGGAGGATGACGGAGCCGGCTCGTCCGGCCCGACACCAGGAGGCACCCCACGCCCGAACCCGCCGAGTTCTGGAGCACCTGGCACGTCGATCCCCTGGCTGCGGTGCTGCTGGCGGTCGCCGCGGTGACCTACGGCTGGTGGCTCGTCGGCGCTCGACGCCGTGGGGCCCGGTGGTCCGCCTGGCGCACCGCGTCGTTCCTGGTCGCACTGCTGCTCTTCGCCGTGCTGCAGTTCGGCATCGTCGGGCGGTACGACCAGGAGCTCCGGTGGGCGTTCACGCTCCGGCTCGCCCTGTTGTTCTTCGCGGTGCCGACCTTCGCCGCCCTGGCCGCTCCCGTGTCCCTGCTGCGCCTGGGCGGACCCGCGCACTGGTCCGCCGTCGCCGACCGCGTGGTGCACTCCCGGCCGATCCGGGTGCTCGGCAACGCGATCGTCGCCCCCGTGGTCGGGCTGGTGCTCTTCGCGGTGCTGCTCACCCCGCTGTCCGCGGTCGTGCGCGAGTCGAGCGTGTGGGCCGCGCTCATCACGGTGTCCGTGCCGGTGCTCGGCTTCACGGTGCTCGGGCCGCTGTCCGAGCCGGGGGTCCTCCGGAGTTCGACGTTCGTGACGGTCGAGTTCCTGCTCGCCTTCGTGGAGCTGCTGCTCGACGCGGTCCCCGGCATCGTGCTGCGGGTGTCGGACCACGTGCTCGACGGGTCGCTCGTGCACGCCGTGGGGCAGCCGTGGTTCCCGACCCCGCTGCGCGACCAGCACCTGGCGGGTGACCTGCTCTGGTTCATCGCCGAGGTCGCCGACGTCCCGGTGCTCGTGATGCTGTTCGTGCGGTGGCAGCGGACGGACCGCCGCGAGGCCCGCTCCGTGGACGCCCTGTCCGACGAGGAGATGGCCGAGCTGACCCGGGCGCACCTGCAGCGGCGGGGGTGAGCGGGGTCCGGGGGGTCGTGCGGCGCCGTCGTATGACAGATGCGCTGTCGTACGACGACGATCCTGTCGCACCAGTCCCCGCCAATCCACGCTCTTCCGCTCTGGACGGCAAGAACGACAAGACCGCTGTCGTACGACAGCGGTCTTGTCGTTCTACACCGGCACGACCCGGACGACTGCCCCGCACGACCGGCACCCCGGACGACTGCCCCGCACGAGCGGGACCGGGGTCCGTGTGACGACGACCGCGCCGCAGCGTCAGCGCGCCGCGGCCTCGGGCTCCGCCGCGCCGGGCTGCGTCTCGACCGCGCCGGTCTGCTTCCACGCCGTCGTCTGCTTCGGCTTCGCCAGGAACAGCGCCGCGACGATGGCCGCCACGAGCACCACGGCCGGCAGCACGAGCGACTGCCCCATCGCCGTGGCGAACGGCTGCTGCAGGAACTCCGGCAGCGCGCCGACCTGCTGCTCCGCACCGCCCGAGCCCGTGCCCGACCCGGACGGGAAGTTCGCCGTGATGCGCGCCTCGATCAGCGCCGCGATGCCGGCCGAACCGAGCACCGCACCGATCTGCCGCGTGGTGTTGTAGACGCCCGACCCCGCACCGGCGAGCGCCGGCGGCAGGTTGCGCGTCGCCGAGACCGAGAGCGGACCCCACATGCAGGCGTTCGCGAGCCCGAGGAGCGCGCTCGGCAGCAGCGTCCAGCCCCAGCCGGCACCCGACCACAGCAGGGCGCCGAACCAGAACAGCCCGCCGGAGAAGCACGCGAGGCCGAACGAGCCGACCCACCGCGGGTTCCACTTGTTGAGGTTCTTGCCGACGAGCGGTGCGAGCGCGGCGGACAGGACGGCCTGCGGCACGAGCAGCAGCGCGGCCTGGGTCGGCGAGAAGCGCAGGACGTCCTGCGCCCAGAGCATGATCGGCAGCGCGAACGACGAGATCGCGACGCCGACGGCCGTGATGGCGATGTTGGCGAGCGTGAAGTTGCGGTCCTTGAACAGGCCGAGCGGCAGCAGCGGCTCGCCCTTCTGCACGCCCTGCCACACCACGAAGGCGGCGAGCACGACGATGCCGGTGATGATCAGCGACCAGACCGAGATCGGGCCCGTGATGGTGCCCCAGTCGTAGGTCTCGCCCTCCTGGATGCCGAAGACGAGCAGGAACATGCCAGCGGCGCTGAGCACGATGCCCAGGTAGTCGAAGCGGTGTCCGTGCCGCTCGAAGCGGGGGACGAAGCGCTGCGCGAGCACGAACGCGACGACGCCGACGGGGACGTTCACGAAGAAGATCCACTCCCAGCCGAGGCCGTCGACGAGCAACCCACCGACGATCGGGCCGACGAGCGATGCGACGCCGGCGACGGCGCCCCACAGCCCCATGGCCGCACCGCGGTTCTGCGGCGGGAAGATGCGCGTGATGACCGCCATCGTCTGCGGGGTCATCATCGCGGCACCGAGGCCCTGCACGACGCGGGCGAGGATGAGCACCTCGATCGACCCGGCGAGGCCGCACCACAGGCTCGCGAGGGTGAACACCACGAGACCCGCCTGGTACAGCACCTTCGGGCCGAACCGGTCGCCGAGGCGCCCGGTGATGAGCAGCGGCACCGCGTACGCGAGCAGGTAGGCGCTCGTCACCCAGATGACCGCGTTGATGTCGGCGTCGAGCGCCTGCGCGATCGTGGGCGTCGCGACCGACACGATGGTCGAGTCGACGAGGATCATGAAGAAGCCGACGACGAGTGCCCAGAGCGCGGGCCACGGCTTCTTCCCGTGCTGCAGGTCGGCGGACGTGGTGGAGGTCATCGAGTGGTGTCCTGGTCCTTCTGTAGTGCTGGGTCGGGGACGGCGGGGCCGTCCCAGGGGATGTCGCCGCTCGCGATCCGGTCGGCGGTGGCGGTGAGCCACTCGATCTGCGCGGTGAGCATGCCACGCACGTACGACACGTCGAGCCAGTAGCGCTCGGCGAGCTGCTTGGCCTGGAGGCCCGTGGCGGCTTCGTCGTACCCGGCACGTTCCGCGCGGAGTGCGGCAGCGCGTGCGCGCATCGCGGTCACCGCGTCGGTGGCGGTCAGGTTGTCGACGTGGGACACCGCGAGCTGGAACTCGGGGTACTCGTCGGCGGGCTCCGCGATCATGCGCCGGAGTCCGGCGTCGAGCTCCGCGCGGCCGTGGTCGGTGATGGCGTAGGTGGTGCGCTCGGGCCGGTTGCCCTCGCGCGCGGTCCCGAGTGCCTCGGCGTACCCGAGGTCCACGAGGCGTCCGATCTGGTGGTACAGCGTGCTCGGCCGGACCTTGACGTTCTGGTCCTCGTGCCGGTGGAGCATCGTCTGGAACATCTCGTACGGGTGCATGGGCGCCTCGGCGAGCAGGCCGAGCGCGGCGAACGCGAGGGGCGTGAGCGACGCCATCCATGCCTCCAGACCATGTTCGCGAGCGATTATTCGACTTGGAACATACGCCTTGGACGACTTCTCCACAAGCGGCCCGGCGCGGCGCGCGCGGCCCGTAGACTGATGCCGTCCCACCCAACCCACCCAAGCGCTGGAGTGAACACGTGCCAACCATCGTCGTCGAGGTCATGCCCAAGGCAGAGATCCTCGACCCCCAGGGCAAGGCGGTGGGCAACGCCCTCGCCCGTCTCGGCAAGGCCGACCTGACCGACGTCCGCATCGGCAAGCGCTTCGAGATCGCCGTCGACGGCCCGGTCGACGACGCGAAGCTGGCCGAGGTCCGCGACATCGCGGCCGACGTCTTCTCGAACGCCGTGATCGAGGACGTCGTCTCCGTCACCGTGCAGGACGCGTGACGCGGATGCGCATCGGCGTCATCACGTTCCCGGGCTCGCTCGACGACCGCGACGCCCAGCGCGCGGTCCGCCTCGCAGGAGCCGACCCCGTCGCGCTCTGGCACGGCGACCACGACCTGCAGGGGGTCGACGCGATCGTGCTCCCCGGTGGGTTCTCGTACGGCGACTACCTGCGTGCCGGCGCCATCGCGGCGAAGGCCCCGATCATGGCCGAGGTCATCGGCGCCGCAGGCAAGGGCATGCCCGTGCTCGGCATCTGCAACGGGTTCCAGATGCTCGCCGAGGCCCGCCTCGTGCCCGGCGCCCACACCCGCAACGCGCACCAGCAGTTCATCCGCCGCGACCAGAAGCTCCGCGTCGAGACCGCCGGCACCGCCTGGACCTCCGGGTTCAGCGCCGGGCAGGAGATCACGATCCCGCTGAAGAACGCCGACGGCCGGTTCGTCGCCGACGCCGACGAGATCAAGCGCATCGAGGACAACGGCCAGGTCGTGTTCCGCTACGTCGGGGTGAACCCGAACGGGTCGATCGACGACATCGCGGGCGTCTCGAACGAGCGCGGCAACGTCGTCGGGCTCATGCCGCACCCCGAGCACGCGACGGAGCCCGGGTTCGGCCCGGACACCCCCGCGGCGATGGCCTCCGGCACGGACGGCCTCACCTTCTTCACCTCCGTGATCGAGTCGACGCTCGTCAAGTGACGACGACTCCGACGAACACGACTCCAGTGACAGGGAACGACAACACCGTGACGACCCACGTTCGCCCGAAGCCCGACACCGTCCAGGACGCCGCCGCCACCCCCGACAAGGAGCAGCCGTACGAGGCACTCGGGCTCAAGGCCGACGAGTACGCGAAGATCCGCGAGATCCTCGGCCGCCGCCCCACCTCGGGCGAGCTCGCCATGTACTCGGTGATGTGGTCCGAGCACTGCTCGTACAAGTCGTCGAAGAACTACCTCCGTCAGTTCGGCAAGAAGGTCACGCCGGAGATGACGAAGAACCTGATGGTCGGCATGGGCGAGAACGCCGGTGTCGTCGACGTGGGCAACGGTTGGGCGGTGACCTTCAAGGTCGAGTCGCACAACCACCCGTCGTACGTCGAGCCCTACCAGGGCGCCGCGACCGGCGTCGGCGGCATCGTCCGCGACATCATCTCGATGGGCGCACGCCCGGTCGCCGTGATGGACCAGCTGCGCTTCGGTGCGATCGACCACGAGGACACGGCGCGCGTCGTGCACGGCGTCGTCGGCGGCATCTCGTTCTACGGGAACTGCCTCGGCCTGCCGAACATCGGCGGCGAGACCTACTTCGACCCGGTGTACCAGGGCAATCCGCTCGTCAACGCGCTCGCGGTCGGTGTCCTGCGGCACGAGGACCTGCACCTGGCGAACGCCTCCGGTGCCGGCAACAAGGTCGTGCTCTTCGGTGCCCGCACGGGTGGCGACGGCATCGGCGGCGCGTCGATCCTGGCGTCCGACACCTTCACCGAGGGCGGCCCGACCAAGCGCCCGGCGGTGCAGGTCGGCGACCCCTTCGCCGAGAAGGTCCTCATCGAGTGCTGCCTCGAGCTGTTCCGCGAGGAACTGGTCGAGGGCATCCAGGACCTCGGTGCCGCTGGCATCTCCTGCGCGACGAGCGAGCTCGCCTCGAACGGCGACGGTGGCATGCACATCTCGCTCGACGACGTCCTGCTGCGCGACCCCACGCTCACGGCCGAGGAGATCCTCATGTCCGAGAGCCAGGAGCGCATGATGGCGGTCGTCCGCCCGGACAAGCTCGACGCGTTCCTCGCGGTCGTCGGCAAGTGGGAGGTCGAGACGAGCGTCCTGGGCGAGGTCACCGGCACCGGCCGTCTCGTCATCGACTGGCAGGGCCAGGAGATCGTGAACGTCGACCCGCGCACGGTCGCCGTCGACGGTCCGGTGTACGACCGCCCGGTCGCCTACCCGTCGTGGATCGATGCGCTGCAGGCCGACACCGCCGCCTCGCTCGAGCGTCCGACCGACGGTCCGGCCCTCAAGGCGCAGTTCCTGCAGCTGCTCGGCTCGCCGAACCTCGCGTCGAAGAACTGGGTGACGAACCAGTACGACACCTACGTGCTCGGCAACACCGCGCTGTCCTTCCCCGACGACGGCGGCATGATCCGCGTCGACGAGGAGACGGGGCTCGGCGTCACCGTCGCGACCGACGCCAACGGCCGCTACTGCCAGCTCGACCCGAAGCAGGGCGCGCGCCTGGCGCTGGCCGAGGCGTACCGGAACGTCGCCGTCACCGGCGCCGTCCCCGCCGCGGTCACCGACTGCCTGAACTTCGGCTCGCCGGAGAACCCCGAGGTGATGTGGCAGTTCTCCGAGGCCGTCGAGGGCCTGGCTGACGGCTGCATGGAGCTCGGCATCCCGGTCACCGGCGGCAACGTGTCGTTCTACAACCAGACCGGCACGACCCCGATCCACCCGACGCCCGTCGTCGGTGTGCTCGGCATCATCGACGACGTCGCCCTGCGTGTGCCCTCGGGCTGGCAGGACGACGGCCACAACGTGTACCTGCTCGGCACGACGAGCCTCGAGCTCGACGGCTCGGCGTGGGCCGGCACCGTCCACGGGCACCTCGGTGGTCGCCCGCCGGCGGTGGAACTCGACCGCGAGAAGGCCCTGGCGGAGCTGCTGCACGCGGCATCCGGCGAGCAGCTGCTCACGAGCGCCCACGACCTGGCGGACGGCGGCCTCGGCCAGTCCCTCGCCGAGTCGGTCCTGCGCTTCGGGATCGGCGCACGCGTGGTGCTCGACGAGCTCGAGGAGCGCGACGGCGTCGACACGGCGACCGCGCTGTTCTCGGAGTCGACGGGTCGCGTCATCGTGACCGTGCGCCGCGAGGACGACGTGCGGTTCCGCGGGCTGTGCGAGGGTCGCGGCTTCCCGGTGCTGCGCATCGGTGTGACGGACGCCTCGTCCGGCACGCTCGAGGTGCAGGGCGCGTTCGAGGCGTCGATCGACGAGCTGCGGGGCACGCACGGCGCGACGCTGCCGGCGCGCTTCGGCGACGTGATCGTCGAGGACGTCACCGAGGGCTACGTCGGGCGCGGGCCGCTCGACGACCACGGTTCGTTCTCGCCGCGCACCGACAGCTGACGGCGACCAGGAGCACCGCGACCGCATGCCGATCGTCACCCTGCCCTTCGTCGAGCTCGTCGACCGGTTCGGCCCCGTGCCGGACGGCGTCGAGCTCGACGTGTGGGACGTCGAAGGCCCGTACGACCGCCCCGAGGACGTCGCGCTCACGCTGCTGCCGTTCTACTTCGCGGGTCGTCACCGGTGGCAGTTCGTGCACGACCTGCCGAACCTGCGACTCCTGCAGCTGCCGAGTGCCGGGTACGAGCACGCGCTGCCGCACGCCCCGGCACACGCGCAGGTCGCGAACGGCCGCGGCATCCACGACGACGAGACGGCCGAGCTCGCGGTCGGTCTGGCGCTGACCTCGCTCCGCGAGATCCACACGTTCCAGGCCGACCGCGCCGCAGGGGTGTGGGCCGTCCGCACCACTCGATCGCTCGCGGATCGTCGGGTCACGGTGGTCGGTCACGGGGCGATCGGCGCTGCGATCGCCACGCGGTTCGAGGCGATGCGGTGCGACGTCACCGTCGTGGCCCGCACTGCGCGGGAGCAGGACGGGCGGTACGTGCACGCGTTCGGGGAGCTCCCGGAGCTCGCGGCCCGGACGGACGTCCTCGTGCTCATCACCCCGCTCACCGACGAGACCGAACACCTCGTCGACCGAGACCTGCTCGCTGCGCTGCCCGACGGAGCCCTCGTGGTGAACGTCGCCCGCGGGCGGGTCGTCGACACCGATGCCCTGGTCGCGGAGCTCCAACGCGGGCGGCTGTCGGCAGCGCTCGACGTGACCGACCCGGAGCCGCTCCCGGCCGGGCACCCGCTCTGGACGACGCCGAACACGGTGCTGACGCCCCACGTCGGTGGGAACACGGACCTCAGCGTGCCGCGGACCCTCGAGCTCGTGCGACGCCAGGTGTCCGCGCTGGCAGCGGGCCGGCCCTTCGCCAACGTCGTCCACGGCTGACGCCCGGCCCCTCAGCGCAGCGGCAGCGCCATCCCGAGGCTCGGCGCGACGTCCTCGAACCCGAGCGAACGGTAGAGCCGCTGACCGGGCGGGTCCCCGACGAGCGTGATGTAGGCGCCTTCCGGCGCGCGGGACCGGATGTCCGCCACGAGCCACTCGACGACGACCCTTCCGAGCCCCCGGCGCTGGTGGTCCGGATCGGTGGCGATGTCGGCGATGTGGAAGTACCACCCGCCGTCCCCGATCGTGCGGCCCATGGCGACGGGGACCCCGTCGGTGTCGACGACGTGCACGGCCGACCAGCTCCCCGCGATCGCCCCGGCACCCTGCGCAGCGTCCTTCGGTGACAGACCGGAGTCCCGTCGCAGGCGCAGGTAGTCGTCCAGCGGCGGCGGCCCGACCACCAGGCGGTACCCGTCGGCGAGCACGCCCGACGCACCGGCCACGGGCACGGGCACGGGCACGGGCGCCCCAGCGCCATCCCCGGCCCCGGCACCAGCGCCGGCCCCAGCCCCGACCTCGGTCACGACCGGGCCGGCACCGGCACGATGCACGCGGGCGACCCGACGGCGATCTGCGCCACGGTCTCGCCCGGCACCCCGTCCGCCCCGATGGGCAGCACGGCGATCGCGTCGGACATCTGGTTGGCCACCAGCAGGTACCCGGGCACCTGCGCGAAGTGCCGCGGCCAGACGCCGCCGCACGACGCCGACCCGACGACGGTCAGCCCGTCGTCCGCGGTGTCGAGCACCACGATCAGGTCGCGGCCTCGGACCGCGACGACGACCCGTCCGGCCCGGTCGACCTCGACGTGGCTGAGGAGCGACTCCCCCACCTCGCCGTCGAACGCCGGCGCCGAGGCGATCGGCCGCAGCGTCCCGGAGCCGTCGCGGCGCAGGCGGTACACGCGTCCATCGAGCTCACCCGCGACGACGAGATCCGCGTCGGCCCCGGCCCCGAGCCACGCCATGTGCCGCGGCCCGACCCCGGGCCCGAGGTGGTGCACGCGCACGAGGTCGATCGCGGGGTCAGCCGTCACCCGGAACTCGTGGAGTGCGTCGCCGCCGAGGTCCGCGACGAGCACCGTGCCGTCGGGCGTCGCGATCGACTGGTGGGCGTGCGGCCCCTCCTGCCGGTCCTCGACGGGCCCCTCGACGTCGGGCAGCACGCCGGTGACGAGCGCCGACTCGGGGACGACGACCCGGTCCGCGCTCCCGTGGGTCCCGACGACGCCGTCGCTCGCGGTCACCGAGGCGGCGTGTGATTCTGCGGCCTCGAGCGACACGGCCGTCACGGTGCCGGAGACGTAGTTCGTGACGACGAGCGCACCGGAGGGGTCGACCCGCACGTGGCAGGGCGCGTCACCACCGGCGTCGGCATCCCACCGGTGCTCGAGCGCACCACCGGCGTACCGGAAGGCCGAGACACGACCGTCCGCGGTCTCGGACACGGCGTAGACCCGGTCGCCGGAGAGCGCGAGGAACGAGGGGTCGTCCATCACGGCGACGGTGGAGGCGGTGGTCCCGTGCACGACCGAGATGCCGGTCGCGTTCCCACCACCCGTCGCCGTGTACGACCCGACGAGCAGGTGCAGGTCGGCGAGATCCTGGGGGAAGCCGTCGGCTGGGATCCCGGCAGCAGGCCCGCTCACCGCTCGCCGCCGGCGATGCGCTCGTGGTGGTGGATGACCTCGGCGACGATGAAGTTCAGGAACTTCTCCGCGAACGCGGGGTCGAGGTGCGACTCGGCGGCCAGCTGTCGGAGCCGCGCGACCTGCACCTGCTCACGCCCCGGGTCGGCGGCCGGCATGCCCGCCTCGGCCTTCAGGTAACCGACCCGCTGGGTGTACTTGAAGCGCTCGGCGAGCATGTGGATCACGGCGGCGTCGATGTTGTCGATGCTCTGCCGGATGCTCGCCAGCTCGGCGACCGCATCGTCGTGGACGGGTGTGGACTCGTCGGCACTCATGGCCCGAGCCTACCGGCGGCCCTCCGCCGAGCGGGCTGGTGTGACGGACGGACACGAGCACTGCTCCGGGGCTGCGAGAATGGAGGCCATGTCGGTCCTGCTCGTGATCTCGGGCGTGTGTGCGGTCCTCGCGGGCCTCGTGCACGTGTACATCTTCTTCCTCGAGTCCGTCGCATGGACGAGTCCTCGCGTGCGTCGCGTGTTCGGCATCGCCTCGGAGTCCGAGGCACAGGCCACCCGCTCCCTCGCGTTCAACCAGGGCTTCTACAACCTGTTCCTCGCGATCGGCGCGATCCTCGGCGTCGTGCTGGTCGTCACCGGCAGCGGTGCGACGGGGTGGACCCTCGTGGTGTTCTCGAGCGCGAGCATGCTCGGCGCCGCGGTCGTCCTGGCCGGCACGGGTCGCCGGTACCTGAACTCGGCGTTCGTGCAGGGCTCGCTGCCGCTCATCGCCCTGCTCTTCGCCTTCATCGGCTCCACCTTCACCGCCGCGTAGCGGAACGCGCGGAACGGCACCAGACGTCGGACGGGAGGCGCGGTGCCGGCCCGCACCGTGCCTCCCGTCCGGCGACCGCGCACCATCCGTCACCGCCGGTCGCCACGCCCCCGCACGCACGCACGCACGCACGCACGCACGCAACGAGGGACGCACGCAACGGGAGACGCCGGGTCGCGACTCGCGACCCGGCGTCTCCCGTACTCCCCCTGTGGCTGTCGGTCAGCCGAGCTTCTTCGCGAACTCGTCCGGCAGCCGGTCCAGCGCCCACTCGATGGCGGCGGTGGTGCCGAGCGAGAACGCGTTCGACACGTCCGCGTCGTCGACGACGATGGAGTGCCCGGCCTCGACCGACGGCACCTTCTGGAACAGCGGGTCGGACTCGGCCTTCGACGCGTCGACGTAGATCGGCAGGACGACGGTCAGGTCTGCGTCGAGCAGGTCGAGGTTCTCCTCGGACAGGCTCACCGAGAACGCGTCGCCGGCCTGCTGGTCGACGGCCTTGGGGATGGTGAAGCCGAGCTGCTGCATGAAGGTGGAGCGGCTGTCCTTCGAGGCGTACGCGCCGAAGCCGTCCGCCGTGTACGAACCGACGACGGCGGTCTTGCCGTCGAACTCGGGGTGCGCCTTCCGCGCCGCGGCGTACGCGTCGTCGAGGTCGGTCAGCAGCTTCTTGCCCTCGGACTCCTTGCCGAGCGCACGCGACACGAGGTCGACCTGCTGCTCGGTGGTGGTGAGGTAGTTCGCGCCGCCCTTCGGCACCGCGACGGTCGGCGCGATCGCCGAGAGCTTCGCGTAGCGGTCCTTGTCGCCCGAGCTCTTCGTGTCGAGGATCAGGTCCGGCTTGAGCTTGAGGATCTGTTCGTAGCTGGGCTCGAGCGTCTGGATGATCGTCGGCTTCTTCGTGTACGCGTCCTTGAGCCACGGCCCGACGCCGTCGCCACCGAAGGCGAGCCAGTCGCTGGCGCCGACGGGCTGCACGCCGAGTTCGAGCGCTGTCTCCGCGTCACCCCAGCCGAGGGCGACGACGCGCTTCGGCTGCGAGGGGATCTCGGTCGTGCCGAGTGCGGTCTGGATCGAGACGGGGAACGCGCCGCCCGAGCCCGAGGCACCGTCGGACGCGGCGGGCGACGAGGAGCCGGAGGTGCACCCGGCGAGGACGAGGGACGCGGCGACGACGGCGCCGGCGGCCGCGAGCACGCGGCGGACGCGGCGCGCTGAGGGGGAGGTTCGGATCACACAGGTAAGGCTACCCTAAGCACCCCAGTCGAGGGTGCTGAGCGGCTAGGCTCCGGACGTGGAGTTCACCGACCCCGACCGGACCCGGCTGGCCGTGCTGGGCTCCCCCATCGCGCACTCGCTCTCCCCCACGCTGCACGCGGCGGCCTACGACGTGCTCGGGCTGCCGTTCACGTACGGGAGGCACGAGGTCGCCTCCGGTGGGCTCGACGCGTTCGTCGCGGGGCTGGGTCCCGACTGGCGCGGGCTCAGCCTGACCATGCCGCTCAAGCGGGACGTCCTGCCGATGCTCGACCGCACCACCCCGCTCGTCGACGAGCTCGGGGTGGCCAACACCGTGGCGTTCCGGCAGGAGGGCGACCGCGTCGTCCTGGCCGGCGCGAACACCGACGTCGAGGGCATCGTCCGACCGGTGGAGGCACTCGGACACCTGCCGGGCGAGGCCACGATCGTCGGCGGTGGGGCCACTGCGGCGAGCGCCCTCGCGGCTGCGGTGCGGCTCGGCGCGGTCGACGTGCGGCTCTTCCTCCGCGACACCGCGAAGGCCGGCTCCCTCGTGGACCTGGCGGTGCGCCTCGGGGTGACGCTCGAGGTGCTGCCGATCGACTCGCTGCCGGGGACGCGGCACGGGTTCCTCGTGTCGACGCTGCCCGGCGGCGCGGCCGACCCGCTCGAGCTGCTGCCCTCCGGGCCGGACGCGGTGCTGTTCGACGTCGCCTACGAGCCCTGGCCGACCGCCGCGGCCGGACGCTGGGCCACTGCCGGGGGCCGGGTGCTCAACGGGCTCGACATGCTGACGGAGCAGGCGATCGGGCAGATCCGGTTCTTCGTGTCCGGCGACGACACCGAACTGCTGCCGGACGAGGCCGCGGTCCGACGGGCGATGCGGCTCGCGGTCGGGCTGCCGGCGACCATCACCACCTGACGATCAGCGCTCAGGCACCACGGTTCAGGCGACCACGCCGTCGACGGTGAACCGCGGTTCAGGCGATGACCCCGTCCAGGTAGAACCACCGCCCCTGCTCCCGCACGAACTCGCTCGTCTCCTCGAGCGTCCCGCGGTCGTCGTCGGTGCGCCACCACGCGCGGAAGGTGACCTGCCCGGCGGAGTCGAACGGGCCTCCCGACCGGGTCGACACGATGTCCAGGCGCGTCCAGCGCTGCGACGGGTCGAGCGTCAGCTCGTCCGGCCGGGTCCGCGGGTGCCAGGTGAGCAACAGGTACTCCGGCAGCCCGAGCGCGAACGCGGTGAACCGGGAGCGCATGAGCCGCTCGGCGGTCGGAGCGGCGGCACTTGCGTGCAGGGGGCCGCAGCACTCGCCGTAGGGGTTGCCGCTCAGGCAGGGGCAGCGCTGTTCGTCGTCCACCCGGGCACGCTAGCAGCGGCCGGTCCTCGCAGCCTCGCGGCGTAGAAGGGGTCCGTGTACCGGCTCGGTTGGCAGGTCTTGCGCGGGCGCCTCTGGGAGGTCGTCGACCCGGCGCGGGCCCGTCGTGCCCTGTGGTCCGCGGGAGCCGTCGCCGCGGTCGCCCTCGTCGTGTTCGTCGCGACGGAGTGGGCGTGGGCCTGGGTGGGCCCCGGTGTCCTCCGCCCGGTCGTCGCGATCACCTTCGCGACGCTCGGAGTCCTCGCGGTGGCGTACTCCTGCTTCCCGACGGCTCGCGACATCGGTCCCGAGCTCCGGATCAACGGGCGACAGGTGCGACCCGACTGGCAGCTGTCCGTCCGGTGGTCGGTGCAGCCCTACATCGGCCGGCGAGCGCAGCCGATCGCGCCCGAGGACCGCGAGGCCGTCCTGATCGACGTGCCGCTGTTGCAGCGTGGACTCGTGCGACGGCTCTCGCGGCTCGGGCCGCTCCTGGTGGGGGCGGCCTCCGGCGGGATCACGGCGCTCGTCTCCGGACAGGTCGAGGTCTTCGTGATCCTGTGGCCCTTCGTGTACCTCCTCACACTCCCGGACATGGTGGCGCGGCTCGGACTCGCCGAACGTGCCCGCCTCGCGGCGCTCGAGGCGGCACCAACCACGCCGGGGCACCGTCCGCTCTGGCGCCGGCACCCCCACGGGTCGAAGGTCCGCCTGCCCGGCGAGTGACGGCTGCGCGCCCGCACCACTGTCGGCCGCGGCGGGCACACTGGGCGCATGTGTGGAAGGTTCGTCGTCTCCGACACCACGGCTGATCTGCTGCCCGAGCTCGTGGGTGAGCTCGCGGCGCGCACCGAGCACGTCGACGAGGACACCGGCGAGGTGCACGCCGGCCTCGCCCCGAGCTGGAACGTCGCGCCGACCGACCCCGTGTACGCCGTCCGGCAGCGCCACGGGCAGCGCGAGCTCCCGCAGATCAGCTGGGGCTTCGTTCCGAGCTGGGCGAAGGACTTCCGGAAGCAGCGGCCGAAGCCGATCAACGCCCGCATCGAGACGGTCGCGACGAGCGGCATGTTCAAGCGCGCGTTCGCCACGAACCGGTGCATCGTCCCCGCGCTCGGGTACTACGAGTGGGTCGTGCGCGAGGACGGCAAGGAGCCCCACTTCGTGCACGAGCCCGACGGCGCACTGGCGATGGCGGGCATCGTGAGCGCCTGGCCGGACCCGACGAAGCCCGAGGACGACCCGGACAAGTGGCGGCTGTCGCTCGCGATCATCACCCGCGACGCGCACGTCGCGCCCGGCGAGGTCCACGACCGGATGCCGGCGTTCCTCACCCCGGACGGCTACGACGACTGGCTCGACGGCGACCTCGGCTCCGACGACCTGCTCGCACTGCTCGACCACGAGTCGCTCGCGGTCGCGGCCGGGCTCGAGCAGTACGAGGTCTCCCGCGCGGTGAACAGCGTGCGGAACGACGGCCCGCAGCTCATCGCACCCATCAGGTGAGCGCTGCGCGCCACGGGCCCGTCCACTGACCCCCGAGGGCACGGCGACCCGACGTCGGGTCGCGACCACGGACGACGGACGGGAGGCCCGGATCACGTGCGCCTGTCGGCTGACGTGGTCCGGGCCTCCCGTCCGGTGGTGGGGTGCGGTCGTCAGGACCCGCTGCGGCGGCGCGTCCCCGTCACGACGGCGGCGCCGTCACCTCGGCGGCGGACCACGAGGAACGCCCCGGCCAGGACCATCGCGACCGCGGCCAGGCCGAGTCCGACGAGTCCCGTGGTGCCGGTGAAGGCGAGCTTCGCGACGTGCGCGACCGCTGCGATCCCGGTCGGGTAGGACACCTCGATGGTCGCGCGGACCAGCTGTGCGGCGCTGTCCAGCACCGTGTAGTCGATCGAGGTGCGCGCTGCCCAGCCGTGCTCGGGGGTGAACACGACCTGCCCACGGTCGACCTGCCAGGTGCCCATGCCCTGCACGACGACCCGGTCGGTCGGTGCGCCGGTGGCCGGGTCGACCAGGTGCAGCGTCGTCGCCACGAAGTGCGCTCCGCCGCTGGCGTGGTCGTTGTCCGTCGGACGGAGGCTGGCCGGGTGGCCCACGGCACCGACAGCCGAGTCGTCCGTGGCGGTGGCGGCCGCGACGACCGTCATGACCGCGGTGGCCGTCGTCGTCTGCCCGGAGGCGTCGGTCACCGTGTAGGTGAACCGGTCCGTGCCGGTGAAGCCGTCCGCGGCCTCGTACAGGTACGAGCCGTCGCGCTGCACCGAGACGGTGCCGTGCGCGGGCTTCCGGTCGAGGGCGGCGGTCAGGCCGGTCCCCCGGTCGTTGCCGAGCAGGCCGTGCCGGGCGTCACGGGCGACCGGGGTGCCCGCGACGGTCCGTGCACTGTCGTCGACGGCGTCGATCCCGACGGTGATCCACACGGTGGCGTCCGCGGCCTGGCCCTCCAGGTCGTGGTCGCGGTACGTGACCGAGTCCACACCCGAGAAGCCCTGGTCCGGCGTGTAGACGAAGGTCCCTGCGCCGGCGATGCGGACCGTTCCGTGCCGCGCCGTCCCCGCGGACACGACCCGCAGGGCCGAGCCGTGGTCGTTGCCGAGCACGCCCGGGTCGACCGCCGTCACCGGGGTGCCGGCGGCGGTGCTGGTGCGGTCGTCGGTCGCGACCGGCGTGACGGTGATCGTCACGAGGCCGGTCGACGTCGAGCCCTCGGCGTCCACCGCGGTGTACGTGAAGGTGTCGGTGCCCGAGAAGCCGGCAGCCGGCGTGTACACGTACGAGCCGTCCTTGTGGAGCTCGACCGTGCCGTGCTCCGGCTGCCGGTCGATCTTCGCCCAGAGCCCCGCGCCGGAGTCGTCGGTCAGGACGCCCGAGGCCGCGGACACCCGCAGCGTGCCGTTCGTGGTGGTGGTGCCGTGGTCGGCCGTCGCGACGTTGCCGACCAGGACCGTGACCGTGGCGGTCGCGGTCTGCCCGGAGGCGTCGGTCACGGTGTACGTGAACGTGTCCGTGCCGGACCAGCCCGTCGTCGGCGTGTAGACGAGCGAGCCGTCGGCCGCGGTGGTCACCGTGCCGTGGCGCGGAGCGGAGTGGTCCGTGACCGTCAGCCCGGTGCCGTGGTCGTTCCCGGTCAGCACGGTCCCGCCGAGCGCGAGCGGGGTGCCGGAGGTGGTCTGCAGCACGTCGTCGGTCGCGGTGGGTGCGACGGTGACGCGCACCGTGGCGGTCGCGGTCGAGCCGGTGCCGTCGGTCACCGTGTAGGTGACGGCGTCGGTGCCCGAGAACCCGTCGGCGGGCGTGTAGGTCACGCCGGTGTCGCGGGCGACCGTGCCGCCGGTGCCGGTCGTGTCGGAGATCCGGACGGTGCCGTTCGCAGCCGTGCCGACGCCGGTCACCCGGAGCGCGGTGCCCTTGTCGTTCTCGGTCACGGCGACGTCGATCGGGGTCCCCGTCGTGGTCGTCGCGGTGTCGTCGACGGCCTTCGGTGCGACGGTGATCGTGACGGTGCCGGTCGTGGTGTTCCCGGAGCCGTCGGTGATCGTCACGTCGAAGGTGTCCTTTCCGGAGTACCCCGGCTCGGGCGTGTACGTGTACGAGCCGTCCTTGCCGACCTCGACGGTGCCGTGGCCCGGGTCCGTGTTGTCGGTGACGGTCAGGCCGGTGCCGGTCGCGCCCTCGAGCACGCCCTCGTCTGCGGGCACCACGAGGGTGCCGTCGGCGGTGGCGTCGGCAGCGGTCGCGGCGACCACGGGCGTGATGGTCACCGTGACGGTGCCCGCGGCCTGCTCGTCGTTCGCGCCGGTGACCCCGTACGGGAAGGTCGCCGTGCCCGAGGTCCCCGGAGCCGGGGTGTACGTGACGGTGCCGTCGGCGTTCAGCACGACGGTGCCGGCGCTGGGCTGCCCGACCGACGTGACGGTGAGGCCGGAACCGTGGTCGTTGCCGGTCAGGTCACCCGAGGTCACCGTGACGGGCTGGTCGGCCGTGGTGCGGATCCGGTCGTCCTCGGTGCGGGGCGTGACGGTGATCGTCACGAGACCGGTGCTCTCCTCGTCGGTGTCGGACGCGTCCTTCGCCGTGTAGGTGAAGCGGTCCGAGCCCGACCAGTCCACGGTCGGCGTGTACGTGTACGAGCCGTCGGCGGCGAGGTCGACCGTGCCGTGCAGCGGCTGCTCGTCGATCGTCGCGGTCAGCCCGGTGCCGTGGTCGTTCGCCAGGACGCCTTCCGCCACGGGGACGGTCAGCGTGGTGGACGCCGGGACGGTCGCGGAGTCCGCGGTGGCCTGCGGTCCGACCACGACGACGACCCAGGTGGAGTCGGTGCGGCCCGAGGCGTCACGGACGTCGTACCAGAACGAGCCGGTACCCGAGAAGCCGTCGGCCGGGGTGAACACGGCGTTGCCGTCCGCGTCGAGCACGACCGTGCCGTTCGAGGCCTTGCCCACGCCGGTGACGGTGAGCCCGGTACCGGAGTCGTTGCTCGTCATGGCCGTCGCCGCGACGGTGACCGGGGTGCCGGCCGTCGTCGAGGTGGTGTCCGGGCGGGCGGTCGGCGAGACCGCGATCGTCACGGTCGCCGGCTGCGACGTCCGGCCGGAGCCGTCGGTCACCGTGTAGGAGAGGGTGTCGGTGCCGGACCAGTCACGGGCCGGGGTGTACTCGACGGCGCCGTCCCCGTTCACGACCGCGGTGCCGTGGGCCGGAGCCGTGGCGATCCTCGGCGTGAGGTCGGTACCGGTGTCGTTCCTCGTCACGTCGAACGCGACGGGATCGTTCGCCGTCGTCGCGGCGCGGTCGTCGGCAGCGACGGGCACGACCACCACGGTGACGGTGCCGCTGACGACCGTGCCGGCGCTGTCGGTGGCCTGGTAGGTGAACGTGTCGGTGCCGGAGAACCCGGTCGCGGGCACGTAGGAGTAGGTGCCGTCGGGTGCCAGCGTCAGCGAACCGTGCGTCGGCTCGGTGTTCGAGCGGATCGTCAGGCCGGTGCCGCGGTCGTTGCCGAGGACGCCGTCGGCGCGGGTCGTCGCCGTGGCGGTGCCGCCTGCGGGCAGCGTGATCGTGTCGTCGACCGCCGCGGGGCGCACGAGGACGGTCACGGTGACGGTGTCGGACTTCCCGTTGCCGTCGGTGACCGTGTAGTCGAAGGTGTCGTCACCGGAGTAGCCGTCGGCCGGGGTGTAGGTGTACGAGCCGTCCTTGCCGACGGTGACCGTGCCGTGTGCGGGCTGGGTCGAGCCGGTGACGGTCAGGTCGGTGCCCTGGTCGTTGCCGAGCAGGCCCGGCGCACCGACGGTGGTCGGTCCGCCGGCGGTCACGGTGATCGCGTCGGCGCCGGCCGCGGGCAGCACCGTCACGGTGACGGTCGCCGTCGTGGTGGTGCCGTTGCCGTCGGTCGCCGTGTAGGCGAAGGAGTCGGTGCCCGAGAAGCCGGGGGCCGGGGTGTACCGGTAGGACCCGTCCTCCCCGAGCTCGAGGGTGCCGTGCGTCGGGTCGGTGTGGCTCGTGATGGTCAGGTCGCTGCCGTCGTCGTTGGCCAGGAGGCCCGTGGTTGCGTCCGCCGTCGCGGTCCCGCCGGCGCGCACCGGGAAGGCGTCGTCGGCGCCGCTGGGCGAGACGGTGACCGTGACCGTGCTCGTCGACGTGCGGCCGGAACCGTCCGCCGCGGTGTACGTGAACTGGTCGGTGCCGGAGAAGCCCTTCGCCGGGGTGTATGTGAAGCTCCCGTCCGCCGAGGTCGTCACGGTGCCGTGCGCCGGGGCGCCCGTGGACTGCAGGGTCAGGCCCGTCCCGGAGTCGTTGCCGAGCACACCTGCAGCGGCGACGTCCAGCTTCGTCCCGACCGGGGTGCTGTAGGCGTCGGGCTTCGTCACGACGTGCGCGAGCTTGAGCGTGTTGGTGAACGTGACGACGACGTCGGTGCCGTCGGCGGTGGTCGCCTGCGGGAACCGGAACACCGCCGTGCCGCCGGTACCGCTCGCGACGGTGCGCTTCGTCGACAGGTCGACGGCCTGCCACGTCGTGTCGTAGTCCGCGGGGTCGGTCGTGCCTGCGGGCTGCTGCGTGACCGTGTAGTCCTTGTCCGGCGTGGTCAGCAGGGCACCGGCGGTCTTCGACTGGACACCGGTCGCGGTGCCGCTCGTCGTGCCCGAGGCACCGGGCGTGGTGGCCTGGATGCCCTGACCGGCGATGGACAGCGCGAACTGGTCGGTGTCCTTCCAGCGGTCGTCGACGGAGGCCTGTCCGGTCAGGGTGTCGGCGTAGTTGCAGGTGGCGAGGTCGGTCGCGCCGAAGTCGCCGGTGATCGCGAAGCGACGCTGCTCGGCACCCGACGTCGGGTCGAGCTGGAACACCGTCGTCGTCTTGACACCGTTGGTCGCGGTCGCGGACGAGGAGACGTAGAGGTACCCGTCCGACGAGAAGGCGATGCCGGGGCTGTTCGTGCCGTTCGGCAGCGTCCCGATCTCGGTCGTCGACAGGTTGCGGCCGCCCGACGGCATCGCCGTCGTCGGCAGCTCGGTGGTGTCGACGCGGTAGACCTTGTGCGCGGCCACGACGAACATGAGCCCGCGCGAGCTGAACGCGAAGTCACCGTTGACGCCGGTGCCGCCGGTCGAGTTCGTCGTCGTCATGCCGGTCAGGGTGCCGACCTGGCCGAGCAGCTTGCCGGCTGTCGGGTCGTACGCCCAGATCCGGGTCGCGTCGCCGTAGTAGTAGATGCCGGTGACCGGGTTGACCGCGCCACGGATCACGGTGTGCACCCCGTCGGTCGGGATGGTCGCGAGGACCTGCCCGGTCTTCGGGTCGTACTGCTTGATGGTCGCGGTCCCGCCGTTGGCGGCGCCGAACATCGAGACGCCCTCGCGCGAGATGCCGAGGCCGTTGTTGCCCTCGGCCCCGAGCTCGGTGACGGGGACGTTCTTCCCGGCATCGGTCGTGGGGGTGATGTCGACCGCGATGACCTTGCCCGTGCCGTCCACGGCGTACAGCGTGTTCTGGTTGCAGACGAGCCGACCGTTGTCGAGCGCCGAGACCGCAGCCGACGCCGGCTCGGCCGCGACGACCGCGGTGGTGGCGGACACACCGGCGCCGACGAGCAGCGCGGCACCGAGCATGGCGACGAGACGTCGGCCGGGGCGTCGGGAGGGCAGGGGGCGACGACCTGCAGGGTCGTCACCGGGCACACGGGTGCCCTGGTGCAC